>JBBQLG010000107.1:0-22690 GCA_038327655.1 Cytophagales bacterium
TCGCATTTGAGCGATTTGTTGACGGGTGGCAAAGGGAATAGCAACTGCCATACTGATTTGGATTAAGCAGTCGTCAATATCGTCAAATCGTGCTAACTCTATTGCGCATGGGGGTGGGCTATGTTTACTGCGCCCGACAGCCTTTAGTTTGGTAGCGTGTAAATCCGCACGTTTGGAAGAAGAACCCCATGTCTCCATTCCACCTTTGTAGAGTCGATCCGCTTGTCGGTATGTTCGCTACTGGTTTTAGACATCTTAACTGCTACTCGTCCTTCTTCAATCGCAGCGGCGAACCGTCCAAACTAACGTGCCTACGTCAGCTTATACCGGGCATTACTCCGGTCATTGGCTTCTTAGGCAATCTTCTCCTGCCTCGGCATCCGGTTGGCACCTACTTGGCAGAGGGTGAATCTGTCAAGAGTCGGGACAGGCTTACTTCGTTCCTGTTCTTCGTTGATCGAGTGGTTAGGATGATGCTTTCTGCCGGGTTTATGGAGGGATGCACCGAGTCGTAACTTGTAAACGCTCGCCCCTGGGTTATTCCAACCCTACAATTGGTTGGCCCTATCCTGCACCTGTTTGGTCCAGCCTTATAACCTACTTTAGCTGGTTCGAAAATGACGACAGTTCTGACACACCTTCGCTCACGCTATCTATACACTCATACTTGCCGGGATTAGGTCTGTAGATTGACCCGTACCGACTTTTCGCCCCGCTTTACGGATTGATGGCCAGTCGCTACCGTAGGGGTGATGCTGTTACCCCTGCATCGGGGGAGAGGGACTTACACCCTCACAAAGAACAAGTTGTCAGAAGGACTTACATCCTTTTGCAGTGAATCCCGGCCCGAAAGCCTTTCTCACTAACGAGTCGCACACTGGTGATTTCGTCAGCACAGTATTTTGGTTGAAAGAAACTCCTGTAGTGGGCACAAAACATAACCAAAAGTTGCGTTCATTTCTAATAATTGTTATTTTTAACAATTATTAGAAATGAATTACACAGTATTCTATCAGCAATTCGCGTCCCAAGGCTTGTTCTCTACCCAAGAGATCCACAAGGCCTTTCCCAATTTTGATACCCGAAGACTCGTCGAGTGGCAGCACAAAGGCTATATCCAACGCGTCATCAATCGCTGGTATGTCTTCCAGCAAACGCCCCTCAATCAGAACTTGCTCGGCTGGGTGGCCAACCGCATCTACCAGCCTTCCTACCTCTCCTTGGAGACCGCCCTGGCTTTCTACAATCTGATTCCGGAAGGAGTCTATGCCATGACCTCGGTGGCCACCCGTAAAACTCAGGCCTTCCATACCCCCGTTGGCTCTTTTACTTACCAACACCTCAAACCCCAATGTTTCTTTGGCTACCAGGTGTTGCGTTCGCTCAATACGGGTGACTCGGCCGACCATCCTGTGCGGATGGCCTACTTAGAGAAAGCATTGCTGGATTACTGCTATCTCCATCCAAGACTGGCCACGGTAGACGATTTCGCAGCCATGCGACTCAACGCCACGCTGCTCCGAAGTAGCCTCGACTACGAGCGAATGCGTTCGTATCTGACACTATTCAATAGCAAACAGCTTATCCTGCGGATAAACGCGCTTACTCAATACGTTGACCTCTATGCTTGACCTGAACCAAATCGCTACGTATTACCCACCTGCCCTGCTACCCTTTGGTCGCTTCATGCTGCGGGAATACTTACAACATAAGGTACTTCAACTCATCTATGAGAGTCAGTATGCCAACCGGTTTACTTTCCTGGGTGGAACCTGCCTGCGCATCGTGCATGGCAATCAGCGATTCTCGGAAGACCTCGACTTCGATAACACGGGAATCACCGAATCTGATTTTGATGCCCTTTCCCGGGTCATTGAAGCGGGGCTTGAGCAGGAGGGCTATCAGGTAGAAATGCGGCTGGTGATGAAAGGGGCTTATCACTGCCACATTAAGTTTCCGGCCCTGCTGTTCCAACAAGGCTTGAGTGGCTATGAGCAGGAAAAAATTTTGATTCAGTTAGATACAGAGCCGCAGCACTTCGCCTTTACTCCTGAAGCATACCTACTCAACCGCTTCGATGTATTCACTCAACTTCAGACAACACCCCTGGATTTACTGTTGGCCCAAAAGTTTTACGCGATTCTCAACCGGGTACGTAACAAAGGGCGGGACTTTTACGACGTAGTATTCCTCCTTGGCCGGGGCGTGTTGCCCAATTATGCTTATCTAGCCATGAAGGTAGGGATTGGGGACGCGGTGTCGTTACGGACGCGTGTTCTGAGTCATTGTGGGGGTCTGGACATGGCCGCGATGGCGGCCGATGTCCGCCCTTTTCTCTTCCAAACCGGTGATGCCCGGCGCGTCTTATTGTTTGCGGACTACATCCGCCAAGTGCCCCTCTAGGTAAGATAAACACGGCCCGGCAACGTCTCCATCACAAAAAGAAGTATTGTATGCAACGGTATTTTGCGTGTATTCAACTGTGCTGCGATAAACACTTGATTCGTTTTTGACAACCGTCAGAATAAACCCGCGTGTTACGGATAAAAAAATTCGCGAAAGTTGACAGGATCGATTGGCTAAAATTTAGACTATTTTTAGGCTCAGTAAGTCATCACGAACGGAGTTTATAAGCGTTGGGGTTTTGCGTTTTCAATCAAACTTATATGGATTCACCAGTGTCTGCCGATCAACTTTCGGGTAGGTGTTGGTGGATGATGCTCACGGGTTTAGTCGGTTTGATGGTCCATGGGTCCGCTCGGGCTCAAGGACCGTCCTTGGCGAGCTACAATGTTGTCTGGACATCTCAGAGCAGGGATTCGGGGGAGTCGATGCCTTGTGGCGGGGGCGACACGGGCCTTAATGTCTGGGTTGAAAAGGGCGATCTGCTTCTTTACGTTTCCCGAAGTGGCACATTCGATGAAAATAACGCCCTGCTTAAACTGGGCCGGCTGCGACTCAAACTCAGTCCAAATCCATTTTCCCCCGGCCAGCCCTTCCGCCAGGAACTCCATCTCAAAGAAGGCTTCGTGCGGGTGACGGCTCAACAAGGTCAACAATCGGTTCAGATCACCATCTGGGTCGATGTCTTTCGGCCCGTCGTTCACCTGGACCTGACCAGCCACCAGCCGCTGACCGCTTAGGTCAGCTATGAAAGCTGGCGCATCCAGGACCGCCCGCTGACCATTCAAGAGGGATCAGCCACATCGTACAAAACTCTGCCCGGACTGGAAGTTATCCAGCGGCATGACGAGGTGGGGTTTGCGGGTAATGCCATTCTCTTTTACCACCGCAATCGGGATTCGACCGTATTCGATTATACCGTTAATCAGCAGGGGTTAGCCACCCTGAAGGACAGTCTGTGGAATCCGCTGGCCCGGCTCACTTTTGGGGGGGAATTGAGGGGGACCGATATGACGCCAAATGGGCTTACTCAGGGTATCTACCAGCAAACGCCCTTCACTGGATGGCACCTGAAAAGCCGTAAACCAACCCGTGCGGCCCAAATTACGCTGGTTCTTCACCAGGACCAGACGGCCACCCTGACGGGCTGGCAACAGGGTCTGCATTACCGAAGGGAGGAAACTAACCAAACAATTCAGACAGCCGCTGCCCGCACGCAAACCTGGTGGAACCAGTTCTGGGACCGCAGCTACATCCTCATCCAGCCCGAGCAGGCCGACACCAGCCAGATCTCCTGGCAGGTGGGCCGTAATTATCAGTTGTTTCGCTACATGCTGGGTTGCAATGCCTACGGTGCTTATCCGACCAAGTTCAATGGGGGGCTGTTTACCTATGACCCCGTATTTGTCAAGCCCGAACTCGCTTTTTCGCCGGACTTCCGGGCTTGGGGCGGGGGAACCTTCACCGCCCAGAATCAGCGATTAATCTATTGGCCCCTGCTCAAGAGTGGGGACGTGGATATGATGAAACCGCAGTTCGAGTTCTACCGGCGGGCCTTACCCACGGCCGAACGCCGTAGCCGCTTTTACTGGAGACATGGCGGGGCCTGCTTTAGTGAACAGCTCGAAACGTTCGGGCTGCCCCAGGCCTTTGAATACCTGGCCAACCAATATATATTTAATCGTCCACGCCCGGACATCTACGATCCGGGCGTGGAATACAATAACTGGCTCGCCTACACCTGGGACACGGTGCTGGAGTTCTGCCTGATGATTCTCGATGCGGAACGCTTTAGCGGGCAGGATATTACGACCTACCTACCACTGATCGACAGCAGCGTGAGTTTCTTCGACCAGCATTATCAGCAGCAACAAGCCCACCGCAGTACCAACTCCCTGGACGTGCAGGGGTTCTTTGGCCAAATGGGCGGATCTATACGGTAAGCAACTACATATCTATTTAAAAACTGATTATCAGATACTTAGTAATAAGTATATCAATCAGCATTTCCTTTTTGACAGGTTAAACTCCCCCTCCTGATTATTCAGAGTGGCTGTTTTTGCCCCGTTTCTTATGCACCCTTTTTGATAAGGCGCTGATTATCAATAATCCACTTGATTGAACTATGAAACCCGTTGCTTACCGTATAAATCCGCCCGTTTGCAACGAGAACCCCTAAGATGGCAAAGCCCGCCAGGTTGGTCAGCCGCTGTGGATCAAGGTCAATCGCCAGCAGTACGGCTCCAACACCCCGGTAGGCAGTCAGGGTAAGCCCATTGGTCGGCGTCTGAATCGTTAACGGCTGAGAATCTACGGAAGTCATACGCGTAAAAGGTTGGTCGTGCGTCGTTGCAGGCGGGATAAGGTAGGTGGGCCGGACCTACGCTTCGCGGATAACAGAGGGAACGGTGCCTTTTTTGCGGTTACGGTCGCCGGGACAGCTAATCGTCCGGCCCGGCACGGGTTTCGCTGGTAGCGCTGCACGGTTCGGCCATCCAATCGGTCCGCACTCAGCCGACCGGCGTACTCGGGATTCCCTGCCAGTGGGTGTTGGCGGGCAGGCTTTCCCCCTTCATCAGCAGCGACAAGGCACTCAGGGTGGCACCGGGCTTCATCACCGCATCGTACAAAATTACTGCTGACGCTCCCACCGACGCATCAGCCCCGATGGTTAAGTACGACATTTTCATGATCCGGTCCTCGAAGAGGTGGGTCTGAATGGTGCAATCGGCGTTGAGCGATGCCCCGTCAGCCACCCGCACCAGGTCAAACTCGGTAATTTCGGTCGTTTCCAAATAAACACCCCGTCCAAACCGGCTGCCCATCAGCCGGAAAAATAGCGGGGCCATCGGCGTACCCAGCAGCGGCCCCACCAGATAGGGATACACGACGCTTTCGCAGAGCGCATTGACTAATTCGTTGCGCCAGACAAAGGTGCTCCACAGGGGCCGCTGCGACGGGGTATGTCGCCCGATGAGCAGCCACTTCAGCCCGACGACGACCAGGCTCAGACCCAGCAGCGACGCCACCAAACCAGCCACTGTCTGACCCACAAACGGCAGCGCAGGGACGGATGACGCCGACGCTTCGAGTTGCCAGTACAACCCCAGCGACACCAACCCCATAAACGTGAAGGGGAGAATGATTTTGAGCAGTTCAATCGCTCCCCGCAGCAGCACCCGGCTCCGGGAGGGCGCAAACGTGAGGGCTTCGGGGAAGGCGTGGCGGACCGGGCGGTTGGGCAGCAGCAGGGCCGGGGAGCCAATCCAGGTGGTGTCGTCGGGGCAAATCCCGGCGGGGGCGGTCGAGAGTGCCCCAATAAGGCTACCGCGTCCGATGGTGGTGCCCCCCGCCAGAACGGCACTGTTACCGATGAAGGAGCGGTAGCCGATGCGCGTTTCCTGCACATCGACTAACCCCTGCCGCACCCGTGCCGCTCCAATACTCACCGAATCGGCCAGAAAGACTTCGTCGCCTAAATAAAGCTGATCAGCAGACAAGTGGTTTACTGTTGAGATTTCGGCCCGTTTCCCCACGTGTACACCCATCATCCGCATCCAGTACGGCGTGTAAATGGTGGCGTAAAGGGGCTTCAGAGTGCGCAGGCTCATCGCCATCGTGGCGTCGGCCAGCCATTTGCGAACGTAGCGGAGGCTATACATGCTGAAGCGGCCCACCCGCTGCGGACCGGCCAGTACCCGCTTCACCAGTACCAGCAGCATACCCATCGAAATCACGTACAGGGCCGCCAGCGGAAACACGGCCATCAATTGTTCATTGTGACCAGCGGCCTGGAGGTAGCTGCCGTACAGTAGCACTTCGGGTACTAAGGCCATGACCGGCAACAACAGCAGCAGCAGCAGAGCAACCGTTTGCGCCAGCCAGTAAATCCCGCCACGCGTGGCCCCCGCCGGGGCAGGTGTTTCCAGGACACCAACCCGGACGGCGGGCGACCCCTGCCAATGTTCGCGGGCCGGGATGCGCTGCCCGCCGGGGAGTAGCGATAAATCGTCGAGCATCGCCCCGGCGGCTAGGGTAGTATCGGTTTCAAGTACGGCCCGCAGCCCCACAACGGCCTGTTCGCCCACGGTAATGGGGCCGATAATCAATTGCCCGCGCTCGACCCGGTAGCCCGATAAACTGGCTTCCTGGGCAATGCTGACCCCGTCGCTGATGGTAAGAAGGTCCATGGCCGCGAGCCGGTTCGTGCCCAGATATACCCCTTTGCCCATGCGAACGCCCAGGGCCCGATAAAACAAATTCAACAGTGGCGTACCGGTCAGCAAATACGTCGGTACGCCCTGCAAAAACAGCTTTACAACCCAGAAACGGAGGTGATAAACGCCCCAGAGCGGGTAAACGCCCGCTTTAAACCGACCGATCACGATCCACTTAACTGCTATCGCCAGCAGGGCATATGCCGGCAGGGCCACCAGATACAGGCCCAGGCCGAGCAAGGCCCGGACCAGCAGCGAAACCGCATATACCTCGCTGAGGTGCCAGACCGCGTATAAACTCGCCACCGGCCAAACGTAAAAGGCCAGCCAGACCAGCAGTTGCAGACTGGCCGTTAGTTGGCGGGTCAGAAAACCGGCGGGCGGCACGGCCGGGGCTGGCGGCGCCGTTGTCTTGGCCGAGACGGCGGGGTGCCGTGCGGCTATGTACCGGGCCAGCCCCTCGATGGTGCGGTGGGCGTAGAGGTCTTTTACCGACAAAAACGCAAAGGCGACCTGCTGCCGAAGCTCCGAAATCAGCAGCGAAGCCAGCAGCGAATTACCGCCCAGGTCGAAGAAATCGTCGGTAACGGACACGGGCTCCGGGTCGAACCGTTTTTTCCAGGCGGCATAAAGCTGTATTTCCACGGCTGTGCGCGGAGATTGCAGGGGCCGGGTCGGGACTTTATCGGTCGCCACCGGATCGGGCAGGGCCTGGCGGTCGACCTTACCGCTGGTCAGCATCGGCAGAGCCGCCAGCGTCACCAGCGAGGAGGGAATCATGTAGGTGGCCAGCCGGGCCGACAAAAACGCCTGCAGGGCTTTCTCGTCTACGGGTTCGGTATTGGTCGGCATCAGGTAAGCAACCAGTTTCTCGACGCCTTCCGCCGATTTTTTGAGGGCTACGGCGGCATTGCGGATGCCGGGATATTGCAGCAGCAGAGCCTCAATTTCGGCCAGTTCAATCCGGTACCCCCGCAGCTTGACCTGCGCGTCGATGCGGCCCAAAAAGACTAAGTTACCTTCGGCATCGAACCGGCCCAAGTCACCAGTCCGGTACAGTCGGCTCCGGGTACCGGTTTGTAAATCGGTGAACGCCACGAATTTGCTGGCCGTGAGGTCGGGTTTGTTCAGGTAGCCGGTCGCCAGGGCCTCGCCCCCCACGCCGATTTCGCCCTCTGTACCGTGGGGTAGACTTTGCCCATTTTCGTCGATAATAACGACGCGATAACCGGGCAGTGGCCGACCAATCGTCAGCGGTTTACCCGGCACAAAATCGCCGTAGGTGCTCACTACCGTAGCCTCCGTTGGGCCGTAGGTATTCACCACCCGGCAGGTGGCACTCGCCCAGGGGGCCACCAGTTCGACGGGGCAGACCTCACCCCCCAGAATCAACAGCCGGATCGACGCTACCGGCCGGTCAAGCATGGCCAGCAGAGTAGGCACGGTCGAAAACACGCTGATCTGCTCTGTTTCCAGGTATGTTTGCAGCACGTCCGGGGTTTTCATGGTTTCTTCCGCAGCGGGTACCAACATGGCCCCGGCGGCAAACGCCAGCCAGATTTCTTCCAGCGACGCGTCGAAGGCGACCGAAAACCCCTGCAATACCCGGTCGTCGGGCCGCATGGGAAACACCGCCTGCTCGGCCTGCACCAACGCGCAGATGCTCCGGTGGGGAATCAGGACGCCCTTGGGCGTACCCGTGGTGCCTGACGTGTAAATGGCGTAGGCCGTGCTATCGGGAGCTACGGGGTCGGGTTGCCAGTCAGTGGCAACATGGACCGGCTGGTTGGTCAGATCAATAATTTGGCCGGCCCAGGATAGGCCGTCGGGTGTGGGCTGGTTACCCGTGAGCAGCAATTCCGCCCGGCAGTCGCCCAGAATGTAGTCGATGCGGTGGGCGGGAAAGGCCGGGTCGAGGGGTACGTAGCCTGCACCGGCCTTCAGTACGGCCAGCATTCCGACGTAGAGTTCTACCGATTTGGGTACCAGCAGTCCGACAAAATCGCCGGGTTTTACGCCCTGTTGCCGTAGATATCCTGCGAGTTGAGTCGACCGGTTGTCGAGTTGCCGGTAGGTCAGTATCTGCTGTTGCCAGCGCAGGGCGGGGCGGTCCGCAAAGAGCCGGACCGTCCTAGCAAACACGGCCGTCAGTGATTCGGCGGGCAGGAGTTGTTCGTCCCCGATTTTACTGACCACCGGCCAGGCACCGTTGTTGGGCTGACTACCCTGGAACAGACCGCTCTGGACGGGTGTTTTTACGAACAGTTCAGGCATAGCAACCGGCTGAGGGAGAGCCGCGTCCGGGATGTTGTGGTCTGATGGCTTTGTCTGGCGGGAGTGGTTAGGCTGAAAATCAACTTGCTTATTCATGCGGTGGTCGTGGTTGCCTGTTGCCAGTTAGACAAATTCAACCGCTTGTTTGTAAGCACCTTATCTGTTAAAAAGCAGTTAAACTTCGTTACGGGTTCGCTGCGCCCGCTTCCGCAAAGTAGCTTGCCCGCACAAAGGCGTTCGGAGCGGTGATGAGCTTCGGTGGCGAGTCCGACCCGAAGCAGGAAACCAGTCAATGGCTTTTCTGCTTCGGGTTGCCGCCCCCTACTCAGTCCCCGCTTCCGTTTTTTACATCGCGGGTAAATTATAACAGCCATGAGTCATGAAAGCAGACGTTGAGGTAGCGATTATTGGCGCGGGATTTGGTGGCCTGGGGACGGCCATTCGTTTAACAAAGGCCGGCAGGCCTTCCTTTGTGGTGTTTGAGCAGGCCGACGAGGTTGGCGGCACCTGGCGGGAGAACACCTACCCCGGCTGCGCCTGTGATGTGCCCTCGCACCTGTACTCGTTTTCGTTTGCGCCCAACGCGCACTGGTCGAGACGATACGCCAGCCAGCCCGAAATTCTGGATTACCTCCGCCACTGCGTAGAAACGTACGGGCTGAGAACCAAGATCCGGTACAATACGGCCATCGTGCATACCGAATTCAGCGAGGCTGCCGGGTACTGGCAGCTCACCGACCAGGCGGGCCATCAGACAACGGCACGCGTGGTGGTCGTTGCCACCGGTCCTTTCAACCGGCCCCGACTGCCATCGCTGCCTGGTCAGCAAACCTTTGGTGGCAAGGCTTTTCATTCCAGCCGGTGGGATCATTCGGTTTCGCTCAAGGGTAAGCGCGTAGCGGTAGTCGGAACCGGAGCGAGTGCCATTCAACTCGTACCCGAAATAGCCGACATGGCTACTCAGCTCACCGTTTATCAACGAACGGCCCCCTACGTTACGCCCCGGCTCGACAAGCCGATTTCGCCTTTCTGGCAGCGCCTTTTCCGGCATATCCCCCGGCTTCAACAAGGGCACCGGGCCTGGATTTACTGGTCCCGCGAACTGACCGGGTTTTCCTTTATCGGCTCCCGGACGTTTAACAAAGTAGCCACTCAGGTGGCTAAATCGCATCGGGAAGCAGCCCTGACGGAGTCAAACCTCCGCCAAAAAGCAGTGCCCGACTATACCTTCGGGTGTAAACGCGTGCTGGTTTCCGACGAGTATTACCCCGCCCTGACCCGACCCAACGTAGATCTGATTACTACCCCCATCGACCGAATGACAAAGACGGGGATTTTGGCAAAAGACGGCCAGGAGCGGCCCTTCGACGTGATTATCTACTGTACCGGCTTTATGGTCGCCGACATTATTTCGGATTTACGGATCATTGGCCGGCAGGGGGTTAACCTCTTTGAGCACTGGCTGGCTACGGGCGCACAAGCCTACAAAGGCGTAACCGTTACCGGATTTCCAAACCTACTGTTTCTGGTTGGACCTAATACGGGGCTGGGCCACAACTCCATTGTTCACATCATGGAGTCACAGATCAACTACCTGATGTCCTATCTGACCCTGCTGGATACCCGGCCTCACTCTTCTTTTTTAGACGTCAGATCCGCTGTTCAGGCGGCCTACAATGAGTGGATTCAGGCGCGGCTGGCCCATACGGTGTGGGCAACCGGCTGTCGGAGCTGGTTTCTCAACAAACAGGGGCGCAATACAACCGTCTGGCCCGGTCTGGCGGCCACCTACCGTCGGACAACGCGGTTAATCGATCCGGCCGATTATGATGTTGTGTCGCCAATAGCCCGGCGGGTCGCCGTTTAACCAAACCTGTTACCCGCATGACCCTTTGTTTGGCGGCTGGGTTCACGCCCGGTAAACGCGGCTGACTGCGTTCAGCTACCCACCAATAGACGACCCCCATGACCGAACCAGACGCTTTATTCGACCGTATTCAACGAGCTCAGCAGGACCGGCGCGCCGACCGGCTTTTCCTGAAATATACGGCCATGCGCGAAAGTAGCTTTCGCTTTTTTCGGGCAACGCCTTATCTATTCTACAAGGATTGGTCCGCTAACTGGTCCACTATCCAGACGCCTGTTTCGTGGGTGTGCGCGGACCTGCACCTGGAGAATATTGGCTCTTATCGGGGCCGCAACGGACTGGTTTATTTTGATATTAACGACTTCGATGAAGCACTACTGGCGCCCTGCACGGTTGATGTGGCCCGGCTAGTAACCAGTCTGTTTGTGGCAGCACCCCTGCTCAGACATACGCCCGAAACGACAACGCACCTGGCCTCCCGGTTCTGTACGGCCTATACACAAACACTACTCCGGGGAAAACCCCAGTCTGTGGAGCGCGAAACAGCAACGGGTATTCTGCAAGAGTTTCTGACTCAGGCCGCCAATCGGTCGCGTAAAGAATTGATTGCCAGTTTCACCAACGGCCGGGGCTCAAAATGTCTATTGCGCATCGATAAGACCCGATTACTTCCCCTGGAAGCCGATAGGGACACCGTCTGGCCGTGGTTGAAGACCCTGCTGCACAACCAGGGCGGATACCGGCTACAGGATGCGGCCTGCCGGATAGCCGGTACGAGTAGTTTGGGCCTGAGTCGATACATAGCCCTGGTGAAGGGGCCGACGGATAAACTGCATTTGATCGATATAAAAGCGACCCGCCCGTCGGTAGCTGCGCCGTATGTTAACGTTTTTCAGCCCGGGTGGCCAGATCCGGCGACGCGGGTTGTTACGTTACAAAACCGCTTACAGGATGTCCCCCCCGCGCTTTTGTGGGCGCAACCGGGATTGAAGGGCGAGTTCTTTGTGGGACGCACATTGCAACCGCAGGCCGATCGGATGGATTTAACGGCCAAACGTGTACGGAACGTACGCAGGCTTGCTCAATTACTGGAAATGATGGGTCAACTGACGGCTTCGGCCCATCTTCGCAGTGGCGGTCATCAGGGATCGGCGATTGCTGATGAACTAATGGCATTTGCGGCTCAACCCGACTGGGTAGTCGATATATTACGGTGGAGTTCGATCTGCGCCCGGCAGGTACACACCGATTATGAAACGTATAAAGTAGCTTTCGACGCTGGTGTATTCGGGAAAGTGAGTGAACGTAAGGCATCTTAGTGCCTGGGCTGGCGCACACCTCCGGAATATTGCCATGTAGCTTTATTTTCCTGTTTTGGTTGCTTAGACAGCTAAACGAATACTTTACACTTGACTAAACTTAGTGGTTCTACCCGTATAGCAAGTCCCTTGTCAACTGCCCAATTGAAAACACTCCCCAAATCAATTTGTGCAGTTGAATGCTTAGGGAGTAGACAAGGCAATTAACGGCTGGTTGACCTTTGGCTGGTCGAACGCTGGTGGGTCATAGGGGCCATCCAGCCACTCCAGCCTCTCCGCTCGCTCAGGGTGTCGTTTGTCATTCAGAACCCGGAGCATTGCGTGGAAACCACAAATACTACCACAATCTTTCGGTGGCCGGGTACGCGATGGCAGCCACAACAGGGTGAAAGCGGCTTGTTAAGGATAAGCACAGGATCTCCGATGTAGGGGGGGGCATGGGGCACTATCGGCGGAAGCGGCGGACCGGCTGTACTCCTGAACCGGTGAGTCCATTGGCGAGCGAACCACCAAACTATCAGCAGCAAAAAGAGGCATGATAAAAGCAACCCATTAAAGCAGTACACTGTACCGACGAAATCATAACGGGAGCGTTAGTACATCAGAAAATTGGCTAAGCATGATTATGCATGACCCGTTTTGCTGATGTACCGGTGAAATTAGTTAATTAAACGTGTCCGGCTTAATTAGCCCTCCTCAACTCAGTACCTCACGATCAGAACGGAGTGTAAGCAGATCAGCGCTTTCTAAGAAAGAGTGAGTAGGTAACCGTCAATTGGTCTATACTGATGGGGTCATTATATTCACCAACCCAGGTTAAGGTAACCAGATGATCCGCCAATTCCACCGTGTAGACCGTGGACTGACCAAAATCACTTGTGATTACCAATGAATTATCCGATAGTGTCCAGTGGTGGAGGTTAATCAGACCCGCTTCGTCAAAATAGGGCATGTAAGGTGAATTTGACGGGATGCTCAACGTCGAGAGCGAATCGCTCTGAGAGAACGTGAGGGTAATCGGCGACCTGACCGCGTCCAGACTCGTCGTATCATAAAGCACCACATCATCAACGTTTGTGTCTGTATAGGGGGACTCCCGAAGCACAATAACCTCGTACTGACCAGGTAAAGCAAACCGCTGGGGTAAGGGCACCGGGGTCGTGGTCGGATGACAAGCCAGTAGCAGGCTACTGATTGTAAAAAGGAATCGGATAACAGCCACAAGAAAAATGGTTGATTTTTCGGTACAGTTCGTGTAACAATCCAAGCCAGAGTCCGCCCTAACTGGCAGAAATTTTAAATGGACAGAAAAAGGTGTTCAGTATGGTTAATTTATGGACGCACTACCCCGTCGCAATTACTCAATGAACTCAATAACTATGCCTATGTCTTCAGCGATTTCAGTAATCGTTAATTCCCCATGACGTGATACTTTACGAATCGCTTCGGTCTGTACCGTTAATTTAGCCTCGTTAACCTGAGCATTCACCCCAAATAGCTTTGGCATCGATGGATAGAGTACGCGCATAGGCAAACCGCTCGTCAGATGTCTTGTGGGCTTGTCCAACTCACCAATGGCAATCTACCACCACGCCTCCTGCCAAAATAGGGAAAAATGAGTGCTTTGAGTCGTACTATGAACAGTCTTCATAGGGACACCTATTTTCCAGATTCGCCTCAACTTCGTGGCGGATAGCCACAATTTATCCAACCATTCAGGGGGATAAACCAGTGAGTGCTACGTATTGGCTGTTAACGAGTCCTTTGTCAATGGGATCCGATCACCAACGGCCGTTTTCAGCGAAAACTGAATGTACGCAGCCTTTGGCTATCAGACGACACTAGTGAATCGGTTTGAAGTGGGCCTTTTGCTTCTGTTATCCTTCCGCACTATCCAGCGAGACATTAGGGTACTGGTGCGGCTGCATCGCTTACGGATCTCGCCGGAGCGCCCGTTTCAGGGTGTACCTAAAGATTCAATGGGCTTATTCGGCAAAGAGCCATCGCTACTTATCACGATCAGATCAACTTATTCAACAGTGTCAAACCCGACCGCAGCTATTTACCGTTGCATCTGATACAGCAATTTCCCCCGCTCGTCCACCAGCGAAACCTGTAACTGACTGGCGTTGGCCGACACGACCGCGAAGCCGTATACATTCTGGGCAAACAGCGCTGTGGGATCAGCGGAGGGCGGCGGCCCGATGGGTGCCCCGCCCCCGCCCGACACGATGTAGTCCGTAGTCGAACCGGCCGGGCGCAGGTGCTGTAGGGTGTGCGAGTGACCATCCATGTAGAGGGGCACTTTGTATTTGGCCAGTAGCGGCTGGATTTGCTGTTGTAATTCGGGCTGCCCCCCGTGGTCAGTCCCCACGGAATAGATCGGATGGTGCCCCAGCACGATGGTCCAGCGTTCGGTGGCCTGGCTGAGCACACTGTCTAACCAGGCCACCTGCCGGACCGTGTTTTGGGCCAACAGGTCGGGGTAGGCGCCCGCATTGTTGCGGTACTCCGTGACGAAGGGCGAGGTGTCTAAAAAAACAATCCGCAGCTTGGTGCCCGCGTCGACGGGGTACACCTGGGTGTAGTAGCGGGCGGGCATGATCCAGCGGGGGTTTAGCTTACCGTAGTCGATTTCGGCCTGCGTACTTTGCTGATAATCGTGGTTGCCCAGCAGGGCATAAAACGGCTGGGGCAGGTAGTTTCCGTTGTAGACGTTCTCAAACGACTGTTTCCACTGGGGGTCAGTCGTACTTTTAACCCCGGCGGTGTAAAAATTATCACCCAGCAGGGTAATAAAAGCGGGTTTGAGAAACTGTGCGTACCGATCCAGCCGGTTAGCCACGATGCCCTGATCGCCTAAGCCGTACACCCCCCAGTCGCCAAACGCAAAAAACGTGAGTGCGCCGGGTAGCGGTTTTACGGCTACATCGGCGGGGAAGGTAGTGGTGGCGGGGTCGGTACCCGTCGAGCGGCAACCGGCCAAACCAATCAGACCAGCCAAGGCCAGTACAAGAAACGGACGGAGGAGGAGCTGTTTAGCCATAAAGGCGTTCATGGGTATAGAAGGGGGATAGTGGCTGAGGGGCATCCTATGCCCCTCAAACAGTTAACGATGCAACCACCGGTACAAAGCGATTGTCCGGGATTTTAATGCTATTATAATCTTGACCGGCGGCTTATTCGTCCGGTGATCACTCGACGTGGATGCCAATGCCAGCTCCTTCCTTTGGGCCGTAGTTCGTTCATCTGGATCATCAACATGGCTGACCGATCCACCCTATAACCGATTCACCGCATGGCCTTCTTCCTGAATTTTAGCTGGCATACGGCCGGCCGGGGCGATATTTTCCGTTGTGCCGGACAGTCCCCCGACGCATCCCCTACGCCCGTTGGGGGACTATCCCATCCGTCGTCGTCATGGGTCGATTCGTTCCGGCAGGAGGCCGCCGTCCCGCAGGCTGACTTTTCGGACTAAATCATTTTCAGCACTCCGCGCCTGCTTACCTTCGGGTTGTTAAATGAATCACGTTCCGTTGAGTTTTGATAAGCCATGAAAGCAGACGTTGAGGTAGCGATAATCGGGGCCGGATTCGCCGGTCTGGGGGCCGCGATACGCTTGATAAAAGCGGGTAAAACATTATTTACCGTCTTCGAGCGGGCCAGTCAGGTAGGCGGTACCTGGCGCGACAATACCTATCCCGGCTGCGCCTGCGATGTGCCTTCCCATTTATACTCCTTCTCGTTCGAACCTAATCCTGCTTGGTCGCGCCGGTATGCCCGGCAACCCGAAATACTCGGCTACCTCCGGCAGTGTGTGGACACGTATGGTCTGCGGGCGCACATTCGCTATAATACAGAGATCGGCCATACCGTATTCAATGAAGCTGCGGGCTACTGGCAGCTCACCGATACGAGGGGAGTGCCGCTAACCGCACGGGTGGTGGTGGTGGCTACGGGACCCTTCAGTCGGCCGAGTACCCCCATTCTACCGGGTCAGGCTACGTTTGCGGGCCCGGCGTTTCACTCCAGCCGGTGGGATTCAGCCACTGACCTGACGAACCAGCAAGTAGCAGTGGTGGGTACCGGAGCCAGTGCCATTCAGATCGTACCGGCACTTTCCAAGATAGCCGCCCGCGTAACGATTTACCAGCGAACAGCTCCCTACGTAACCCCGCGGCTCGATCAAGCGCTTTCGCCCCGACTGCAACGGCTCTTTCGGAAGGCTCCCCTGATTCAGCGACTTTACCGGTCCTGGATTTACTGGCTTCGGGAGCTGACGGGTTTCTCCTTTATTGGTAGTCGACCGTTCAATAAAATTGCCACCGGCGTCGCCAAAACCCATCTGGAAACCACCCTGAAAGACCCTGACCTGCGCCGAAAAGCAACGCCGGACTACACCTTCGGGTGCAAACGGGTCCTGGTTTCCGACGACTACTATCCCGCGTTGAACCGTCCTAACGTTGATCTTATTACGGCACCCATTGAGCAGCTAACGCCCAGGGGGATCGTGGCAAACGACGGGGTTGAACGCCCCGCCGACGCGATTATTTTTTGCACGGGGTTCAGGGTGGCCGATATTATTTCGACGCTACAGATCGTGGGACGGGAGGGGGTCAATCTGTTTGATCGCTGGCAGGAACTGGGGGCCCAGGCCTATAAGGGCGTCGCCGTGTCGGGATTTCCCAATTTTTTGTTTATGGTGGGGCCCAACTCGGGACTGGGCCATAATTCGATTGTTCACATCATCGAATCACAGCTCAACTACGTAATGGCCTACCTCAATTTACTCCGTCAGCGCCCCGAACCCACGTTTCTGGACGTTAAAGCACCGGTAGAGGCGGCTTACAATGATCAGATTCAGCAGCGCCTGGCGGGCACCGTCTGGGCGACGGGTTGCCAGAGCTGGTTTCTCAACCGGCAGGGGCGCAACACGACCGTCTGGCCGGGGTTGGCGGCTACGTACCGCCAGCAAACCCGCTTGGTCGACCCCGATGATTATGAACGGATACAACCCGAAGCCACAACTGTGCGCGCGAAATAAGTGCAGTTCGCCCTAAAGTGTGCCTGAACAAGCGGATAATTGGAGAGGACCAAAAAAAACCAGGTCTGCTGCACAGCAGACCTGGTTCAGGAGGGCACCTTGTTGACGCTGAATCAGTTCTTCATCTTCTTCTCTTCCTTCATCATCTTCTTGTCCATCTTCGCCTTGTCGTCCTTCATGTCTTCTTTGGCATCGGCGGCTTTGCTGTCCATTTTGTGAGCCATTTTGTGCTCCTTACGGGCCATCTTTTTAGTCTCCTGCCCCTGGGAAACACCCGTCAGGGCGACCGTCAGTAACAGCGCATACAAGGCAGTTTTTATACAATAATGGTTTATTTAAGGTTCTTGTAGAACACCAACTACCTGTTGGTGCCTAAATACAACTACTTAAGGATTAAAACGTTAATTAAAACCGGCTTAAATTTAGCAGGATCACGGCTGATGATCGCCTACCGACCGGAACACGTATTCGATGAACACTGTCTGTGGCAATATAGCATTGGAGTCCCTTGAAGGTATCTTTATAAATGACAGACAACCAACGACTTAATAAAGCTACTTTTATACTAAAGGCGCTGTCTCACCCTATCCGGCAAAGGCTACTGCTACAGTTCCACCAGCAAACCACTTTAACGATCCCTATGCTCGAAGCCCGCTTAAACGTGAAGCCCGCCGAGCTTACCCATCATATCAGATACCTGGAAAACACCGGCCTGTTGACTCGCCGCCGGCAGGGCCCGAGTTTTGCCTACGTCCTGACCGATCCGGCCGTCGCCACTTGTCTTACACGACTGCTAAAAAATCTATGAGTACCCGACCCGTGGGGAGGGGCCGGGTGGCCAGTATTTGGTGGCGTACTCCTGCGGCGGGCCGGGCTTATCAGCATCGGCGGCAGACGATACGCCCTCCGGCTTAAAGTAAGACCGGCACCGGTCCTTCTTTTAAGTGGTGACCACCCAATAGGTATACCCCGGCACTGGGCCGGGTAAACTAAACGGGAAGCTCAACTATATCCCGCATGAACTGATGAAACCAACAAGTCTAACCCTACTAACGGCCCTGCTGACCGGTACGCCGATGCGGTCGTCTTTCACCGTACCAGTCCGTCCCTTTACCGCCCTCACGCCCACCAATCCGTTGTTTGATTTCGAGAAACTAGCGGGTTTCGTGCTGCCGGCCTATTCACCAACGTAGGTTTAAGCGCAAAATGCATATTATCTGACCCGGCCACTACGAGTAAAATAAACGGTTGCCAATGCGATGAGTGTGCTATAGTTGGCTGTTGGCTGGCAAAGGGGGAGTCCTGGTTGTTACGAAAATAGCCGGTGAACGTGATTTAACTATTGGTGACAAAAATGAACGACCGATTCTATAGGCTGATGCTTATTACCCTGTTAAATAGTCTGGCGTGTTTACCCGTCAGTGCCCAACGAGTACTAAACATCACTGCCGAAGCGGGAACGTTTGGGCTATCCGCCGGGCGAACCCCGTTCTGGCTGCGCAGTAACCAGTATGGTATCGTACCGCTCAACAAACCCCTCGCGACGCTGCGCCTAAAGGCTTCAATCGACTATGATTCATTGAGACTCTTCGCCCGACGCCTGACGTATGGGGGTGGCGTAAGCGTAGTGGGTAATACCGGAACGGCGGGGAACTGGCTGCTTCCCGAAGCCTACCTGAAAGCAAGACTGGGTGTGGTCGAATTTTATGCAGGCCGTTGGCGTGAACATGTTGGCTTAGCGGACTCTACCCTCTCGACGGGTTCGTATGCCTGGTCCGGCAATGCGTTGCCCGTGCCTAAGCTTCAGTTCGAAATTCGCTCGTTCACGCCCATTGGCTTTACCAAGGGGTTTATTGCCGTAAAAGGGAGCTTCGCGCACGGCTGGCTAGGCGGGCGCTATGTTCAACATGCCCTGCTGCATCAGAAGTCACTTTATATTCGATTAGGCAAGCCCCAGAGTCGCTTTAAGGGGTATGCCGGGTTGAATCATCAGGTCGTTTGGGGGGGCCAAAGTCAAGATTTAGTAAAAACCGGTTTGGTAAAAAGTCCTCAGTTACCGGCCAGTATCCGGGACTACCTAAGCCTGGTAAGCGGACTGCGAGCCGTTCAGACTGGCGTAGTTGACACCGCAAACTACGCCGATTTTGACCTTACAAACCGGGTTGGCAATCATTTGGGATCGGTTGATTTCGCCGTAGAACTGACCACGAACCGGTTTCAGTACTACCTCTACCGGGAGAACCCGTATGAAACGGGCGCTTTCTTTTACGGTACCAGTTTTGCTGACGGCTTAAACGGCCTGCGCATCCGATCAACGAACCCGAAGGCCATTATTCAGCAAGTGGTGGTTGAGTACCTGAACACAACCAATCAGGGCGGCAGTGAGTTTATTATCAGCGATCCCCGGCGCCGGGGTCGGGTCAATTATTTCAATAACAGCCAATTCCGCGATGGCTGGTCTTACGGGGGACTAACCATCGGCACCCCTTTTATTCCACCCGCTTTGGGTCCTCACGGAGAACTACCCTATGGCAGCGACTTTACCAACGACAATCGGGTACGGGTCTGGCATATTGGTATAACCGGCACCCTGCTTTCGCCGACCCGACGGTGGCTGGCCGGTCCAGCACTATTCCAGAGTAAACTCTCCTATAGTTACAATCTAGGCACCTATACCAATCCATTTCAACCACTGATTAATCAATTTTCGGGTATCGTGACGGTCCTGGTACCGCTGACGGCACTGGGAGGCTTACAGATTAATACCTCGCTGGGCGTGGATCGGGGGGGCTTATACCCGGTTACTACGGGCTTTTACGTTGGCCTGCGGAAAGTGTGGTCTTCAACCACCCGACAATGAGTTGATTATTCCCCAACCGAATTACTGGGTCGGTGCCGTTTAGCTCAGCAAAAATCGGCGGGTGATCCCAGTGTTGATACAACAGGTCAACAGTTCTGTAGTAGCTCCAAAATGTCCGCTTACAGCCGTAGCGGATTCGCTCTTCAGGTCATCAGCCCGGCGTAAACACAGATAACCCGGATGACAAAATGGTTAAAATTCAACGTGCGTTCGCAGGGCCAGTAGCGGCACCGGCCCCCGGTCGGCGTTGTAACCGGGATTGCGCACCAACTGATAGTTCGCTGTCACCCAGAGCGTCCGGGCCAGTCTGGCTTTATAAAACCCTTCAGTAATCTGCTCCCCGCCATAGTTTGGTAACCAGCCATCGCCCAGCAGAAACCCACTCCCGCCCGCGGCCAGAAAAGCCGCATGATCGGCCGAAATATCGTTGCGTACGACGGCCAGCCCAAGGGCATCGTTTGGTCGGCGCCAAGTGTGCCCGCCGAAGGTAACGCCTGCGGTGTAACTCCGGTCAATTTCGGTAAATGCCCAGGTAGCTGTCCGGCCGTCATTCCAGCTGATACGGCCAAATAAGCCACCCGTTTTACCAAGGGGTGGTTCGAGATTCAATCCAAACCCATACTTGACCCCACCGTAGGTGGTTCCTGATAGAATATAGTCAGGGTTGAGGGAATAAATGCCTGCTTGTAACTGCCGGGTTGCCTCCTGATAAACAGGGGCTTTGGTCACATTTCGAAAAGCCAGCAGGTGCAGTGTACCCGGTCGGTGTAACCACCGCACCTGCCGCTCCAACTCCATCACTACGGTTCCGGCCCGGTGAATGTTCCAGTCGAGTACATTGCCGTTGGCGTTCGTCGGCATCAAACAACCTGCTACCCGGATCGCGTAAGGCTGAATGAACTCCGTAGCCACGCCCCAGGTGTAGCCCCGGGTATTGGCCGGATAATCCCAGGCCCCCATGCTCATCAGTGAGCAGTTCATGTAGTGAATCCGGGCATCGTGGGCAAAGGCATTGTTGTCAAACATATCGGCGATGGAAAACTTACCCACCGTCAGGACCACCCGCGCGGTCGGCAGTCGATTTTTGATCTGATTCGCTTCTGAGGGAACTTCCTCGGTAGCTTCATCCGATAACGAGAAGATCTGCTCTATATAGAACCGGGCCAAATATAAGGCGGGTTTAGCACTCCCGATCCGAAAGGTTTCGCCGTTGGGGAACCCGGCGATACCCACGGCGTGAGCATAAAGTGTTTCGTCGTAAGGCGACTGATTATTGCGGTGACCGACGCCCCGTCCACCCGCCATTTCGGGATTTATGTACAATGATGCCCCGCGCCAGAGCCGACGCCCCAGAAATAAGGTTGTTGTGACCGACAGTGCGGTGTCTGCCTGTGCACTAAGGGTGTTTCTCCCCAGATACCCTGCTCCAGTAAACCGGAAGTGTCCTTGTAGAATGACGGTGGATTGAAAGTGCAGACTCCAGGCCTGTAACGAATCTAGATAGTTGTTATTATTGTCCCGCTGTGCCCATACAGGTTGGGTCAGCAAGCCGCCCAGCAACAGGCCACAGAAAGAAATAGTCTGGTTTTGGCGGCTTAGCATAATCAAGGACAGGTTAAGATAACGTCAACACCTCACCTTAGGATGTTTGAGCAACAGGGAAACTTTTTTTGCTTCGTTTTATGGCTCCATCACCGTTCACGTCAACCCAGGATAGGCGCTATGGATTATCCGGCGGCCTACTTAACAATAACCGCTCCAGAGCATCCCGACGGAGTTGGATCATGTCGGTATTGGCCGGATCAAGTAGTTCGATGATTGAGCAAAGGGCTAAGACAATTTGGTCATTGCCCTGCTGGTAGTGACGAACCGCGTCCTTTACATAAAAGGCAGTCGCCTGAATTTTATAAAAATCCACGGGTCAATGGATTGGGTCCTCCGGAGTGGGGTAGTTAAAATAAGCCGTGCCACTTTGCTTCATTGTTTGCTCATTCAGGCTCGCCGGAGCAGGAATGCCTTGAGCTCTTGTTCCCGAATTAGTTTGGCCGCCCCCAGTCGTTCGCACTTCAGTCATCCCTGTCGGAGGTACGCTTTCAGAATAGCCGGCGTTGTGCCGATTTCTTTGGCGGCTTCTGGAATGGTATAATAGCAGGTGAGACCAAGTTGTGTCGGCATAGTAATCAAAGGAGTCGGTGAAATCCAGCTTGAAGTACAGCTGCGGCGCCGGTGATAGGTCTGCCATGCCCCTTAATCGGGTGAGTGCTGACTAGTACTGACCAATGTCTCTAACCGGTGTAATTAGGAATTAATCAATTATCCTTGCAAAAGTACCGATTTTTCTAAAACGATTCGTTTCTGAGTAGTTATGCTGTTAGGTGCCAACAAAAACGGGTCTTCTTCCAGCGGTATACTGTTGGTGAATTCAGCCCATCATAACTGGTTGAGGCATCAATCGTACAAAAGCCGCTTGGCGGGTCCTGGCCAGCGGTACTTCATTTAGCCAATTCACCCTGTTCAACGGACTGGGGCCCCTAATTGGGGCCGTGGTCGTTGCCCTGGCGGGTAATAATACTAAATTAAATTTAGGATGACGTATTTTTGACTATGAACTACGCCGTATTGATTCCCGAAACAGTTGAGCAACTGACTCAACTCGAAGCCCGCCAGCGGCTGGCCATCCACCGTGACCGCGTTCGCTTTATTCGG
>JBBQLG010000108.1:0-22372 GCA_038327655.1 Cytophagales bacterium
GGTCGGGGTAACTGAGGTAGCCTTTCAAAAATACCTTTCCGTCTTGGACGTAACCGTATTCATCTACCAGAGAAGCGTGTTCCATTACTTTTTAGGCTTCGCTATGGGTTTATTTTCGATATTTGCCTACCACGAATTTACATAATACAATGAGTCAGGAGACCATAATATTTTCGATGGCGGGTGTCAGTAAAATTATTCCGCCTAACCGACAAATCCTAAAGAACATCTACCTTTCCTTCTTTTACGGTGCCAAAATTGGGGTTTTAGGTCTGAACGGTTCGGGAAAATCGACCCTTTTGCGCATTATCGCTGGGATTGACAAGAGTTACAATGGCGAAGTCGTGTTCTCGCCCGGCTATTCAGTGGGGATGCTGGAGCAGGAACCGCAGATCGACCCCACCAAAACCGTCCGCGAAGTTGTCGAAGAGCGCGTTCAGGAGATCGTTGACCTGCTGAAAGAATTCGACGCGATCAACGAAGGCTTCGGCGATCCCGACGCCGATTTCGATAAGCTGATTACCCGGCAGGCCGAGGTGCAGGAAAAACTCGATCATTACAACGCCTGGGAACTCGACGCCCGGCTCGAACGGGCGATGGATGCCCTCCGCACGCCACCGGGCGACGCCATCATCGGGAATCTCTCCGGGGGCGAAAAACGCCGGGTGGCCCTGTGCCGGTTGCTGCTCCAACAACCCGACGTGCTGCTGCTGGATGAACCAACGAACCACCTCGACGCTGAATCGGTGCTGTGGCTGGAAGAAACGCTCCGCCAATACGCCGGTACTGTTATCGCCGTTACCCACGACCGGTATTTTTTGGACAATGTGGCCGGCTGGATTCTGGAACTCGACCGGGGTGAGGGCATTCCCTGGAAAGGCAATTACTCGTCGTGGTTAGAGCAGAAGCAGAACCGCTTGGCGAAAGAAGAAAAGCAGGAATCGAAGCGGCAAAAGACCCTGCAACGCGAACTGGAGTGGGTACGGATGGCACCGAAAGCGCGTCAGGCCAAATCGAAAGCCCGGTTGGGGGCCTACGAAAAGCTGCTGGACGAAGACAACCGGCAGAAAGACGATAAACTCGAAATATTTATCCCGTCCGGGCCGCGTCTGGGTGCGAAAGTGATCGAAGCCGACGACGTGGCCAAAGCCTACGGCGACAAACTGCTGTTCGAGCATCTGGGCTTTCACCTGCCACAGGGCGGCATTGTGGGCATCATCGGCCCGAACGGTGCGGGTAAAACAACGCTGTTCAACCTCATTACCGGCCGGACCCAACCCGATGCGGGCACCTTCGCCGTGGGTGATACCGTCAAGTGGGCCTACGTCGATCAGGAGCACGACGGCCTTGACCCCGATAAATCAGTGTTTGAAACCATCTCGGGCGGCAGCGAGTGGGTGATGCTCGGCGGCAAACAAAGCAATGCACGGGCGTATTGCAGTCGTTTCAACTTCTCCGGTGGCGATCAGGAAAAGAAAATCAGTATGCTGTCGGGCGGGGAGCGGAACCGCGTTCACTTAGCGATGATGCTGAAAGAGGGGGCAAACCTGCTGCTGCTGGATGAGCCAACCAACGACCTCGACATCAACACGCTACGGGCATTGGAAGAGGGCCTGGAGAACTTTGCCGGTTGCGCCGTGGTCATCAGCCACGACCGCTGGTTTCTGGACCGTATCGCCACCCACATTCTGGCCTTCGAGGGCGATTCGCAGGTGTACTGGTTCGAGGGCAACTTCTCCGAATACGAAGAAAACCGCCGGAAACGGCTCGGCACCGATGCTACCCCTAAGCGGATTAAGTACAAAAAGCTGGTGTAGAGAGGTTATTTAATCAATCCAATACTCTATGCCTTCATCGTCAACGTAAAACTTTCCATCCTCCGAATCAATTAAATACAACCCTTCATGGAAGTAAGAAGGGTTGTGTTTGTATTTTTTGTCGGAAATTATTTCTCCTGTAACTGTATACATCGTCCAAAAATCGTTATCAAAAACCCAAACTGTTCCGTTTTGAGAATAAAACCATATGTCTTCATGAATACAGGGGATCATAATATTTCCTTTTGAATTGATTAACCCCTTTTTACTATTGATAGACACTGTGAAAAGGTTAGTATCAATATTTGAGGATAGCCAACTCATCTCATCAAATATTATTGGAACATATATATTGTTTTGGTAGTCTATTATTCCAGTCTTTCCATCTATATCAACTAAGATAAGATCGTTATAAGTGTTTATATTGTCGTACTTAATTGCTATAATTGGTTGGTTGTTCCTGTCAATAAATCCGTATTTTCCTCTGACCCCAACTTCTGCTAAACCGTGTTTATTAAAAATGGTCGCGTAATCATATTCAAAATGAATTTTTGTTTTATTCGTTCTGTCAATAAAACCCCATTTTTCATATTTACAAACTGCCGCCAATCCACTACTAAAATAAAATGCTCTATGGTAAGTACATCGTATAACTTCTTTTCCTGTCAAGTCTATAAAGCCGTAGAGCCCATCTCGTTTGACTCTACACATACCGTCAAGAAAGTCTGCCACGTCCTCATAGGCTGTGTTGTTGATCCAATCCCCAAATAGATTAGTGATAAAATAATTGTCTTGATGCTTTCTTTTCATCAAGATTATCGAAGATTCTAATGCTTCAGAATCTAACAGGTATTCAATCGACGTTGACTCGTCGAGTTTTGCAATTTCGTTTGACCCATATTCATCATGATTTGACACGCTTGAATCTTTCTGCTTGATCTTGATAATTTCAAATATCTGATTTATAGTGATTTCAAACTCTTTTCCTTCCTGTTGAACAACAGCCTCATTCCCTCTGAATGGAAACACAAAATCGTAAGATGCACTTATAATTACGTTCTTTTTTTTATCACAATATCCCCATTTTTTTCCTGCACGATAAGGGAAAATGGCAGGTTTACTTCTGCTAATCACATATTCTTGATCTAAATTACTAATTGTATATGGTCTGGTAGATACATTAACAAGCGTAGAGAAATTCAATTTATAATCTAAATATAGTGTACGGGCAGCATTTTTAACTATAATAATATTCTCTTTATTGTTTTTACTTTTGTTACTCCAGTTGTATGACCCAGTAATAATAGTATTGTTATCAATAATGCAGTATTTGTTATGCATCAATGAGTCATCTTCGCAATGCATTACATATAACTTGCCACTCAACCTTTCAATAAGCTTAAAGTTTAGCCCATTCCTTCCGAAATTCGCTAAATCACTGTCAATAACTATTTCTACTTTAACTCCAGTATATAGTTTTCTACAAATAGAGTCGTATATATTCTTATTTGTAAACCAGCAAACAGCAATTAAAACAGATTCACTTGCAGATTCAATCTGATTAATTATTATCTTTTCTAGATTTTCAAAATAAGGTCTCATGTTATCAAATTTATTAAACTTACAAAATCACTCCCTTCGACCGGAGCAGCGGATTCTGGGTAAACGGGCAACCCTGTAGTATTTCGATCTTATCGTCCCAGTCAATTACTATTCAGTGTTCGTTGGAAACGGTTACGAGGGTTTGCTGAACTTACTGATTAAGGCTGCGGGAGGTTGACGATTTATGCAACCTGGTCCGGGGCGTTACGCTCATTTGGGCTACTTTTGTTTTCAGTAAATATAACGGGTTTATATGCACTACGGCTATTTCAACGGCACTATTGCCCCCACCGATCAACTCACCGTTGGCGTTACCGATCTGGGGTTGCTGCGCGGCTACGGCCTGTTCGACTATTTTCTGACCTACAACGGGCGGATTTTTCAGTGGGACTGGTACTGGACGCGGTTTCAGAATTCGGCTCTGCGGATGCACCTGTCGCTGCCGCTGAGCAAGGAGGAGACGGAACGCGTGGTGATGCAGTTGCTCGAAAAGAGTGGCCTGCCCGACACCGCCATTCGGTTTGTGCTGACGGGGGGCTATTCGGAAGACAGCATCAGCGTGGAGAAGCCGAACCTGCTGATTTTGAGTGAAGATATTCACCCCGTTTCGCCGATTCAGTACGAGTTGGGAATCAAGGTGATTCTGGATGAATACGTTCGGGAGATGGCCGAAGTAAAGAGCACCGATTACAAGCGGGTCATTCTGCTGGCCGACGAAATCCGGGCGGCCGGGGCGCAGGACGTGCTGTATCAGAAAGGGGGCGAAATCAGTGAGTTGAGCCGGAGTAATTTTTTCCTGATAAAGGGCGAAAAACTCATCACGCCTAACCGGCACATTTTGCACGGCATTACCCGCCGAACGGTGATGCAATTAGCCAAAGAAGCGTTCGAGGTGGAAGAACGCCCGGTTCTGCTGTCCGAACTTTACGACGCCGACGAAGCCTTCACCACCAGTTCGACCAAGATGGTGCTGCCCGTTACCCAAATTGGTGAATTAACTGTTGGCGAAGGAAAACCTGGTCCCAAAACGAACTTCCTGCTGGCCCGTTTTAAGGAATTGGCAAGAAATTGGTAAGGATATGAGGGGGGATTGAAACGGAAGCGACTCTTTGCGGAGCCGCTTTTTTGGCTATATTGTGAGCTAACCCCCGCTCGATTATGCCTTTACTACGGGACCCGCTGGCTATTCTGGCCGTGTTGATGCTTAATGTTGTTATCGCCGAGAAACTGGCAAAGCTTCCTTACTTTCGGGCCATAGGCACAGCCCTGATCGTCATTATTGTCACGGCAATGACCGCCAACTTCGGTTTGATTCCATCATCGACCAACCCCCCGGCGATTTACGATGGTATCTTTACCTACTTAGCCCCCATTTCCATTTTCTTCCTGTTGCTGAATGTCAACCTGAAGAGTCTCAAAAAAGCCGGATCACCCATGATTGTCAGCTTTCTGATTGGATCCTGCGGCACCATGATCGGCGTTCTGGTGGCGATGTGGGCAGTGTCCGGGAAAACGGGTTTCGGGCCGCTGTATTACGCGTTGGGTGGTATGTTTACCGGCACCTACATTGGCGGGGGGAGCAACCTGAATGCCGTTGCGCTGCAGTACGGAGTTAACAAAGAAGGAAATCTGTACGCAGCGGCTATCGCCGTAGATAATATCATTACTGCTCTTTGGATGGGGGTTACGCTGTTATTGCCCCAACTTTTGAACCGGCGTTTCCCCCGACGGGTGGTATCTACCCTGAGTGCCGAAGAAACGGTGCGTTTTGAGCGGGAGGTGAACGCGCAGATCGGTGATGTAGAAACAGTAAGCCCTCAGGACCTGGCCATACTAATTGGCTTGGGTGTGCTGGCGTTATACGGCTCGCAGTTGGTAACCGCTTATCTTCCCGGTGTGCCCGTCATTCTGGTGCTGACCACGCTGGCATTGTTGCTGGCGCAATTGCCTCAGATTCAGCAATTACGGGGTGTTCGGCTAATTGGTATCTTTTGTATCTACCTGTTCCTGGCCGTTATCGGGGCCTACTGCGATTTGGGGGCTTTGGTCAAAGACGGGCAATTAACGCTAACGATGCTGGCGTTTGTCAGCCTGCTGGTACTCGTGCACGCCGTGATCCTGTTTGGTATTGGTGCGATAATGCGGCAGGACTGGGACATCCTCAGCGTGGCTTCGCAGGCAAATGTGGGGGGAGCTACCTCGGCCCTGGCACTCACCAAAAGTTTGAACCGTGCCGACCTGCATCTGCCCGGTATTCTGGCCGGCGCACTGGGTAATGCCATTGGCACCTATTGCGGGCTGCTCATGGCGGAGTACCTTAAAACAGTTTATGGTTAGTAGTTTGTGGTTACTGCTGGAGGAACTACAAACTACTAACCACAAACCGGTTTACGCTTCCTGCTCCAGACTGGCTACCTCTTCAACGTATTCCTCAACGGGGATGCAGGAGCAGACCAGGTTCCGGTCGCCATACGCACTGTCGATGCGGCTGACGGTCGGCCAGAATTTCCGGGTGCGAACCTGCGGCAGCGGGAAAACGGCTTTCTCGCGGCTGTACGGACGATCCCACGCATCCGACAAGGCGACTGTGGCCGTATGTGGGGCGTGTTTCAGCACATTATCGGCGCGGTCCGCCTGACCATTTTCGACCTCACGAATCTCGTTGCGGATACTGAGCATGGCCTCGCAGAAACGGTCCAGTTCGGCTTTCGACTCCGATTCGGTTGGCTCAATCATCATCGTGCCCGCTACCGGAAACGATACCGTCGGCGCGTGGAAACCGTAGTCCATCAGGCGTTTGGCGATGTCCTCCACTTCGATACCCACCGACTGTTTGAACGGACGGCAGTCAATAATCATCTCGTGCGCGGCCCGGCCATTTTCATTCGTGTAGAGTACCGGGTAGGCATCTTCCAGCCGCGCTTTGATGTAGTTGGCGTTCAGGATGGCCCGTTTGGTCGCGTTGGTCAGGCCCTCACCGCCCATCATGGCAATGTAGGCGTAAGAGATAGTCAGGATGCTGGCCGAACCGTACGGCGCAGCCGAAACCGCCCCCGAATGTCCTTTGCCCGTTTCGACCACGGAATGACCGGCCAGAAAAGGAACCAACTGCGGAGCCACGCCAATTGGCCCCATGCCCGGACCGCCCCCGCCGTGCGGAATGCAGAAGGTTTTGTGCAGGTTCAGGTGACAAACGTCGGCACCGATGTTGGCGGGCGAGGTCAAACCCACCTGCGCGTTCATGTTGGCCCCGTCCATGTACACCTGCCCGCCATGCTGGTGAATCAGGTCGCAGATTTCTTTGATGCTTTCCTCAAAAACGCCGTGCGTCGAGGGGTACGTAACCATCAGACAGGCGAGGTCATTGCTGTATTGTTCGGCTTTGGCGCGGAGGTCAGTCAGGTCGATGTTGCCGCGGTCGTCGCATTTGGTGATGACCACTTTCATCCCGGCCATAACCGCACTGGCGGGATTGGTGCCGTGCGCCGATTGTGGAATCAGGGCGATGTTACGGTGCGAGTCACCCCGGCTTTCGTGGTAGGCCCGAATCGTCATCAGCCCGGCATATTCGCCCTGCGCCCCCGAATTGGGTTGCAGCGACATGGCCGCAAAACCGGTGATTTCGCAGAGCCAGTCGTTCAAGTCGGTAAAGAGTTGTTGATAGCCTTTAGTCTGCGATACGGGCGCAAACGGGTGTAGTTGTCCAAACTCCGGCCACGTCACGGGAATCATCTCGGCGGTGGCGTTGAGTTTCATCGTGCAGCTACCGAGCGCAATCATCGAATGAACCAGCGACAGGTCTTTCTCCTCCAGCGATTTCATGTACCGCAGCATCTCGTGCTCAGTATGGTGCGTGTTGAAAACCGGGTGCGTCAGGTAGTCCGACTGACGAACCAACCGCTCCGGCCACGAAATCTCGAGCGAATCAGCTAAAGCATCCAGGTCAGCAGTCACCCCAAAAACGGAAAGCAGTTGCACGACATGGTCCAGCGATTTGCCTTCGTCGAAGGAAAGGCCGACGCGGTTGTCGTTGTAATAGCGAAGGTTGATCTGCCCGGCTTCGGCGGCTGAGCGCACGGCCTGAACATCACTTACCTGCACCGTAATCGTATCGAAATAGTTATCGGTCAGCACGGTAACGCCGTTTTGCGCGAGTGCCGTAGCGGTCAGTTTCGTAAGACCGTGAATTTTTTCGGAGATGGCTTTCAGGCGGTGCGGACCATGATACACGGCGTAGCTGCTCGCCATCACGGCCAATAATACCTGCGCCGTACAGATGTTCGATGTGGCCTTTTCGCGCCGGATGTGCTGTTCGCGGGTTTGGAGGGCCATCCGTAAGGCCCGGTTTCCCTGTGCGTCGATAGAGACACCGATGATCCGGCCCGGAATCTGACGTTTGAAGGCGTCACGCGTCGCGAAAAAGGCTGCGTGGGGTCCGCCAAAGCCCATCGGTACGCCGAACCGCTGCGCTGAACCAACGACCACGTCGGCCCCCATTTCGCCCGGAGGAGTGAGCAGCGTCAGGCTAAGTAAATCCACGGCGACGGCAACGGTAATGCCGAGTTCGTGCGCCGTGGCAATCAGGGCCGTGTAGTCAAATACAGAGCCGTCGGTGGCGGGGTATTGCAGCAGGGCCGCAAAAATATCGGCATTCGTCAAATCAACCGTGGTATGGTCGCCGACGAGGACGTTGATGTTCAGGGGGGTAGCGCGGGTGCGGACCACGTCGATGGTTTGCGGGTGGCAGCGTTCCGACACAAAAAAGGTGAGCGCGTTTTTCTTCGTCGCCGGGCGGGCACCATACAGCATCGTCATGGCTTCGGCGGCAGCCGTCGCTTCGTCGAGCAGCGACGCGTTGGCTAAATCCATGCCCGTCAGGTCCGATACCACCGTCTGGAAATTCAGCAGGGCTTCGAGCCGACCCTGGGCAATTTCGGCCTGGTAGGGGGTGTAGGCCGTGTACCAAGCCGGGTTTTCGAGAATGTTACGCAGAATGACGTTGGGTGTCAGGGTGTCATAATACCCCATGCCGATGTACGAGGTGAACACCTGATTTTGCTGCGCCAGCTTTTTGAAGTCGCCTAAAAACTGATGTTCCGATTTGGGAGCCGGTAGATTGAGCGGACGTTCGAGCCGGATGGTGGCGGGTATTGTCTGGTCGATTAGTTCGTCCACGGATTCGGCCCCTACGGTCTGGAGCATCTGAGCGAATTCGCGGTTAATCCGGCCATTGTGACGGTCTTCAAAGGACTCAGTTTGACGAAGATTGAGCTTCATTTGGTGAAGTTTGTTTGTTACGAAACTTAAAATTACGGCAGAAGGTGCGATTTTTGGCAACCGTTCCGCGGATTGTGGTTCAATAATTGTCACTACTGGTTTAATGACTCTTTCAGATGCTACCCTTGTTTCGGTAATTATGCCTGTCTACAATGGCGAACGGTTTTTGGCCGAAGCCATCGAGAGCGTTTTGACCCAAACCCACACCGCGCTGGAACTAATTATTCTGAACAACGGCTCGACCGACGGTACTGCCGATATCCTTGACCGGTACGCCCGGCAGGATAACCGGGTGACCGTTTTGTTTCACCCCGAACCGCTGGGTCATGCCGGTGAAGCGGCCTCTAACGTAGCCAGTCGGCAGGCACGGGGACAGTACATTGCCAAACTCGATGCCGATGACATTGCCGCGCCGGACCGCATCGAAAAACAGGTCGCTTTCCTGACGGCGAATCCATCCGTGTTTCTGGTCGGCAGTTATCTCGAACTCATCAACGGCAGCGGACAGAAAGTGGGCATACGTACCTTCCCGCTCGCCAATGAAGCCATTTACCGGGAGTTTTACCTGCGGTTTCCCGTCGGTAATCCGGCCATTATGTACCGCAACGGCGTGGTGGACGGCGACTTCTACGAACTGCGTAACAAAGCCTTTACCGACGATTACTACAGCTTGTTTGTCCATATTCACCAGGGGTTGCGGTTTGCCAATCTGCCCGAATGCCTCACCCGCTACCGGGTTCACGACCAGAACACGGTATTTACCAACCTGCGCCGGAAATGGGACATTAACATGGCCGTGAAACGCAGTTTTGTCCGCGATTTCAATTACCATCCTCCGTTGATGCACCGGCTGAAAATCGGACTCATCACGGCGGGTATTCGTCTGTTCCCGGAACGCTTTTTGGTCCGCATCATGAATCAAACCCGTAGTTTACTGAACGCCTGATCGTATGCTTGGTCGATTGATAAAATTAGGATCGCAGGTGGTGTGGGGTGGCCTGAAATCCATTCCGCCCTACATCAGCGACTATTCTGCCCTGAAAAAGCAACTCAAAGGCCGAACCGATTTTCCGGTGCGCGGGTATTATCCGGCCCTGTTCGACCGGTACGCCGAAAGCGGACATCTGGTGAAACATTATTTTCAACAGGATTTGTTTGTCGCCCAGCGCATCTTTCAGCAAACCCCCGTTCGGCACGTCGACATTGGGTCGCGGATTGATGGCTTTGTGGCGCACGTCGCTACGTTTCGGCCCATCGAAATATTAGACATCCGGCCGTTGAGCCAGACCATTCCGAATGTCACCTTCCGGCAGGCGGACCTGATGAATTTGCCGCCCGATCTGGTAAACTACACCGACTCCATCTCGGCCCTTCACGCCATCGAACACTTTGGGCTGGGCCGCTACGGTGATCCGATTGATGTAGACGGTCACCTGAAAGCCCTGGCTACAATTCATCAGATTCTGAAACCCGGCGGGCGGTTCTATTTTTCGACGCCCATCGGACCGCAGGGCATCGTTTATAATGCACACCGGGTATTCGATCTGTCGTATCTGGTCCGGCTGTTCGAGAAAGATTACCACATCGACGTGCTGTCGTACATCGACGATCAGGAGCAGTTTTTTACTAACGCCGACTGGCATTCCGAGGCTGTTCGGACTAATTTCGGCTGTACCTACGGCTGCGGCATTTTTGAACTAACTAAGCGCGGATAAATTTTCGGGTACAAAACCGGACAAACGCCAACCCTGACCAGATGATGATTACGGTTGAATTGATGGGCGGTTTGGGAAATCAGATGTTTCAGTATGCGTTTGGCCTGCGTTTAGCTGCCGAACGGAATACCGATCTGACCGCCAACGGTTTTCTGCTGAACAACCGGTTGTTGGCTGTCGTCCGCCAGTACACCTACCGGCAATTTGAACTGTCGATTTTCGGCATTCCTGCTCCCCGAACCGCACCGGCTGATCTGATTCTGGCAATGCTGCCTTTTTCGGGTGCGGTGCTGCTGCGTGAACCCACCGATGGCGTTGATGCACTGGTGTTGCCGCCCTTGTCCACAGAGCGCGTCGTTTGCGTGGGGTACTGGCAATCGGAGGGATATTTCAACTCGGCGGAGGGGGCAGTGCGAGAGCAGTTCCGGTTTCGGCAGCCCGTCAGCGGCTTCACGCAGCGCATGGCCGAAGCCATCGCCGGAACGCCCGACGCGGTATTTGTGCACGTCCGTCGGGGTGATTATGTAACCAATGCTAACGCGAATCAGCACCACGGCGTCTGTGGCATTGACTATTACCAACAGGCCGTCGTCCACATCCGGGAGCGCATCAGCAACCCGCATTTCTATGTGTTCTCGGATGATTTGGCCTGGGTGAAACAGGAACTTGGTCCGTTGCTGAATCCCGCTACGTACGTCGATGGCAATCGGGGAAGTGATAGCTGGCAGGATATGTTTCTGATGCGTCAGTGCCGACACGCCATCATCGCCAACAGTTCGTTTAGCTGGTGGGGCGCGTGGCTAAACGATCACCCCGACCGCATCGTGGTGGCTCCCCGTCAGTGGTTTGTCCAAAAGTTGGTCAGTAATTTGCTGCCAGATGGCTGGATTAGCATGTAACTTTTCAAGACAGCAGCTTCGTCGATGTTCAGTACGTGACGCAGATAATATCGTCTTTTACCATAACCCGGTAGCGGCTGTCGCGCTGCGCTACGTAAGTGGTTACCTCGGCCAGTGTCGGGTAATCGTTCCGGCCCACAAACAGGCGGGCATCATCAATCAGGATAATATGGTTGTGGTTATGGCTGAAGATCGCATCTAATTCATCGAATATCGGACAGTCAGTATCGCCCTTTGCCGTAACGCCACCGGAATAATGGCCATCTAACCAAAACAGCGCCGGGGCCGTCAGGGTGGGGGTTAGCTGCTTCAATACCTGCGCACTGTCGCCCGCTAAAATCTCGATGTGTGGCTGTCGGCGGAACCGCTGCTGCGCCATCCGGGCCAGTTCCCGGCTCAATTCGACCGAAATGATCCGGAAAAATTTCGACTTCTGAGCGTTCACCATGTCGCCCAGATACGTACCCGTCTCGATTAGGGTGGTTAGCTGATACTGTTGCCGGCAATGATTAAGCAGCGATTGTTTTACCACGTGGGGAGTGGGGTAGGGCATTCCTTTACGGTGCCACTGCTCAACGGTGTAGGTGCCCATCACCCGGTTGTAAACGCCCATCACCGGCGATACCACTAAACTCATTACTTGCAATCGAAGCATATTCGTATCGTTTATCGGCGGGTTGGGATTGGATTTACGGGCGGTATCAACTCGCTTGCTGCCGGATTCGTGTAAGGCGGCTGACCGTCGGACGCTGTCGGTATGGAACCGGCTTCTCCGGCATGGGCAGACTGATGTTGACCGGTTTGCTCCTGTTTCAGAATCGCCAGCGCGTAGGCCAGGTCTTTTATCTGCGCCTGTAATTTCGAGATGACAATGGAGAGGTGAAGCAGGAAGCAGATAATGGCAAAAATAGCCACCAGAAACAGCAGCGACGGCGCATAAGACACATTCAGCAGTTCCGCAATGTTCTGAAGTCCCTGCCGCCAGACCGAGAAGACGATCAGAACGATGGTTCCCAATATCCAGACAATGGAGTATTCTTCCCGCAGTTTCCCGCGAATAATCAACCGAATGACGACGTACATAAACAGCAGCACCCCGACGATGCTGATGAGCTGTACCTTAAACGGAATCACATCCATTGCTGTCGGCTGTTTTTCAGGCGCAGAAAAATGAACAGCGATCCCAGCGTCACTTTTACCATGTAGTAAACCGAGTTTAACGACGAGATAGACGACACGCCCCCCTGCCGTTCCAGCATCTCGACGGGGACTTCCCGAATCCGCAGTTTGTGCAGCCCGTACTGGACAATAGCTTCCGGTTCGGGGTACTCATCGGGGTAGTACCGGTCTACAATGGCCAGCGTCCGGCGGTTCATGGCCCGGAAACCGGACGTACTGTCGCGGATGGTTTGCCCGATCAGCAGCCAGTTCAGGCCCGTAAAAAACCGGATGCCCAGCCGACGGGTAAACGTCGACTGAAAGCCCACCCGGTTCAGAAAGCGGGAGCCGATAACAATGTCGGCTTCGTTGCTGAGCAGGGGAGCCAACAGCGCGGGTAACTCGCTGGCGGGGTGCTGTCCGTCGCCATCGACCTGCACCGCAATGTCGTAGTGGTGCCGGTAGGCGTAACGGTAGCCGCTGTGCATGGCCCCGCCGATGCCGAGGTTGATGGGCAGATCTAAGTACAGGCAACCGGTTTTTTTGATGACGGCTAAGGAGTTGTCCCGCGAACAGTCGTTTACCACCAGCACGTCTAAGTGAAGGCCGTACTGGTCCCGCACCCGCTCCAGATTCGCCACCACGGAAGCAATAGCGGCTTCTTCGTTGTAACAGGGCACAATCGCTAAAATTTTTGGCGTTGTTGTCATGGTCTTACTCGGTGGTACGGTAAATCTGGATGGTTCCCAGTGACGTTACCAGTTTCAGGCAACGCACCTCGGCGGGTTGCGTCTGGTGGTCGAAGACAAAATACTTAACGCCTAACTTTTTGAGTTTGGGCGAACACGGGTCAACACCAACGGTATAAATATCAGCCGCCTGCCCCAACTGAATAACGGTCGAATCGCGTCCGTCGATGTACGGGTAATACACCGGGCGGGCATGGCGGTTGTAGGCCGAGTCGCTTTTGGCGGTCGGGTCCAGTACGTGCATGGTTTTCAGGTCGGGCTGATTTTTCAACCCGCTAAGCTGGTCGATACCCGTGGCCATCGCCATAAACGTGAGCGGCTGGGCACCAAATACCACCCAACGGGCATTGGGTTCGCGCTGCCGGATCTCGTTGATGGTTTTGTAGAAGATGTTTTCGGTAATGGGTGCCATGCCAATACCCACGGGATTGACCTTCAGGTTCGGCAGCAGAAAAATCAATAGGCCCACGCAGAAAGCGGGTATCCGGTAGCGAAATTGCACGTCGGGCAGCAGCAGCACACCCAGCACGAAAAAGAAAAACGTGGGCATCAGCAACTGACTCATCTTGAAAAATCCGCCCGAGTCGCTTACGTTCAGGTTGGCGGCATAGACCATAATCGCCAGTACCCCCGCGATTCCGGCCAGCAGGTAAGTGGGTTTGACGACTATCTTGGTTGTGCGTAATTCATTCAGATACAGGATTGTGAGCACCAGACCGGCAAAACCAAGGGGCAACTGCACACGGGCCGCCGTACTGGTACTCATCAGCGTCGCTTTAGCCAGTGCCATTGGCCAGCCTACTTCAATGTACGTCCAAAATGCTGCACTGATAAGGAGCAGACCCACCAGCATCGGCGGGATGGTTTTGGTTCGGATAAACAGCAGGAGCAGACACAGGATGATTACCGGCGTGAAGGTGACAAAATGCGACATTTCGCAGATGTTGCTCCAGGTGGTGGGAAACTTCGTGTCGGAAACCTGCCAGGTGTAAAAGTCGGAAAACCAGTTGGCAATAAACCCTTCGCCCCCGGCATTGGCCCGTTGCCCCGGATACACCGTTTGGGTCATGGTGTCGAGCGTGGCTTTGGCACTGCTGTAGTACAGGTACCCACTCACCCCAATGCCGACGGCGACCAATCCCAACGAGACTAATTTAATGGGCATATTTTCCAGAATGGCGGCCCATCTGTACTGAATAATGTACGTGGCAATGAGCGTGACCAGAATGAAGGCAAACGGCACCTGAAACGCCGGATACAAATGGAGCGCGAACATCGTGCTCAGCAACGCTAATGGCACACTGAGCAGCAGCGGCCGGAACCGGCGTTTGGCATACAGCAGTTCCATGAACAACACAAACGTCAGGCAGCCGAAACTAATGGGCAGCGTAAAGAACATGGACCACCAGACCATACCGGCCGAAAAGGTGACCCAGAACGCGCCAAAAACCGACAGCCAGAAGTTGTTGCGGGTCAGCACCAGAAAGAACAGCGTGACCGAAATGAGGGTGAAAAAGATCTTGAAATTCCACCACCAGGCAAACCCCATTTCCGGCCCGAGGAGCAGGAAACCCCAGTAATCCGGGCGGAACAGGCCAATGAAATGCTTTACCGGCAGGTTCATAACCAGCGGGGTCTGATCGCCACCAAGCCCCGGATTGGTGACCGGGTAGCCCAAATTGGCCTGCGAGAGAAAAGCCGGTGCCAGCACGCCCCACTCATCGAGCCGCATGTTGCGGGGTGTGCCGGTGATGAGACCGCGTTTCGGATCGGAACCGTCAGGAATGACCTGATTCCAGATGGTGATGGATGAATAGTTGATTTTTGCCAGCGTCAGTACAATGAACAGCCCCACGCAAATACCGATCAGCAGCCGAACCCGACGGTCGAATCGAATCAGGCCGAAGGTTGGCTGTACGGGTTCATTAACGGCCGCTTTGGGCACAACAGGAGCCGTAGCAAGCGGTGCAGGGGCCGCAACAGCCCGTTCCGGGCGGGTTTGTGTCGTACCCGCAAAAGGTGCCGGGAGCCGTTGCTCCGGGAGCCGCTGTTCTGGACGAAGGTCGGCCGGGCGGGGCGTACCGGTTCGTTTCTTCTTGGACATTATGGGTTACGTTTACGGGTCGGGCAATGCGTACGTACTATCAACTATCAGGCCATTTCGGCTCAACGGTAATAAATCTCGGTCGCCGGGAAATTCTCCGCTCCGGCGGGCACCGTTTTGAAGAAGTGATTGAAGGGTGGGCGGAAATTTACTTCGGGTAGGTTATTGACCGGTAGTTCGGCTACGGGAAACTGCTGCGTTTTATAGCGGCCCTGTCCCCGCTGCAAATAGCTGTTGAAGACATTCGGGAAGTTGCCCCACGCCCGGCGGTACATAATCACATCCGGGTTGGCCAAACTATCGGCCGGCATATTGTTTCCTACGAAACCCACGACGGTTTTAGCCCCCAGGTAGTACATGAACGACGTTTCTTCGTAGTTCGTGGCGATGGTCAGCGTATCGGGACGGTTGGTTTTTTGGGCGATGAACGGAATCGCATAATCGAGTGGGCCTTTGTAGGGTTCATTCAGTTCGGTCAGGTGGCCGCTCAGCAGGGTACGGTTTCGGGCGATGAAGAAGCCAAAAAACAGCAGGCAAACGATGCCAAAGCCAATCAGTTTCATCCGGCTTTGGGCCGATACGCTCAGCACCGCCCAGGCACTGACCAGATCAAGCACCAGCACCGCCGACAGCACGGGCTGCGCCGGAATGAGGTAACGGGTAAAAATAAAGTTCGGGATGCGGGTAATCAGGATAACGTAGAGCACGAAAAAGAGTGTCAGTACCAACGAGGTCTGGGTAACGGCGCGGTGTTGCTGCCAGAGCGGACGCCAGAGGATTAGGGCCACTATTTTTACGGCAATGGCCAGATACAGCAACTCGAGCTGACCGAAGTACCGAAGCACCGTCGTCAGATTTTCCCGATACAGCGCGGGCGTGTAGGCATTGAACTCCGCCATTGCCGCCGAAATGGTGAATACTTTGAAGTAATCGAGCAACGGATAAACACCCACCAGGGAGGCCACCAAGGCTGCCGGTATCAACCAGTTTTCGCGCAAAACCTTGCCCGCATCCCTCGATTTCAGGTACGCTCCGATAAGCCAGATGCCCTCGGCCAGCTCTAACGTGGCTAACGCAATAAAATACACCGGCGCAAAGGTCATGAATAAACCCCAGAGCGATACGGCCAATACTACCGCCAAAACCGGCGACGCCTTCGGGCCAACGAACCGGTACCGGCAGTAAGCCAGTAGGATCAGCCCAATCAGGAAAATACTCAGCGGGTAATACCGGGCTTCGCGAATCAGAATGGCTAACGGAACGGACATCAGCGACGCCAGCAGCAGGCCAAGTACGGCCTGTAATCGCTGCGTCCGGGTGGTGAACACACTCGTTAGCAGCCAGCCCAGGAAGAAAATGCCCAACAGTCCGGCCAAGGCGTAGGTCGTGCGGATGACGGCGGTTTTGGCGTAAAAGTCCGTCAGTCCATCGGCTAATTTTACGCCAATGGTACCGAAGTAATAATGGCCCCAACTGGTACCACCCACGTACGCATCCGTTGCTTTGTCGATACCCAGCGCGGGGTCGGAGTGGCGCATGTCGTAGAACACATTTTTGCCGTCGTGAACCTTCGGGTAGCCGTATTGCAGTACCCGCTGCGCCCCCACGACGGTCATGCTTTCGTCGGCCCAAAACAGGGGATAGGCGATGTTTTTGAAGATACTCAGCGTAAACAGTACCGCCAGTACCGCAATCAAACCCCAGTACACGGCAGGGTTTGTCGGACGTTTGGGCGTCGGGTCTATTGCGCGCGCCGGAGTAGCTATCGGGGTTGGTTTGCTCACCACAGCCGTTGCCGGTTGGGTTCGGACCGGGGCGGGGGCAGGCGTTACGGGTTTGGCGGTGGGCCTTTTCTTAGCCATTACAGAGAAATAGTTAGCTACGTCGGGTTAGGAAGATGGTTAGCAGAACAATTAATAGCCCACACGTTAGGCGACTTTACGGCGGAATACCAGCACTGAGTTCTGGTTCTGCCCGTTGAACGTCTTCGCGTCGGCGTTCCAGAGGTAGCGCGTGCCTTCGGGCAGAATATCGGCTACGCCTACTACCTCATAGTTGTGTTGCAAATACTGATTCGACCAGTCAAAAATCCGCATCGGCGACTCTTTCCGGGCCAACCACGAGGTTGGTACCCGGCAGAAGACGATAAACTTGGGTTTGGCCGTTTCGATCTCCGAAATCATTTCCTCCTGCATCTTCAGGTTGAAGGGCTGTGTTTCCATCATCCCGTACGTATAAATGTGCCGCGACGCCGATCGGCGATCCGCGTACAGAAACAACTGCGGTTCGGACCCCAGCACGGCAATTTTATCGGTCGGCGTGGAATTCTGCCGGATGTAATCACCAATCACCGGCGACTCCGTGAAGGGATTGCCGCCGTAAATGCGCCGGGCCACCTCGTCGGGCTGCATCTGTCGGTAATAGGCTTTGTTGGCCGAAAACGCCCGCAAGCCCACAAACGCCAGAATAATCAACGGCGCGTATTGCCAGAACGACAACCGCATTAGCCCGTTCAACCGCCAGGCGATGATATCCAATGTCAGGGCAAAAAGCAAGCCAAGGGCGGGCAGGGCGACCACAAAGTAGTGCTGCCGAAAGTAAAAACCGGGCAAAACAGCCGCGAAACTCAGCAGCGCAAACCCAACCGCGAAGCCTTTTTGGAGGGGCGTGTAGTTGCCGAAAAATACCACGACCAACCCCGCCAGTCCCAGCCACCAGATGGCCGTAAACTCGTCGTACAGCGGCTTGAAGGAAAGGTTAAACAACATCGGAATCTCTTCTTTTGGGGCACCCCCGGCGTACTGACTGGCGTATTCGACGGTCCAGAACCAGAACCGCTCGAAATTACCCGTCGCCGACACCCAGGCCAGAATCGCCAAATAGGGGAGGAGTACACCGAGACTGTAGATAGCACCGTCGCGCAGGACCGGCACTAATTTAAACGACCTGGCCTGATACAGCGCGGCCAGCAGAAATAACCCGCCAAAAACGGGGAAGAAAATGGCCTGCTGCTTCATCAGAAAACTCAGTCCCATTAACACCCCGGCACCAAACGCCAACGTCAGTTTGGGTTTCTCCTGATACCGCACCAGCACCACCAATGCGGCCGCTACAAACACCACCACGTAATGCGTGGCATGGGCCGCAAAACCCAGCACGCCACTGCTAATCGCCATCAGACCATAGACGCCCGCCGTTACCAGTCCCACCGTTGCGTTATAAAACCGGCGGAGGGCCATGAACAGAAACAGCATACTCAACAGGCTCACAATCAGCAAACCGATGTGAACACCCGTGATGGTTTTGCCGAACAGGGCCATCATCAGCGCGTAAACGATACTGGTGCCGGGGAGTTTCATGTTGGCCGCATCCTGATACGGGGCCGAGCCTTCGAGCAGCAGTTTACCCATGTAGGCGTACTCACCTTCGTCGCGTTCGAGGGGTACGGCCAGCAGGTGTAGCCGGTACACCAGCACCACCAGCATCAGCCCGCCCAGTACGACCCACGCCCATGCCTCTCGACCCGTTTTGACCGGAACAACGGCATCGGTTACCACCCGTGAAGGGCCTGGCATTGGTTTGGGTGTCGCGGCCACCGGAGCAGCCGGTTTAGGAGATGTCGCCCGCACGTCCGGCGTTGGTTTCGCCACAGACGGAGCGGTTAATGGCGGTGAAGCGGCCGGTTTACGGTTCGATTTACGGCTCATGGTTATTCGTTAAGGTTTGGTACGGGAAACACACCCTAAAATTAGGCATAACTTTAGAACAGCCGAAGTACATATACATAAAATGTACGCTCACCCGACACCATAAACAAAGATGATCGGCCGTTCGTGAAAGCAGGTGCCCCCGAAAAAGAGTAACTTGCCGCCCGTCTATGCAACAAATTGGAAAACGCCTGCTGGTTTTAGCCGTGTCGGTTGCCCTGCTGGCCTACGCCCTTAAGGATGTCGCCTTCGCCGATATTCAGGACGAGTTTCGGCGGGCCGACTACCGGCTGATTGCGCTCGTTGGGCTGCTCACCCTGATCAGCTATTTTTTGCGGGGTCTGCGCTGGCAGCAACCCCTGCGGGCATTAGGCCACCGGACAACGATTCTTCGCACAACGGTAGCCATTCAGACCGGTGCGGTGTCGAGCATGATCATACCCGGCTCCGGCGAAATTACCCGTTGCCTTACCCTGCAGCGGACCGATCAGATACCCGTTGCGCAGGGCATCGGTTCGGTCGTGGCCGAGCGCATCATCGACCTGTTCATGCTGGCAATGGTGCTCCTGCTGACCGTTGGGCTGGAGTTTGCCCGGATGCGGACGTACCTGGCCTCGCTGACATTCCGGGCACCGGGTCTGGCGGTTGTGCTGGGTGCGGTTGGTGTGTTTGTATTGGCTGTTTTGCTGGCGTGGTGGCTGTTCAGAAGCGCATTTGTGCAGCAGCACCCGCTTACCCGGCGGGTTCGCAGCATGGTGTCGGGGTTTGGTCAGGGCTTCATGGCCATCCGGCATTTACCCAATCCCGGCCTGTTTGTCGTGCTCACCCTGGCGTATCAGTTGCTGGCCTGGTTAGTCATTTACGTGTCGTTGCAGGCCGTAGAGGCTACCCGGAACTTACCACCCACGGCCGCCCTGACCATTCTGGCCGTCAGTTCCTTAGGCGGTATTGCCGTACCGACGCAGGGCGGCATCGGCACATATCATTTCTTGGTCAGCCGGGCATTGGTGCTGTACGGCTTCACCACCCCGGCGGGCGCGGTCATTGCCACGTTTTTGCACACCATCGGCTTTGGTTTTAATTTGCTGCTGAGCAGTCTGGGGTTTCTGGTTCTGCCCCTGCTGCTCGCCCGGAAACGGAACGCTGCTGTCGCGTCGGCCTATCGGGAGCCATCGGTCAAACCGAAATGATTCCCCTGCTACCCGAAATGCCTATATTGTACAGAACTGCTTTTGCGTTTTTAGTCCACATACCCTGATTTATACGTCTCTATGAATTTCATACCCCGTTTTATGCTTCGATTCATTTTACCCGGTCTGCTGCTGACCGGAAGCGCGCTGCTGGCGCAGGCCCCGAACAAGGCCGTTGATTTTGCCCAGACCATTACGGCGGCTGACCTCGAAAAACACCTGCGCGTACTGGCCGCCGACGACATGCAGGGCCGCGAAACCGGTACTCCCGGTCAGAAACGGGCCGCTGAGTACATTGCCAGTCAGTTTGCCGGTGAAGGACTGAAACCCATCGTGCCGACCGCCGACGGTAAAAAATCATACAGCCAGCCGTTCAGCCTGTACCGTAAAACGTGGGGGCAGTTTTACATCAAAGCGGGTGGCAAACAACTGACATATCTCAAAGACTTTCTCACCAATGGCCTCGTGAGTGTACCGCAGGAAACCGCCTACGAAACGATTTTTGCGGGCTATGGCATCACCGACGCGAAGTACGACGACTACGCCGGTCTGGATGTGAAGGGAAAGGCGGTCGTTATTTTTGAAGGTGAACCCAAATCGGCCAATGGTCAGTCGCTGGTGAGTGGCTCGGCGGAGGCCTCCAAATGGGGTTCGGTCGATAGCTGGCGGGCCAAAACGACGCTGGCAAAAGACAAAGGTGCCGCGCAGGTGTTCATCATCTCCGCCGAGTCGGCCGATGGCTACAAGCAGTTACTGGCACAACGGGGTGCGTTGCAGGGCCGTTTCAACCGGCTGAGCCTGAAAGCCGGAGCCGAAGATGTTGGCAGCGTCGGTACGTTTCTGATTACGACCGATGCCGCAGCCAGTATGCTGAACACGAAACCGGCAACGCTGAAAAAAGAAACAGAGCAGATCGCCAAAGCGGGTAAACCAACCGCCGGTGCGCTAAAAGGTACCGTCAGCGTGAAAGCCGAACGGCAGGAGGAAGCCGTGCAGACCGAAAACGTGATGGGCTATATCGAAGGCTCGGACAAGAAAGATGAAGTCGTGATTGTATCGGCGCACTACGACCACATTGGCGTTAGTCCGAACGGGCAGGTGAACAACGGGGCCAACGACGACGGTTCGGGAACGGTGTCGGTGCTGGAAATTGCGCAGGCGTTTCAGGAAGCCAAAAACGCGGGTAACGGTCCCCGCCGGTCGATGCTGTTCCTGACCGTGACGGGCGAAGAGAAGGGGTTGCTCGGTTCGCAGTATTATGCCGATTTCAGTCCGGTGCTGCCATTGGCCAATACCGTCTGCGACCTGAACATCGACATGGTGGGCCGGGTGGATGACCTGCACCGGGGCAAAGCCGACTCGACGAATTACATCTACGCCATCGGGTCGGATAAACTCTCGTCGGACCTGCACAAAATCAGCGAAGCCAACAATCTGGCCTATTCCAAAATGGACCTGGATTATAAATACAACGACTCCAACGACCCGGAGCGGATTTACTACCGCTCGGACCATTACAATTTCGCCAAGAACCGGATACCCATTATTTTCTATTTCAACGGCCTGCACGCCGATTACCACCGGCCGACGGATGACATAGAAAAAATCAACTTCCCCTTAGCCGAAAAAACCGCCCGGCTGGTATTCTTCACCGCCTGGGACGTCGCCAACCGCGACGATCGGTTAGTAGTTGACAGCAACAAGAAGTAAGCATTTTTAAAATAGCAAAGCCCGGTCTGATAAACTCTGCCGGGCTTTTGCTGTTTCGGAAATATGTCAAAATATCTGTTTTATTTTTGTTTGACTTACGCAGATTCAAGAGTCAAACGCAACAATTTAGTTAGGTTTGATATTGCTGAATGAATTCGGTTGGTGATAAATAAGTCAATGTCTTTCGAGGTCGATCATTTAGTGTTCGTTCAATAGCCCGAACTTGGCGATGAGATACTTGACTAAAAGCTGTTTTTTTAGGAATATATTGCCTGATCAGTCCGTTCGTATTCTCATTCAGACCACGCTCCCGCAACGGCGGACCGCAAGAATGATAGGGATTCGCAAAAAATACGGCACACTTTACTGCTTTAGCAATCATTTGGTGCTCAGCGAACTCCGTTCCATTATCAACCGTCAGCGTTCTGGCCTTGATGGGTGCTC
>JBBQLG010000109.1:0-22342 GCA_038327655.1 Cytophagales bacterium
CCGGCAGGCAACTACGAACGGCAGCGGCCGACCGTCACGAACCACAAACCACAAACTTTTTAAGTACTTGAAACAACTCAAAGACCTCCTTTATAAAGTCTCGCTGCTCTCGACGGCGGGCAGTATGGATGCCGAAATCACCGGCATTACGATGGATTCACGCAAAGCCGGGCCGGGTAGCCTGTTCGTAGCCGTGCGGGGTACCGTTACCGATGGGCACCGCTTCATCGAAACCGCTATTCTGCAGGGGGCTACGGCGGTGATCTGCGAAGAACTGCACGTTGATCCGGCACCGGGCGTTACCTACGTGCAGGTGGCCGATTCGGCGAAAGCACTGGGACTGGCTGCGGCTAATTTCTACGACCAGCCCACCCGAAAACTGAAGGTCATCGGCGTGACGGGAACGAACGGAAAAACATCGGTCGCTACCCTGCTCTTCCGCCTGTTCCGGGCGCGGGGTTATCGGTGCGGGCTACTCTCGACGGTGCAGAATCAGATCGACGAGCAGGTAATTCCGGCTACGCATACCACGCCGGATGTCGTTACGACCAACGAATTACTCGTGCAGATGCTGCAACACGGATGTACGCACGTATTCATGGAAGTAAGTTCGCACGCCGTGGTGCAGGAGCGCATCGCCGGGCTGAGTTTCGCCGGGGGGGTTTTTACCAACATTACCCACGATCACCTCGATTTCCACAAGACGTTCGACAATTACATCAAAGCCAAAAAAGGGTTCTTCGATCAGTTGCCCGCGTCGGCATTCGCACTGGTGAACGTCGATGACAAACGCGGCATGGTGATGTTGCAAAACACAGCCGCCCGCAAGGAAAGCTACTCGCTGCAAACACTGGCGACGTTCAAAGGCAAACTGATTTCGGATAGCCTGTTCGGGTTGCAGATGGACGTCGATGGGCGCGAGGTGTGGTTTAAACTCATTGGCCGGTTCAATGCCTACAACCTGCTGGCCGTCTACGGAACCGCCGTGTTGCTGGGCGAAGACCCGGAAGAAGTGCTAACCCAGTTATCCGGCCTGTTGCCCCCGCCGGGCCGTTTTGAGCAGGTTGTGTCGTCCGATCAGATTGTCGGTATTGTCGATTACGCGCATACGCCGGATGCCCTCCAAAACGTGCTCGAAACCATCGACGGGCTGCGGCAGGGCGATGAGCCGGGCGGTCGTCCGCAAATCATTACCGTTGTGGGTTGTGGGGGAAACCGTGATGCCGCCAAACGTCCGGTGATGGCCGAAATCGCCTGCCGGTTGAGCGACCGTGTGATTCTGACATCGGACAATCCCCGCAACGAAGACCCGATGGCGATTCTGGAACAAATGCAGGCCGGTATTCCCCCCGTCGACTACAAAAAGACCCTGACCATCGAGGACCGGCATGAAGCCATTGCCAAAGCGGTTGCGCTGGCCAAGCCCCATGACATTATCTTAGTGGCGGGAAAAGGCCACGAAACATACCAGGAAATCCGGGGCATCAAACACGACTTCGACGACCGGCAGGTGCTGCGCGACGCTTTTGCCAACCGATAATCGTTTACCTTTGTCAATAGTGGTTGAGTTGTTGAATGATAGAATGATTGAATAAGCTGCCATCTGAATCATTCAACAAGTCAATCATTCTATCATTCAATCTGTATGTTCTATTACCTCTTCCAGTACCTCGACCGTGCGTTTGACTTCCCCGGAGCCGGTGTATTTCAGTACATTTCGTTTCGGGCACTCGGAGCCGTTATTTCGTCGTTGCTGATTGCGGCTATTTTCGGTCGGAAAATCATTGACTACCTCCAGACGCTTCAGATTGGCGAAGAGATTCGGGATCTGGGGCTGGAAGGGCAGATGCAGAAACGGGGGACGCCTACAATGGGTGGCTTTATCATTCTGGCATCCCTGCTGATTCCGGTATTGTTGTTTACCAAGCTTTCCAATGTCTACATCATCCTGGCTATCGTCTCCACAATTTGGACGAGTTTGATCGGTTTTCTGGATGACTATATCAAGGTTTTCAGAAAAAATAAAGAAGGACTACCCGGTCGATTAAAAGTAGTTGGTCAGGTGGGTCTTGGTCTGATTGTGGGCCTGACGCTGTATTTCAATCAGTACGTTAAAATCCGCAAATACCAGCCCCGGCTGCTGAGCACCTCCATCGGCCCGGACGTGTATCAGGACATCAAATCCACGCTAACCACGATTCCGTTTGTCAAGACAAACGACTTCGATTACAGTTCGCTGCTCTTCGGCATCCTGCCCGACAGCTACACCTGGATTGTGTACGTACTTGTCTGTATTTTCATCATTACCGCCGTTTCCAACGGAGCCAACATCACCGACGGCATCGACGGGCTGGCGGCTGGTACGTCGGTTATTATCGGCCTGACGATTGGCGTACTGGCCTTTTTATCGAGTAACAAAATCCTGTCGCAGTACCTCAACATCATGTACATCCCCAATTCCGGGGAATTAGTCGTTTTCTGTGCTGCTTTCGTTGGGGCCTGCGTGGGATTTTTGTGGTACAATTCGTACCCGGCACAGGTGTTTATGGGCGATACGGGCAGCCTGATGCTGGGGGGCGTGATTGCCATGCTGTCGCTGGCGATTCGGAAAGAACTGCTCATCCCGATCATGTGCGGCATTTTCCTGATCGAACTGGTATCCGTAATTCTACAGGTCAGCTATTTCCGATACACCAAACGGAAGTATGGTGCAGGCCGACGAATTTTCCTGATGTCGCCCCTCCACCACCACTTTCAGAAAAAGGGCTACCACGAAGCCAAACTCGTCACCCGCTTCTGGATCGTTGGTATTATGCTGGCCGTCGTAACGCTGGTCACATTGAAATTGCGGTAGAAGCCAATAAAAATCTGCGTACCATCAGCATCTCCCAAAAACAACGCATTCTGTTGTAATTCAGGGCGTTTCCCCGTATATTTGCACTCCCGTTTCCAGCCGGGCGTTTTTTTGCGCCCGCAAATACCTGAAAATCAACCAATACGCAATACTCCAGTGAATACGTTAAGCTACAAAACCATCTCCGCCAATAAAGACACGGCGAACAAGGAGTGGGTTATTGTGGATGCTAAAGACCAAATTTTGGGTCGTCTGGCCAGCCAGATTGCCGCCGTGGTCCGTGGTAAACACAAAACTAACTTCACCCCGCACGTCGATTGCGGAGACAACGTGATTGTCATCAATGCCGATAAAGTACGCTTCACCGGCAAGAAGATGACCGAAAAGATCTATACGCGCCACACGGGCTATCCCGGCGGGCAGCGTTTCTCGACACCCCGTCAGATGCTGGAAAAGCACCCGACCCGCGTGCTCGAACACGCCGTAAAAGGCATGCTGCCCCGGAATCGACTGGGCCGCCGGTTGTTCACCAACCTCTACATCTACGCTGGTGATCAGCATCCGCACGCTGCGCAACAACCTAAAGAAATGGTCTTCAACGGCTAAGCGCACAGAAACTTAATCGTCTCGTAATCAATGGAAAGAATTAACACCATTGGCCGCCGGAAAACTGCCGTAGCTCGTATTTACATGACAGCCGGTACCGGAGCCATTCAAATCAACGGGAAGGAATACAAGACGTATTTCCCGACGGAAGTATTGCAGATCATCCTGAAGCAGCCGTTCGCGACTATCAACGCCAACGACGGCTACGACGTGAAGGTGAACGTACGTGGTGGCGGTATTGCCGGTCAGGCAGAAGCCATTCGGATGGCCATCTCGCGGGCACTGGTCGAATCGAACGCCGAGTTCCGGTCGCCCCTCAAAAAAGAAGGTTTCCTGACGCGGGATTCGCGCATGGTCGAACGGAAGAAACCCGGTCGCGCCAAGGCTCGTAAGAAATTCCAGTTCTCCAAGCGTTAATATCAGGGGTTAGTGACAAGCCGGTGGTGGTCAGTAATGCTACGAATCACCAACCACTAAAAGCTAACCACTATTGCTGTCCAGACTGCGCTTTGATGATGCCGACGCGCGGTGCTGCATATTTTTCAACACATTATTTACCAAGACAAAAAATGGCACAAGTCGAATATAAAGACCTCTTGGACGCCGGTGTTCACTTCGGACACTTAACGCGCAAGTGGGACCCCAAAATGGCGCCGTACATCTTCATGGAGAAGAACGGCATTCACATCATTGACCTGAACAAAACGCTCGCGAGCTTAGACCAAGCCTCAGAAGCGATTAAAGGCATTGTCCGGTCGGGCCGTAAGGTCATGTTCGTGGCGACGAAGAAGCAGGCTCAGGAAATCGTATCGGAAGAAGCGCGTCGGCTGAAAATGCCGTACGTAACCGACCGGTGGCTGGGTGGTATGCTGACCAACTTCGCCACGATCCGTAAGTCGCTGAAAAAAATGCAGACGGTCGAGAAAATGCTGAAGGATGAGACGACCGTAAGCAACTTGGCCAAACGCGAGCGACTGATGTTATCCCGCGAAAAAGAAAAACTGGAGCGCGTATTGGGTGGGATTTCTGACCTCACACGCCTGCCGGCTGCCATGTTCGTCATTGATGTGAAGCGTGAACACATTGCCGTTGCCGAAGCCAACCGTTTGGGCATCCCTGTGTTCGCCATGTGTGATACCAACTCAAATCCGGAGTTAGTCGATTTCCCAATCCCGGCCAATGACGATGCTTACAAGTCGATTGCCGCTATTACGCTGGCGATTGGTAAGGCCATCGAAGAAGGGCTGACGGAGCGGAAACAGGATAAAGACGATCAGCGGATTCAGGAAGAAGAAGAAGCGAAACGGGCTGAGGATTCGGCGCGGGCCAAGACGGTAACCGCTGCTGAAATCGTTCAGGCCGACGCCGAAGATGAAAGCAAGTTGAGCGAAGGTGTTGAACATACTACTTCGATGGACCCTGCTCCGAACGCTGGTAGTTAATCAGGCGGGAGTATACCGATCATAACCGGAATAGCCCGTAGCCAACGCTATGGGCTATTCTCCTTTAGGCGTTAGTCTATTTTCGTGTTCAGTTGAGATTTGCCGTTTGGCTTTATTTCCCTCACCTTTGCGCGACGAATGCCAAACCGCCCCGGCGGACAACGATACAGATCAACTCATAACTCAATTCAATTACCTTAAGCAATGGCTATTACAGCAGCAGACGTTAATAAACTTCGGCAGGAAACCGGTGCCGGCATGATGGATTGCAAGAAGGCACTCACCGAAGCCAATGGTGATTTCGAAGAAGCCAAAGCCATTCTGCGCAAGGCGGGTCAGAAAATTGCCGATAAGCGGGCCGACAACACCACGTCCGAGGGCGTCGTACTGGCGCATGTCAGCACCGACGGTACCAACGGCAAGCTCATTGCTTTAGCCTGCGAAACCGAACCCGTTTCTAAAGTAGCCGACTTCCAGAATCTGGCCATGACGCTGATGAGCGAAGCTGTAGCCGGGAACGCCGACAGCAAAGAAACGCTGTTAGCCATGCCGCAGGCCGATGGTCGCTCGCTGCAGGATCACATCACAGACCTGATGGGCAAAATCGGGGAGAAAGTGGAAGTGGTTTCCTACGAAAACATCACGGCCGATAAAGTCGTATCGTACATCCACTCGAACGGTAAACTGGGCGTGTTGGTCGCGATGGCCAACACCAACGGCACCGACGTGACCGAAGTAGGCAAAGACGTAGCGATGCAGATTGCCGCCATGAAACCCGTTGCGTTGGACAAAGACGGTGTCGATGCGACGATTGTCGAGCGCGAAATCGAAATCGGTAAGGATCAGGCGCGTCAGGAAGGCAAGCCGGAGGCCATGCTCGAAAAAATCGCCCTCGGTAAACTCAACAAGTTCTATAAAGAGAACACGCTGCTGAATCAGGAATTCGTGAAAGACAACTCGGTCACGATTGCGCAACTGCTCGATAAAACCAGCAAAGGCCTGACCGTTTCGGCGTTCAAGCGGGTAGCGATTGGTCAGTAAATTCGGTTTTTATTGGTTAAAAAGGCTCAAACTGAACAGTTTGAGCCTTTTTGCTTTCAGGAAATTGCCGAAAGCGGTAACTTTTCGGACATTTCACAGGCCCGTCCTGTACCTGCCGTTACTTTTTCGCTACCCGCCTGTCTTATCAGTATCTGTACATGAAAACGCATACCGACGAACACCTGGTGCTCCTGTACGTAGAGACGCAGCGCAACGAATATTTTGAAGCACTGTATAGTCGCTACTGTGATCGAGTTTACCGGAAATGCCTGTCGTTCACTAAAGACCCGGCGCGGGCGGAAGATTTCACGCACGACATTTTTCTGCGGCTGATTGTCAAAATCGGGACGTTTCGGGGCGAAGCCAAGTTCTCGACCTGGCTACTTTCCGTGACCTACAACTACTGCATGGATCAACTCCGGAGTCAGGTCAAAACCGAGATTTATTCTGAAGACGTGTACGCAGACGATGATAAGTATGCGGATGAGTCCGATGCTGAAATCGCTGAAATGCAGGTAAATCGGCTGAAAAATTCGCTGGAAACCCTGACCGTCGATGAACAAAGTCTGCTGTTGATGAAGTATCAGGACGAAGTCAGCATCCGCGATATGGCCGTTATGCTCGACATAACCGAAAGTGCCGTAAAAATGCGGCTGAAACGGGCGCGGGAAAAACTGCGTAAACACTACGTGCAGGGCTTTATCTTCTGGCTCATTCTGGCGGCAAAGGTGCTGAGTGCCCTGCGGTGGCCGTTTCGTTGATAAACGTGAATCATTATGGAAAACCCATTCAAATCCATCGAGCCGGATGCCGTTTGTCCCCCGCACCTGAAGACCGAACTGATCTCCGAAATCGACCTGATTCGGAATGCCCTGCAGGTGGTTGAGTTATATTCCGGCGATTTGTTTGCCACATTGATTGGCCAGTTAACGGCGTTAACGGGCGAAGAAAAACCATTTAACCCATAACGAATTAACCAATGCCCAACCTGATTGATATCCTGCTGAACATTGCCAAAACGCTGCTCGATGGCTTTGTGAGTTTTATTCCCAGGCTGATCAGTGCCATCGTAATTCTGGTAATCGGCTCGTTCATCTCCAAGTTGTTGCGGAGAGTGGTGAGCACTATACTCAGTAAGGCCGGGATTGATAAAGTGGGGGAGCAGATTAATAAAATCGACTTTGTCAAAGGGCTGGGTGCTGAAATCAAACTCAGCATGGTCGCGGCTCAGGTGCTGTACTTCTTTGTGCTGATGGTATTTGTATCGGCGGCTGCCGAGACGCTGGGTGTGGCGGCAATTACCGGGATGGTCGTCGCCGTGATGAATTTTATTCCCCAACTGATCGCTTCCGCCCTGATGGTGCTGGTTGGGGTATTGGTGGCCGACGCGCTCAAAAAAGTGGTTGTTAGTATCTGCCAGTCGTTCAACATCGGGTCGGCCCGTTTGCTGGGGAGCATCGTCTTTTTCTTCTTTCTAATCATCTTCATCATCAACGCGCTGGGGCAGGCAGGGATCAATACCGGGCTGTTGGAGTCGAGTTTTAACCTGATTATCGGGGGTGTCATTTTCGCGTTTGCGGTGGGTTACGGCATTGCCTCGCGCGATGTGATGGCGAACATTCTGGCGTCTTTTTACTCGAAAAGTCGCTACCGCGAAGGGCAAACAATTGAAATTGATGGTGTGAAAGGGCAGGTGGTAACGATGGATGCTACGTCGCTTACCCTGCAAACCGGCGAAACCACCACTATTTTTCCCCTGCAAACGCTCCAGACGAAAAAAGTGGTGGTCTTCTGACATAGCGCTGCTGTATTAAAAATCGTTGCTCACCCATCCGCTAAACTACCTACCTAAAACGATGACCCACCGGCTGCTTGTCTTATGGTTTCTATTTCCTGTGGGTATGGCCACTGCGCAGGATCAGAAAGAGGTGACCACCAATTTTAAGGATACCGTGTCGGTCGTGCGTAAGGATACGTCGTACTGGCAGAAGTCGTTTAGTGGGGGTATCAATTTCAATCAGGCATCGTTCAGCAACTGGTCGGGCGGGGGCGTTAATTCGCTGGCCATCGGTGCTGTTATTGCCGCCCGGAATCTGTACGAAAAGGGACGAATTTCCTGGGATAACACGGCGGATTTGCAGCTTGGCTACGTGACACAGGGCGGTCTGACGCGCAAAGCAGCCGATCAGATTTTTCTAAACTCGGTGCTGGGCGTAAAAATCGCTCCGCACTATGATCTTTTTGCCTCCGGCACGTTCAATACTTTTTTCGCGCCCGGTTTTCGGTACGATGGACTGGCGGCTACCGATGCCCGGCTAAAAGTATCAAACTTTCTGGCACCCGGGCAACTGACGCTGGCGTGGGGCATCGCCTACAAGCCGCTGGAATCGTTTTCGATCCGCGTTAGTCCGTTTGCCCCCCGGTTCACGTTTCTGGCCGATGAATCGGTACGGGTCACGAAAGGGGCCGACGGAGTATATCGGCGCGACCCCACCGCCACAGTGTATGGCGTGGCACCGGGTAAAAGCCTGCGTATGGAGTGGCTGGCCTTTCAGTTACAGGCGACCCTGACGCGGAATCTCACCGAAAATGTAAGCATCAACGCCCGGTATCAACTGTACGCCAACTACCAGGAACTGAGCAATATCAACCACCGGCTCGACCTGATCCTGACGGCCAAGGTAAACCGATACCTCAGCACGACGCTCAGCGTGATTGCGCTCTATAACAAAGACTTCGTGGATGCTTTGCAACTGCAACAGTCACTGGCCCTCGGCTTATCGTACAACCTGAGTACGTTTCGGAAGAAGTAATAAATCAGTTCAGTTCATATTTTTCACTCACCTAAACCCTTACACGATGTTAAATGAATTCAAAACCTTTATCAACCAGGGCAGCGTTCTTGACCTGGCCGTCGGTATCATCATCGGTGCCGCCTTTGGTAAGATTGTTACCTCGCTGGTCGAAGACATTCTGAACCCGGTAATTGGTCTGGCACTTGGCGGTATCGATTTCAGTATGATGAAAATTGTGCTGAAAGAAGCCGCCGGCACCGCACCCGAAGTAGCCATCCGTTACGGTAACTTTCTGAATGAAGTGATCCAGTTCTTAGTGATCGCCTATGTGATTTTCTTAGTCGTAAAAGCGGCCAACCGCATGAAGGTGTCGAGTTCGATGGCGCCGAAAGAATAAAACCACCGACGAAATCAGAAGAAAAGCCCCGACTGACCGGTTGGGGCTTTTTTTATTCCCTTACTTTTGCCCTAAGTCCGTGAAATCTATGGGTCATCAGAAAATAGTGGTGTTGGGTGGGGGTGAAAGTGGCGTGGGAGCCGCATTGCTGGCGCAGGCGAAAGGCTTTACCGTTTTTTTGTCAGACCGTAACCCATTGCAGGAACGATACCGGGTTATGCTACAGAACGCCGGGATTGACTTTGAAGAAGGGATACACACCGAAAGTCAAATCGTAGACGCTGACGAGGTTGTCAAAAGCCCTGGTATTCCCGATACCGTACCCTTGCTGCAAACCATCCGGGCGCGGGGCATTCCGGTTATTTCGGAAATCGAACTGGCTGTCCGGTACACGCAGGCCAAACTGATCGGTATCACGGGCAGCAACGGCAAAACCACCACTACCCTGCTGATTTACCACCTGCTGAAAACGGCGGGTTATACCGTTGGGCTGGCGGGAAACATTGGCGATAGTTTCGCCCGGCAGGTGATCGACGATGCGGTTGATTACTACGTTCTCGAATTAAGCAGTTTCCAGTTGGACGGCATGTACCGGACCCGGCTCGACACGGCCGTTTTGCTTAACATCACGCCCGACCACCTGGACCGATACGACTATAACTTTGAGAACTACGTGGCGTCGAAATTCCGGGTCGCCCAAAATATGCGTCTTGAAGATACCTTTATTTACTTCCGCGAAAGTCCGGCGATAGCGGCTGAGTTGACCGCACATCCGCTGGCGATTCGGCAGTTACCGATCTCATTGGAAAGTGAGGTGACGCCGGGCGGTTACCTGAAAAATGGTCAATTAATGGCCCGTTTCGGTGAGCAACCCTTCCTGATTGATACGGCTGGTTTACCGTTGCAGGGACCGCACAATGCCATCAATATGCTGGCGGCTGTGCTGGCGGTTCAGTCCGTTGGTCTCCCCAATGACGCCATTGCCGAAGGACTGCGTACGTTTCAAAACGCCCCACATCGGTTGGAGCCAGTCGGTACCATCAACGGCGTTCAGTTCATCAACGACTCCAAGGCCACTAATGTCGATTCGGTATTTTACGCCTTATCCAGCATGACCGCCCCGACGGTCTGGATCGCGGGCGGGGTCGATAAAGGCAACGATTACAGCCAACTCGACGCTATTGTTGACCGAACGGTAAAGGCATTGGTCTGTCTGGGCAAAGATACCCGTACATTAAGCAGTCATTTTGCGGGTAAGATTCCGGTAATTGTCGAAACCGATAACCTGACGGATGCCATAACGAAGAGCCGCGAACTGGCCGAACCGGGCGATGTCGTATTGTTGTCTCCCGCCTGTGCCAGTTTTGATCTATTCCGAAACTACGAAGACCGGGGGATGCAGTTTAAAGAAGCCGTTGCCGTATTCGCCAATAAGTCTCTGACCAACCACTAACCATTGCCTCCTAACCCCTAAACCATGACGTTATCCATCCGCGACTGGGCCAGCAGCAACCTCAAGGGCGACCGACACATTTGGTACGTGGTGCTGTTTTTGTCGGTGGCCAGCATCGCCGTTGTCTACAGCGCAACGGGCACGATTGCCTATCAAAAAATGGAGGGCAACACGGAGATGTACCTTTTTAAACACGGCTCGCTGGTGTTGCTGGGGCTGGCCTGCATGTTTTTTGCGCATCGGATTAACTACATCTACTACGCCCGGCTGTCCAAATTCGGGCTGTGGCTGTCGGTTCCGCTGCTGTTGTGGGCCTATTTTAAGGGTACCAACCTCAACGATGCATCCCGCTGGATTACCATTCCGCTTATCAACCAGACGTTTCAGCCATCCGACTTAGCCAAGCTGGCGCTGATTTCTAACCTCGCGGCCATGCTGGCCAAGCGACAGCGCGTGGAATACGAACCCGCCGTGCTGGTCAACATGATCGGCTGGATTGGCGTAATCTGCGCCCTCATCGTCCTCACGAACACTTCCACGGCGTTGCTGCTGGGAGCTACCTGTTTTTTGCTCATGTACATTGGTCGGGTGCCGATGCGGTATCTGGCGGGCATGGTTACGTTCTGCGTCGTGGTGGGCGGTTTCGCCTTGGTGCTCGGTCAACGCTTCGATACCGTGCTGGGTCGTCTCGAACGCTTCGGCGACAATTCCAAAATAGATTACCAGGTCGAGCAGTCGTACATCGCCATTGCCAACGGCGGCATTCAGGGGCAGGGACCGGGTAAGAGCCATCAGCGTAACTTTCTGCCGCACCCGTATTCCGACTTCATCTACGCCATCATCATCGAAGAATACGGGCTGTGGGGGGGCTTGCTCACGCTGGGGGCCTATCTCTATTTGCTGGCCAGGGGGATGCGGGCGATTCAAAAGAGTACGCGCCCCTTTGGTGGATTGCTGTCGGCCGGCCTGACGTTCAGCATTGTGTTGCAGGCCATGATTAATATGGCGGTCGCTGTCGGACTGGTTCCGGTTACGGGTCTGCCGCTGCCGCTGCTGAGCATGGGCGGCACATCGCTGTTGTTCACGGGCGTCGCCATCGGCATTGTCATCAGCGTCAGCCGCGACGAAGCCGACGAAAGTAAAATTTAAGCTAATGTCACGATTTATCATCAGCGGGGGCGGTACGGGTGGTCACATCTACCCGGCCATTGCCATCGCCAACGAGTTGAAAACCATCGACCCAACTGCCGACATTCTGTTCGTGGGCGCCTTGGGTAAGATGGAAATGGAGAAAGTACCCCGCGCCGGTTACCGCATCGAAGGCTTGCCAGTGGTGGGCATCAAACGCGAACTGACTCTCGATAATCTGGCTTTCCCACTTAAACTGGGCCAAAGCCTGATTCGTGCCCGTGAAATTGTGCGCGATTTCAAACCGGATGTAGCTATTGGTGTCGGCGGGTACGCCAGCGGGCCGGTGTTGCTGGCGGCTTCGCTCAGTGGTATTCCGACGTTGATACAGGAGCAAAACTCCTACGCCGGTTTGACCAATAAGGTACTGGCCCGCTGGGCGAAACGCATTTGCGTGGCCTATCCCGGTATGGATGCGTTTTTCCCAGCTGATAAACTGACGCTGACCGGTAATCCCGTTCGACGGGACATTCAACTGTTAAACCAACCGGTAGAAGCAGGCCGGGCGTTGTTCGGATTAACCGCCGACCAACCCACGCTGCTGGTCATTGGGGGTAGCCTCGGTGCCCGAACCATCAACGAAAGCATCGAACAGGGATTACCCGCATTAATGGCCGCTGGGGTGCAGGTGGTCTGGCAAACGGGTACGGGCTTCATCGACCGCGCCCGAAAAGCAGTGGCCGACGCCGGGGCCACGTACGTAAAACCATTCGATTTTATCTACGACATGGATAAAGCCTACGCCGTTGCCGATGCCGTGGTGTCGCGGGCGGGTGCATTATCCGTCTCGGAACTTTGCATCGTGGCGAAACCGGCCATTCTGGTGCCGTTTCCGGCCGCAGCCGAAGACCATCAGACCAAAAATGCGATGAGTTTAGTCGGGCGGAAAGCGGCTTTACTGATCAGCGATTCGGTAGCCCGCAACGAACTGGTTCCGGCGGCTCTCGCCCTGCTGAATAATCCGGCGCAGCAACAATCCCTAAGTCAGCAGATTCGGGAACTGGCTAAACCCAATGCCGCACGGGAAATCGCGGAGCAGGTAATGGGGCTGGTATCCCATAAAAATTAAGGACGGATAGGTAATAAAGAGAGAAACTGGGTTTACTTTAGTACAAAATTGGAAACATTGACACTTGATCGGGTTAAATACGTTTACTTCTTAGGTATAGGTGGTATTGGCATGAGTGCCCTCGCCCGCTGGTTTCGCGTGAATGGCTACGAGGTGGCTGGCTACGATAAAACGCCAACCGCGCTCACCAACGCTCTACAGTCGGAAGGCATGGCGATTCACTTTGAGGATGATGTCAGTCAGATTCCGGCGGCCTTTCGCGCCAACCCCGCCGAAACACTGGTGGTTTACACGCCCGCCGTTCCCCGAACGCATAAAGAATACCTGTTTCTAACCGTCAATGGGTTTGCGCTGCAAAAACGGGCGCAGGTGCTGGGTTTGCTGGCGGGCCGCATGAAAACTGTCGGCGTGGCTGGTACCCACGGCAAAACCACTACATCGTCGATGGTGGCCCATGTACTGCGGCATTCGGGCGTTAACTGCGCGGCTTTTCTGGGTGGCATTACCCAAAACTACGGCACCAATTTCCTGCTGAACGAACCGGCTGACGATTTGTCGTCGGTGGTCTGCGTGGTTGAAGCCGACGAATTCGACCGGTCGTTCCTCACGCTGTTCCCCCAACTCGCCATCGTCACCTCGACGGATGCCGACCATTTAGATATTTATGGTGACCGAAACGCCCTGTTGGAGTCATTTGGTGCATACGTAAGTCAAATTAAATCGGGACCCAACGGCGAACCGGCGGTGCTGTTTCAAAAACAGGGCCTCGATCTGAACGGCAAAACTACGGCTGCCGTTCGGGAATACTCGCTGGAAGGCGGGGCCTACCATAGCCAAAACCTGCGTATTGACGATGCCTGTTTTGTATTCGATCTGGTCCATCCCAACGGCGTTATTTCGGCGATCCGGCTGACGGTTCCCGGTTTTCACAACGTCGAAAATGCCATTGCGGCTGGGGCGGTGGCCCTGGAACTGGACGTTTCGGCCGAGGCTATCCGGGAGGGATTGAATAGTTATCGGGGTGTGAAACGGCGGTTTGAGTACGTGCTGAAAACAGATAAAGCCGTTCTGATTGACGATTACGCGCACCATCCGACCGAAGTTCGGGCATTTCTGACCTCGGTAAAGGCATTGTATCCCGATCGGGCGGTAACGGCAATTTTTCAGCCGCACCTGTTTTCGCGGACACGGGATTTTGCCGATGGATTTGCCGAAAGCCTGTCGCTGGCCGATCAGGTGATTCTGTTAGACATTTATCCGGCGCGGGAATTGCCGATGGAGGGCGTTACGTCGGACCTGATTTTTAGTCAGATTACATCGCCGGTGAAGGTGCAATGTACGAAGGCGGAGGTACTGGGCGTTCTGCGAAAAACGAAGCCCTCGCTGGTGGTAACCATTGGGGCCGGAGATGTAGATCAACTCCTACCGACGATAAAAGCGCAAATGTTGTCCAATGAATAAATATATCAGGGGGTGTAGTTAGCTTATACACAGATGTTTTCTAATTTTCAGGTAGGAAAAAGAGGATTGGTAGCAGCAGGCGGGTTAATTACCTTGCTCGGGCTAATCAGTTTTACCGAAGTTCGGCACGGTCAGAAGCATTGTCTGGCGGTCGTCGTTCGCTTAGATAACATCGACGGACATCAATTTCTGACCCGGCGCGACGTGACCGGTTACCTGACCAATCAGGGCGCCGACCCCGTAATTGGCAAGTCGTTTGGCGAAATCGATTTTCATCAGTTGGAAAACCGGCTGTTGAATTATGGCTTAGTGAAGAAGTGTGAGGTATCGCGTGACCTGCCGGGTAATCTGGTCGTCACTATTGAGCAGCCCCGGCCGGTAGCCCGGTTAATGAGTTCCGGTGATGGCTTACGGTCTGCGTCGGGGCAATACATCAGTGAGGAAGGGCGTTTTTTCGCGCTTTCGATGAATTACTCGGCGCGGGTGCCATTGGTATCGGGGGCTTATTTTACGAAACAGCGGCAGGCCGGACGGCATGGGTTGCCAACGGACGGCCCGCTGATGGAACTGCTTCGGTTTGTGCAGCAGGATCCGTTCTGGCGGGCGCAGATCGTAGAAATGAATGTAGACGAACAGGGCGAGGTAACGATGTGGCCGCAGGTAGGCCATCACCGCATCGAATTTGGTCCGCCAACCGATATTTTGCCTAAATTCAGGAAGTTGAAACTGCTGTACACCACTATTTTACCCGCCCAAACCTGGGAGCGATACAGCCGGATAAGCGTTCAGTATCGGAACCAACTTGTATGCGAATGACAACGATGATGGACGAAAAGATTATAGTAGGGTTAGACATCGGGAGCAGCAAAGTCTGTGCCGTAGCGGGCCGGTTGGTTCGGAATAAAGACCATGCTACGCTCGAAGTGCTTGGCGTAGGACATGCCTTGTCAGACGGCGTAACCAAAGGGTCGGTGGTGAATATCAACCGCACCGTCGATGCCATCAACCGGGCCATCGATCAGGCATCCATGCAGTCGGACCTGGATATCCAGGTCGTAAACGTTGGCTTCAGCGGGCAGATTACGTCGAAACGACAGAACGGCAGCATCACCCGCTCCTCGCCCGGCGACGAAGTGACGTCGCTGGATATTGACCATTTGCTGAGTGATATGTACCGGTCGCCCATTATGGCCGGCACTGAAATCATGCACGTGCTGCCGATGGATTTTGCGGTCGACAGTGAGTCGGGTGTCGAAGATCCGGTCGGGCGAAACGGGGTAAAACTCGGTGCCGATTTTCAGGTTATCACGGCGCAAACGAGTGCCGCGCTGAACACGCGCAAATGCATCGAGCGCACCAAAAATCACCTTATCCGCGAAAAATTGGTTGTCGCTCCCTTAGCGTCGGCACTGGCCGTACTGACCGATGCCGAGCGCGAAGCCGGTGTGGCGTTGGTCGATATTGGGGGCGGAACGACCGATCTGGCCATCTATCACCGCAACGTCGTTCGCCATATCACAGTGTTTCCGTGGGCAGGCAACAGCCTGACGAAAGACATTGAGTTGGGTTGTAAAATTCTGCCGCAACAGGCCGAACTCCTCAAAACGAAATACGGCAATGCCGATCCGTCAACCGTGCGGATTAACGAAGTCGTATCCGTTCCCGGTTTGCCGGGCCGGTTGCCAAAGGATGTCTTGCTGAAAAACGTAGCTATCATTATCGAAGAGCGGATAAAAGAACTGGCTGCTTTGGTACAGTCCGAAATTATCCGGTCGGGCTATAAAGACAAACTGCTCGGCGGCATTGTGCTGACCGGTGGTACGGCATCGGTACACGGTATTGAACAGATTTTTCGCCGGGTGACGGACATGGATGTGCGTGTAGGCTTTCCCGATCAGTTGGAGCGTAACCTCCGCGCGGACATGGTGAGCGACCCGGCCTATGCAACCGCCCTCGGATTGGTTTGGGCCGGTTTCAAATCACTCGATGATCGCATCTCGTTCATCAGTGACCCCGGCCGCCTGGCCGAGCCGGTTATCCGTCCCGTGGCCGGGATGGGGCCAGTGCCGGTGCGAACGGAGAAAGAACCCGAGAAAAAATCGGCGGGTCTGATGGACTGGTTTCGGAAAATGACCAATTCAGATTTTGGTGCGCAGGAGACAGATCCGTACTGAAGAAAAGTAGCAAGGTATAAGGTGTAAGTAACAAGTGGTGACTAACCCTCAATGACTTACCACTTATACCTTATCACTTAAACACGGCTCAACCACCCGATTGACACCCGGCAATAATTTATGAAAACACAGACACCACTTCGAAATCAGGCTATGTTTGACCACGCCTATACCGTTGAATTACCGGATGAGAACCTGCCCATCATCAAGGTGATTGGCGTGGGAGGGGGCGGCAGCAATGCGGTCAACCACATGTTTCGGATGGAGATCAAGGATGTGGACTTTATCGTTTGTAACACCGACCGACAGGCGTTGCAAAACAGTCCCGTCAAGAAAAAACTGCAGCTCGGTGCGCACCTGACCAAAGGCCTCGGGGCCGGTACGAACCCGGAGGTTGGTCGGAAAGCGGCCATGGAAAACCCCGACGACATCCGGCACCTGCTCGGCGAACCCACCCAGATGGTGTTCATCACGGCTGGTATGGGGGGTGGAACGGGTACCGGAGCCGCACCGGTCATTGCCCAGATTGCCCGCGAAATGGGGTTGCTGACCATCGCGGTCGTGACGGCACCGTTCGATTTTGAAGGCACCGAAAAGATTGATCAGGCCATGCAGGGTATCGAAGAACTGAAGTTGCACTGCGACACGGTTCTGGTGATCCTGAACGATAAGATGGCCGAGATCTACGAAAAACTACCACTCCGCCAGGCCTTCGCCAAGGCAGACGACGTGCTGGCCAATGCCGTAAAAAGCATCGCGGAGATCATCACCGTCCGGGGCGACATCAACGTCGATTTTATGGACGTGAAGCGCGTACTCGAACAGGCTGGACAAGCTGTAATGGGATCGGCGGATGCGGACGGTGAAGACCGGGCTGTGAAAGCCATCGAAGAAGCCCTGAACTCGCCACTGCTCAACGAGCGCGACATTCGCGGGGCGAAACGGATTCTGCTCACGATGTCGTCCAGCACTGAATTCGAGACGGCGATGTATGAACAGCGGACCATTACGAAATTTATCCAGGACAAAATTGGTAAAGAGGCCTGGCTGTTCAAGCACGGGGCTATCATCGACGAAACGCTGGGGTCCAAACTGCGCGTAACCGTGATCGCGGCTGGTTTTGACCTGCCGCCCGATAACAAACCCTTTCCGTCGGGATCGTCCGTCCGGCCCGAACTGGAGCTTGTTTATGAAGAGACAGAGCCGACAAACGAGTTAGACCTAGTGGACGAACTGGCCGAAAACGAAACCGTATCGACGCCCACAGCCGACGAAGTAGTCACGGAGACAGGCAATGCCGGTGTTGCGATCAAGCCTGCTGGCCCCGCTCATATACCCGTACTGACGGGGTATGGTATGGCTACACTGCTTGAGGAAGAGCGGCACGAAGATACCGAGCGGATTCAACAGATGATCGACTATTTTAGCCGGGTTCATCCCAATGACTGGCAACTCGACCAACCCGCGTTTATCCGCCACAAAGTAATGCTGCACGAGATGCCACTGATGCCGGATTTTGAAATCATCCGAATGCGGCTGACGGAATAAAAATAGAAAACACCAAAAAGGGGTGAAGGCCAATGGCTTTTACCCCTTTTTAGGTTTGGACCTTTGCATTGGCCGACAGCGTATCAAACCACCTGTTGGACCTCATATCTACGGATTGACCACTACATCCAGAAAACAGACCTGAATGGCTTCGGCAATCCGGTTAAAATCGGCGTAGGAGGCTGGTTTTTTGATGAACGAGTTAATGCCCTTCGCATAGGCGGTAGCTACCAGTTCGGGTTGAGCCGTAGTCGAAATCATAACCGCCGGAATGTGCGCCACAAAAGGATCGGCCCGGATGGCCGCTACGGTTTCCAGCCCGTTTAGCCGGGGCATATTCATATCCAGCAAAATAATGCTGACCGCCTGATCGGCCTGTTGCTGGTCCGAGTCATGTAGCAGGGTAAGCAGCGACTGACCATCTTCGGCTTCGACTACCCTGATGTTTGGAATGGTTTTTTCGAGAGCCTCGCGGATAAAAAAACGATCATCTTCATCGTCATCTACCAGCATTACCAGGAGTTTATTTACCTTATTCATACGTTGAGCGAGTACCTGAAACGGATAAAAGCATCATACTGGTACTGGGTACTACACCTGAAAAAATTACTTGAATACCCATTTTGTTTGATTTATTTATCGTAACTCATTGTCTATCAATTTAATAGATTTATATGGAGGCTTGTCAAATAAATGGGCGAGGAATAACTGGATTGCTCATAATGAGGCATTTACCAGCCTGATAGCGGTAATAATAAAAAGCAAAGCACCCGAGTCGAGAAATATTGACCGGGCAATGTTGGTCATAAAATTTTTCAGGACCGGGCTGGGTCAATACACCGAAAGAACAGCCGGATAGCCCTCCTATCGACGTTGTCATTTATCCGGCGCGGTCAGTTTACCGATAATTTATCCTCACGGAACAGTTGTTGGCGCATCCGCACGGCCTGATTCAGCAGGCAATGGGCTGGATGCTGCGCAAAGCCGGTAAACGCAGTCCTGAAGCACCGGAAGAATTTCTGGCCCCCCTCTCCGCCGACTGCCCCGAACAACCCTCCGGTATGCCATTGAGCGAATGCCCGTTCACCAACGGCCGCGTTTCATGGCCCGCTGACAGACTCTATTGGTAATACTTTCTGATTTTTGGTTTGTAAACGGGCCGTCTTCAGTGTGGTGCGGGAAAGCCGCCGGAACGCGGGACCGTCGGCAACAGCTTTTCTTAGTATCTTTGTTTTTGTGAATGGGTGGTCACGGCCGCTTTTTTAACGCTTATTAGCAAACTATGTCCTGGTTTATACGGAAAGATAAAGGCATTCAGACACCGACCGAACTGAAGCGCGAAGCCCCCGACGGCTTGTGGTATCAGTGTCCGAACTGCAAAAAAGTGATGAATACGCGGGAACACAAGCACAACGCCTACACCTGTGTTCACTGCAATTACCACGAAAAAATTGGTTCGGAAGCCTATTTTAACCTGCTTTTCGACGATAATCAGTTTACGGAATTAGACGCCAACATGACGTCCGCCGATCCGCTTGGGTTCACGGATTCCAAGCCTTACCCGGACCGAATTCGGGCCACAGAGAGTAAAACGGGCCTGAAAGATGCGCTCCGGTCGGGTTACGGACGTATGAACGACGTAGAGGTGACGATCGCCTGCATGGACTTTAATTTCATCGGCGGCTCAATGGGTTCGGTTGTGGGCGAGAAAATTGCCCGCGCCATTGATCACTCGATTCGGACCAAAACGCCATTTCTAATGATCTCGCGGTCGGGTGGTGCCCGGATGATGGAGGCTGGCTTTTCGCTCATGCAAATGGCTAAAACGTCGGCCAAACTGGCGTTACTATCGAAAGCGGGTATTCCGTACATCTCATTGCTGACCGATCCGACAACGGGGGGCGTTACGGCGTCGTTTGCCATGCTGGGTGATTTTAACATTGCCGAACCACAGGCACTCATTGGGTTTGCCGGGCCGCGTGTCATCCGCGAAACCATCGGTAAAGACCTGCCCAAAGACTTTCAAAGTGCCGAATTTGTGCTCGAACACGGCTTTCTGGATTTCATCGTAGACCGCAAAGACCTGAAAGACAAGGTATCGAGTTTGCTGAAGATGCTTCAATAAGGCAGTCATGAAAAATTACCAATTTACGGTGATTGTGCAACAGGATGAAGATGGCAATTACGTAGCCATCTGTCCGGCATTACAAGGGTGTTATGCCGAAGGTGAAACGAAAGAGGAAGCGTTGGCTTACCTGAAAGGCGTTATTCAACTTCATATCGAAGACCGAATTGACCGCAAAGAGCCTATTTACGAGGAAATTTTCTCTCAAAAACTGAGTATTGCTGCATGAGTAACAAGCATCCAAAACTCAATGCAAAGCAGCTCATCAAGATTTTGGAAGGAAAAGGCTTTCGATTTTCGCGTCAGAATGGCAGTCATGCCATTTACATAAATGATGAAAGTCAGCGGACAACTATACCCATTCACGGTAAGAAAGAACTGGGCATTGGGTTGTTGAAGCAAATTATGAAAGACACTGGGTTGACGCTTAGTGAACTGGACGAAAAATAGCCTACCCCATGCGCCTTGTTCGTCACCCGGTTCTGTGCAATTATTACGTCACCTACCGCTGCAACGCGACCTGTAGTTTCTGCGACATCTGGGAACGGCCATCTCCCTACGTTACGCCCGAAAACGTCCGGGACAACCTCCGCGACCTGAAAAAACTGGGCGTTCGGGTAGTCGATTTTACCGGGGGTGAACCACTGCTACACCGTCAACTACCGGAACTGCTCACCGAAGCCAAACGACAGGGGTTCATCACGACCCTCACGACCAACGCCCTGCTCTACCCCAAGTACGCCGAACGGTTACGTGGGCTGGTCGATATGCTACACTTCTCGCTGGACTCGCCGGTTGCGGAGGAGCATGACCAATCGCGGGGGGTGAAGTGCTTCGACAAGGTGATGGAGTCCATTCAGATTGCCCGTTCACTGGGCGAGCGTCCCGACATTCTGTTTACCGTTTTCGAGCGAAACGTGCATCAGATTAAGCCGGTGTACGACGAAATCTGTCAACCCAATGATTTGGTGTTGATCCTGAATCCGGTCTTTGAGTACAATACGGTCGAAACGGGCGATCAGTTGTCGGCGGACGCTCTGGGGCAAATGACCTGGTGGGGGAAGCAAAAAAATGTGTACCTGAACGATGGCTTCATCGCGCTCCGTCGCGACGGCGGCAACCACATCGACAAGCCGGTTTGCCGGGCCGCCAGTACGACGCTGGTTATTTCGCCTGAAAACAAATTAGTGCTGCCCTGCTACCACCTGGGACTGAAAGAATTGCCCATTGATGGGGATTTATACAACCTTTATCAATCAGTGGAGGTGCAGAAATTGGTGGCGCTGGAAGGTCGGTTGCCCGCTTGCGAAGGCTGCGCGATTAACTGTTACATGCAGCCTTCCTTCGCCGTCGACGTGAATAAATACTTCTGGAAAGCCCTGCCCAGTACCCTGAAGTACAACTGGATCAAAGGGACCTGGAAACAGTTAATCTGAATAATATTATCAGCGTTTCAAAACTTTCCGCGTCACTGTTTGCCCTGTAGTCACCACCCGTAGGAAGTATACCCCCGGCGGCAGCAAACGCATATCAATGCTGCGCTCATAGTGCTGAGCCAAATTTTCCTGATGCTCTTCGTAGACGGTATGCCCGGCCAGATCGACAAGCTGTACCGTTACCGGACCGGGCTGTGGCCAGTTAAGTGTTACCTGAAGCTGATCGTGCGTGGGTACCGGGAAAAAAGATATAGTTACGTCCGGGCTATTTTCCAATTCAGTAACACCCGTGATTAAGCCGTCGCCGGAAAGCTGAGCCGGTTCATACGGTGGAAGGGTGCCGGGTGTAGTGTTGGGTTTGTCTATGGCCAAAATAAGCTGTTCATACTGGGTCTGACTCAACAAAACGCCCTTCCGCCATTCCTGTACCGTAATGGCAAAATCGTACCGACCAATGACCGTTGGCGAATCCCAGGTCAACAGACCGCTTTTCCTGTTGATTTTGAATGTGCCTCGCTGGCTGACAGCATTGGGGAATACAAACGATGGAACAGTGGAGAGTTGTGGAACACAAGTTGTCGTTATGGATGCCGTCTGAGGAGTCGCCAGCAAATAAACTAATACTAAATTAAATTTAGGATGACGTATTTTTGACTATGAACTACGCCGTATTGATTCCCGAAACAGTTGAGCAACTGACTCAACTCGAAGCCCGCCAGCGGCTGGCCATCCACCGTGACCGCGTTCGCTTTA
>JBBQLG010000110.1:0-22286 GCA_038327655.1 Cytophagales bacterium
CAGAACGACCCCTTTGTAATTGGCCGGCACATAATAGTAAACCGACGCGCCGTTGATGGTTTCGCCTACAAACTGGAAGCTGGTGCTGGTTTTGTAGGTTGCCGTCAGCCTCAGCCCGGTGGCCGGCACAGCTACCTTACTTTTCCATTCGTTCGGGTATTTCAGGCCCGACACGTCGCCCATCCACTTGTCAAATACCAGTCCCATTGCGGGTGGGTTAGACCAGACAAACACCGAGTCGCCCACGGTGGCGGTGCCGCTGCCGTAGCCGTTTGAGACCTGAACGGTAGCTGTAGTGGGTGTTGGTTGCGGAGCTGGTGTTGTTGTATTGTCTTTTGAACAGGCCGAGAGTGCCATCGCGGGCACAATTAACAGCCACATGTTGAGCATAATGCGTTGGTTTGTCATTATAGTTTCAGTAAGTACGTCCAGACTGCAGCGAACGCGGGTGAGTTATCGGCATTGCGGGGGGTGAACCTGTCAACGGCCACCGAACTGTGAAAACCCAGCGTCGAGTTCGGTATCGAAGCCGGGGCTTTGCTACTCGTCAGGGTGTGCGAGCCAACGTAGTCCGTTACATTGTCTACGTTCAGCACGGCACCGTAAGCATCTAATTTCAGGGCTTTCCAAACCGCCTGCTGATCGGCAAATTCGTCCTGAATGTGGGTGAAGCCATACACGTTGGCGTTGCTGCCTGTGACATTCGGCAGGGCATACCAGGCTGCGGGCTGATTGGTCCCGGTGAAGTCTTTGTTGGCCAGCAGAATTGCCCGCGCCAGCGGATATTTTCTGGTCATAAACCCTGAATGACCAGCCCCCTGCGAATGACCAGCCATCACGATGTTGGCCCAAACGGGTTGGCCCGCTGCGTCGAGGTACTGGCCCCAGGCATCGTCGGGGTAGGTCCTGGCCAGATACACCAACAGTTTGGTCAGCCGGTTCAGGATCGAATTGGCCGCTGTTATGTCGATAATGGGCGTTTGGTCGGTGCCATCGAGGGTTTCCTGGCGGAGTTTACCGAAGCAATCGGCATCGCTGCTACTGCCACAGGCACCCGTATTATAGGCCTCTGCCGGATTGGGGTACATTAGCCCCAGCGCGTGATAGCCCATATTACCCGCCGTTTCAACGAAGAGTTTGTAGTTGGCTGATCTGGCACTGGCACCAGGCAGAAACACGAGTAACTTTTTAAGGGGCGTTATGGTCCGGTTCAGATAGACGTAATGGCTGTCGGGATAGGTCTTGATGGCGGCATCGGTCATAGCCGGGGCCACAAACGTCATCAGTTTACCTGGCGCGGGGGTTGGCGTGGCCGGTATGTCGTCTTTCTTGCCGCAACCCAGCAGCAGCAAGGCCACTAGCAACAGGTTAACGTTCATTCGCATGTTGTTTTAAGGAGTTGACATGATAGCCGTTTGGCTATTGAATGCGATAACTGGCATAAACTTGCGGGGCCAACAAATTTTATTCTCCCCCGCAAGTTTATGCCGGTTGTCGCATTTTAGGGATAGAAGCGCCGGGCTACAATGCCAGCCACGACCACTACATCCGTTTATACCACAAGCGTCGTAACCTAATGAAAACTGCAAAAATTGCCCAATTTCTCGTCCTGGCCCTCGGCCTGTTTGTTACGCAAATCGCCGAAGCACAGCGCGTAGTTGTTCGGGTAGTGCGGCCACGGCCTGTCTATGTGGCCCCGCGGCCGGTCTATGTGGTGCGCCCCCGCCCGGTGGTAGTCGCCCCGCGCCGGGTATATGTGGCCCCGCGCGGGGTGGTGGTAGTGCGGTAAAGCAGTCTCTTAAATCAACGATCCCATATGCGTTCGATTTGTAAACAGCAGCAAATTCAGCACCTCTACTGGCGGGCGGGCTTCGGGGCTACGCCCGCCGTGGTGCAACGCGACAGTAGCCGCCCGCTTAAAAAAGTGGTACGCGACCTGCTTCAGGGCAGTGCGTCGGTGGTTCCCCTCACAGTGGTTGAGCCAAGTCAGGTCGTCAACCGGCAGGCGTTGCGGGGTATGTTCAACAACGGCATGATCGACCGCGATGCCCTCAAAATGCGCATCAAGGAAAACACCACCAAAATTCGGGACCTGAACGTATTGTGGGCCGAGAAAATGGGTACTGGTGAGGGGGTGCTGCGTGAAAAAATGGCCCTCTTCTGGCACGGTCACTTTGCCTGCCGGGTGCTGAGTCCGGGGGCTATTCAGCAATACCTGAATACGATACGCCAAAATGCACTGGGTAAGTTCAGCGATCTGCTGATGGCCGTCTCCAAAGAACCGGCCATGCTGCAGTTTCTCAACAACCAGCAAAACCGCAGGAATGCCCCCAACGAGAACTTTGCCCGCGAGGTGATGGAGTTATTCACATTGGGCCGCACCGACACCACATCAGCCAGGAATTATACCGAAGCCGACGTGAAAGATGCCGCCCGTGCCTTTACGGGCTGGGGGTTCAATTTGCAGGGTGAGTTTGTGTTTCGGCCAAATCAGCACGACGACGGCCCCAAGACGATTTTTGGGCAAACGGGCAACTTCGCCGGTGAAGACGTGATCCGGCTGCTGCTGGAAAAGAAGCAGACGGCCCGTTTCGTAACAACCAGGCTATACCGGTTTCTGGTGGATGAGCAGGCCACCGAGACTGCCGCCCAAACCCGCATCAACGCGCTGGCTGACCGTTTTTACAGCACAGGCTACGACATTACCGATCTGCTGGAGACGATCCTGACCGCCGACTGGTTTTACGAACCGGTCATTGTGGGCAACCGCATCAAATCGCCGGTCGAACTGGTAGCGGGCATGCAGCATACGCTCAACCTGACATTCGGGCAGAAACAATCGCTCATCTTTATTCAGCGTACCCTGGGGCAGGTGCTGCTCTATCCACCCAACGTGGCGGGCTGGCCCGGGGGCCGCAACTGGATCGACAGTTCGAGTCTGCTGTTCCGCATGAAACTGCCCGACGTGCTCTTGCAGGCTGGTCAGACCACCATTCAACCCAAAGAGGACGGCGACGTGAATACCGAGATTTTGTCCCGGCGCGGGCAGGGGGCATTGACCGTCACCGCCGACTGGGCCGCGTTTGAGGCAGCCTTTGCCAATGTACCTACCCCTAAGCTACCCGACGAACTGGCTCATTTCCTCCTGCAGCAACCGTTGGGCGCACCGCAACGCGAGGTACTAGTTAACCGCCTGAAACCGGACAGCTCCCGCAGCGAACAAATCAAAACATTAACGGCCACGCTCATGGCCCTGCCCGAATACCAACTGTGTTAAATCAGACAACCTCATGAAACGCAGAGACTTTCTTACCAAGTCGGCCCTGACCACCGCCGGTACCATGCTGATTCCCCACTTTTTAAAAGCCTACGAACTCAATCAGTTGGGTTTGGCGGGCATCGGTGCGGCCCCGGCAACGGGCAAAACGCTGGTGATTGTGCAACTGTCGGGCGGCAACGATGGTCTGAATACGGTGGTACCCTACCGCAACGATATTTACTACCGCGAACGCCCCACGCTGGCTGTTCCTCGCGATAAAGTACTGACTATCAACGATGAAATTGGCTTTAATCCAGCTCTCGAACCCCTCAAAGCCCTGTATGACGATGGCCTGGTTACGGTGATCAACAACGTGGGCTACCCGAATCCTGATCGGTCGCATTTCCGGTCGATGGACATCTGGCAAACCGCCAGTGCGTCTGACCAATACCTGTCGACGGGCTGGGTGGGCCGGTATTTGGATGCCAACTGCACAGGCACCGTTGCCTGCCAGCCCCACCGCGCTGTGGAGGTCGACGACACGCTCAGCTTGGCGCTGAAGGGTAGCACCATAAACGGCCTGGCCATGCTCAATCCACAAAAACTCTATAACCAAACCCAGAGTGGCTTGGTGAAGGGATTAGCCAACGCCAGCCACGCCGACGAACACGGCAACGTGGCGTATCTGTATAAAACCCTGGCCGAAACGGTCTCTTCGGCAGCTTATGTCTATGATAAATCGGCACGGATGGCCAGCCCGGTCAACGCAACCAAAGGGACGTATCCGGCCAGTGAACTGGGCAATCGCTTGAAAACGGTTTCGGAATTGATTCAGTCGGGGGTGAGTACCAGCGTCTATTACATCTCCATTTCCGGCTTCGATACGCATATTAACCAGCCCAACCAGCAGGAACGGCTGCTACGGCAATACGCTGAAGCCGTGAAAGCGTTCATGGGCGATATGAAAGCTACGAATCGCCAGAACGATGTATTGCTGATGACGTTCTCGGAGTTTGGCCGCCGGGTGAAACAAAATGCCAGCAACGGCACCGACCACGGCACGGCCAACAACGTGTTTCTGCTTGGCGGTGGTCTCAACGGAGCAACCTCGAAGGTGTTCAACGAAGCGCCCAACCTCAGCAACCTGGACGAAGGTGACCTGCAATACACCGTCGATTTTCGTACCATCTACGCCACCCTCCTTCGCGACTGGCTCAAAACGGACGACGTGGCTATTCTGGGCCGTAAATTTGAGACACTTCACCTTAGTTAATAGATAGCGTATGGCAGTAGAGTGTGAGAAACTAGCATTATCGGGAGTGCTTTTTGAACTGTGTCAGTGGGGCTAGTCGAAGCGATGCGGTTGGATGCGTTCGTCAAATATAATGCTGATCTGGCCCAGCACATCCTTCCAGTTATAAGTCGTCCTTTCCCACTTGGTTTGAACGTTCTGAATTGTTAGGTAGACTAATTTCTGCAAGGCCATATCCGAGCAAAAGGCTCCCTTCGTCTTAATCACCTTGCGCAGTTGTCGATGATAACCCTCGACCATATTCGTGGTATACATCACCTTCCGTACTGCTGCTGGGTAGTCAAAGAAAGGCGATAATAAGGCCCACTTAGCTACCCACGACCGCACGGCCTGCGGATAACGATCACCCCAGGTCCGTTCTACCACCAGCAATGCTTCCCAGCCTTGCTCGGCAGTAGGAGCCTGGTAAACGGTCTTGATATCAGCGACAAATTCCTTGAGATGTTTGTCAGGAATGAAGCGGAACGAATTGCGTAACTGGTGGACAATGCAGAGCTGCACGGTGGCGGCAGGAAACACAGTGCCAATGGCCGTATCAAAGCCTGAGAGGCCATCGACACAGGTGATGAGCAAGTCGACAACGCCCCGCTGTTTGAGATCAGTAAGCACGCTCAACCAAAACTTAGCCGACTCACTCTCAGCGGTATAGATGCCCAACACTTGTTTTTTGCCCGATAGCGTCAGACCGATCACGCTGTGGAGTACCCGCGTGACGACCCGGCCCTCGTAGCGTACCTTGTAGTAAATGCCATCGAGCCAGACCAGTACGTACAGACTTTCCAAAGGCCGGTTTTGCCACTCCCGCATGGCGGGAATGACCTTATCCGTAATGGCCGTTAACTCGCTGTCAGAGAGGCTGTAGCCATACATTTCCTGCAAGTGTTGGCTGATGTCTGAGTAACTATTGCCCACCGCAGCGGCGGACCGCCCATAAAGCGAGAGCACTTTCTGCTCCAGCTGAGGCGTAAGTACCACCTGCCGCTTGGGGATGAGTTGGGCGGTCCCGCGTCCGGGTTGGTAAGTACCTGCCCGTTCACGCGGGGTAGTCAGTTCCAGCAGTCCTGCACTACTCTTGACGGTTTTGTTGGTCTTGCCATTGCGGCGATTCTGCTCAGTTTGGCGAGTCTGTTGCAAATGTCCGTCCATCTCCCCCTCTAGGGCGGACTCCAGAAAATGCTTGAGCAGCGGCGCGAATAAACCCTGTTCGCCCGTCAGAGGTTTGCCTTCGTAAAGGCCTTTGATAGCGGCCTGTTTGAAGGCTTCGAAGTCAAATTGGTCAGTCATGGTACGATGAAAATAAGGAGATTTCTTCTTCCCTTCTATTCACCCCTGAGCTTGACACAGTTCAGCGAGCAGTCTCGCATTATCGTTGAGGAACGCACAAGCCCCACAGCTTCGACTAACCTCACTGACACAGTTCAAAAAGCACTCCCTATTGAGCTATTTATCAAACGTTACTTTATAAATGGCATAGCGAAGCGTAGTACTTTCCACATCATTGTTGGCGATTACGTACAACGTACCGTCGGTAGTCAAGGCAATATCCCAACTGTCGAAACGGAATGCCATTCGGTTTCCTTTACCTACTTTGGCTGAGCCAGTTACGCTTAAAAGCTTTTTATTGCCAACAACGGTCGATACGTTGCCTGAGGCATCTACTTTACGAATACATCCTGACCCGTAATCTGCTACGTATACGTTATCGCTCTCATCAACAGCAATGGCATTACCACGTCCGTAACCTCCATCTTGAAACCGGGCGGCAGCACCTGCGCCGTCCACGTAATCGGCCTTGCCAGTGAAGCCAGCCACGAGCTTGAGCGGACTAGAAGGAGTCTCTAACTGCCAAAGGGCATGATTGGCAAATACAAACGTACTTTTACTGCTGGTTCCCAGCATAGCCGATCCATTATTTATCGTACTCTGGAGCTGGGTATTTATGGGGCTATACGAACTAACCGCTGTTGTAATAGGATTTCCAGAAGTTGACAGTACGGCAATAATCGTGTTCGAGAAATCGATACCATACATTCTGATGGTTGGATGTTTTGGCGCTGTCTTTAAAGAGTAAAAGCCGCCAGTTACTTGGCTCGGATAGGGTATTTTATTTAGCGTAGTACCATTGACATAGGCATTAAAGCTATCGAAGCCACCGATGTAATAATGGAGATCCGAACTAATGGAAATGGGACGGTTGATGTTAGTCAAAAAAGACGTAACAGTGAACGTAGTCAGGTTCATTTTATAAACTGTATTCTGGGCTGGCCCAGTGATATACAGCTCGTTGGTAAGAAGCATCCGTACTCCATCGGCACCTGTCGAAGCGAAGGCAGGAATACCCGCCAGTTTCGTTACGGTAGCTTTAGCCGACAGTGGTATAATAACGGTGAAAACCTTTGCCGATGTAGCTGATATTCCCACATCTTCCACCGTAATTTTACCCGTTTTTGCCTCATCCGGTACAATCGCCTTTAGTTCTGTGGCACCTACGCGGATAATGGTCTTGGCCGCAACCCCATTAAACTTTACGATAGTATTGTTAGTGAAATTATCGCCTTTAATATCAATTTCGTCTCCTTCTTCGCTTTGTTCAGGACTGAAACTTGCAATACTAGGGGCACGAAGTAAGGTAAAATCGGTGGCAGAGGTAGTGGTCAGCCCGTTGGCTTCGACCGTAATTTTACCTGTTTGTGCTGTCGCCGGAACCGTCATAACCAATTGTGTCGTCGCAGCAGTTGTGATAGTTGCCACCCCGCCCCCAAATTTTACGACGTTTTTGGTAGGGTCAATACTAAACCCTATGCCCTGAATCGTAACAGTCGTGCCGACTATGCCTTGCGCTGGAGTAAAACTCTGGATAGAAAATGGGGCTGGAGTGGATCCCGTATCCGATTTCTTACAGCACAAAACCACCACTAGAAACAGGAATACAACAATCAGGGTTTTCATAACTTTATTCGGCATGAAGGATGCTTACGTACCCAATTCTTTTGATTTATTTTACTAAGTGGCTTCTTGTTGAAAAATTACGTGCCTGACCCATGGCCAGAGTTTGGATTGTCGACCAAGTCCCGCACACTACACTGTTTTTAAGCGCGTTACGTTTTTTTGCTCTCAATCCAACATATTATTGTCAGGAATTTACAGAACTGTTTATTTGTAAGCCCATTGACTATCAGTTAGTTTTAGTTCCGCTGGCTACAATTTTGTCTGTAAGTGAATGATGAAACAAATAAGGATCTTTCGCCAGAAATTAACAAATGTTGATCTGGCAAATGACTAAACGGTATGTGTAGGCTCCAGTGCAGCGGCCCCGGGATTACGATTGAGCATTTTCAGAGTAGCTGACCAAGCCGGGCGACCTTACGCGGCATTACAATCTGCTCAGGCACTAACTGATGGGTTTACTTTGTACGCCGTACTAGACGTGAGTCGAACAGCCTATTACCGATACCGAAGGGGCGGTCCCGCGTCCAGGCAGACTTACCAGCCCACAGCCGAAAAGCAGCATAAAAAGCAGATGGTGGAACACGTGTTTTGGACCCACAAACGATGCTACGGGAGCCGCCGAATTGCGGCAGAGTTGCAGGAGCAAGGCCATTAGGTGGGTCGTCAACAGGTAAGGTCATTGATGAAACTAGCTGCTTTACAGACTAACCGCAGCGGTGGACCGTCGAAGTCATTTGTGCCTCGCACGACTGACAGTACTTATCGCAAGAGGTATTGGCTGAATTTATTGCTGGGTCAAACCCTTGATTAACAAGGACGAGCGGTCATTTTTTGTTTCTATTACATGTAAATATTATCATATAATATATAAATTATAATCACGATAAATGAATACTATATCATAGACAAAGTTAATCTACTTAGCACACAGAGAGCAGACAGCTATGATACGTTTATGCGAGGGAATAACAGGCTATGCTTCGTTACCTGCGCCAGTAATTATTGGCAGCGGCAATAGTAGCAAATTCAGTAGCCACCGTTTGTCCAATCGCAATCAGCATTACGGCATCGTTGGCGTACAGCGTACGCAGGTTTTCCCGAACCTGCGCGTCTGGTTGTGTGGCTTTAATGATGAGTCGGGCCATTTTTATAGCTAGTTGACGACCCTCTTCGGGTGTAGCCGTGAGCAGAGTATTGGCAGGAATTAACGTGATTGGGTCCATGCGTGTAACCAGGTAACAGGGTTTAAAAATTGGTCAGGGCTTAGGAAGCTACTCGAGTCGCATTCGCCGGGCCTGCTACCCATACGCCAAACTTTGTGCCAAAGGGGTTGGGCCGATGGGCAATACTGAACAAGCGTTCTTACGGGCTAACCACGCTGGTTTTACCGGAGATGAGGAGCCATCGTAACCGATGGCGCTGATGCAATAGTCCAGAAGTCTTGGAGCAGTGGGTAAAGAACTCCAGATAAATTAGAGGTATAGGCGTACCACTCTCCAGGCTCGCGGTGGGTAAAATACGTCGTCACGACCTTCTTGGGCCGTTTGTCAACCTGTATCAGGCAGGCTGGCCGTACTGGCATACAAATGGCAACCGCCATTACATCAGCAACCGCCTTCGTTATGGATTCTCCCGAAACGCTTTCCCTATGCATCAGCGAATTGAACCGGCAGGGATACATTACGGATTTCAACTCCCTGCACTCGTCAATCTGGCAAGAGCCGGGCGCGTTTGAGATTGATGCCGTGTACCGATTCGAGGGGCCGACCGACCCCGCTGACCAAGCCATTCTTTACGCAGTCACCTCGGATAAGTTTGGCATCAAAGGCGTGTTGGTCAACGGCTACGGCATGTATGCCGATACGCCAGCCGCCGACCTCGCTCAGCTACTTCTCCCCTGATTTTGCCTTTTCTTCGATCGGTTATGACATAGATCATAAATCCAGTCCGTTGGGGAGCGGCACCTTTGCAACCGGATAACAAACACAATACTCATGCACGACATCCGCAACCGCACCGACATTGATGAGTTGGTCGAGACCTTCTACGGACGGGTCTTCGCCGACGAGCAACTTGGCCTGATTTTCACGCTCGTGGCCCACGTAACGCCCGCAACGCACTTTCCACTGATGGGCGATTTCTGGGAGACAATTCTTTTCGGCCAAAACCGCTACCACGGCAACGTAATCCTCAAACACGTGGAACTACACCTGAAGCAGGCCCTGCAACCCGCCCAGTTTGACCGCTGGATTAGCCTGTTCAGCAACACCGTCGACGCGCTGTTCACCGGACCGGTGGCCGAAACAGCCAAGACACGCGCCCGCACCATGTCGATGGTGTTACAGGCCAAACTCCATACGCTCACCCCAACTCAACTTCACCATGGTTAAGAACAGCTTGCCCGCAATCCCCCACCTGCCCACCGACAAAGCCGCTATGACGCTGCTGACGGATTTGGGCGATAGAAAAGCATATTGCAAAACCTTCCGCACCGGCGACCGGATGCCGCCCCACCACGCCAACAGCGACGTATTCGTGCTAGTCCTCGATGGGCAGATTGACATCACGATGGCCGATGAAACCCTGCGGTTCCAGCCCGGCGAGTGGGTGGTTTTTCCTGCCCTACTCACCCACGCGCTCGACTGCGTGGCCGATGCCAGGGTGCTGATTTTCAGATGAAACCTGATCAACCGCTATCTGATACAGCCATGAAAAAGCCCTCCGCTTACTTATTAATTGTGGCCCTCTGGCTGAACGGTTTCCAACCCGCGCTGGCACAGACCAACCCACCGGGTGAGGTTTGGAATCAGCCCGGCATTGTTGGCACCATCGTGTTGCTATTGCTCGTCGTGGTGTTCGTGACGTTTATCGCCATTGTACGGCTGGGGCGGGTTGTGCGCCAACTGTACCCACCATCAGACCACGAAACGGACCGGGATTTCGACGAAACAGTGACGAACCTTTCGTCGGCACAACTCAGCCGACTTGTTGACCGCCACCGCTCGCTCGACTACCGGCTCAGCGGTAACGAGCTCGCGGGCGATGGCCTGCCGCACGACGAACGGGGCCTGGTTAATTTTCTCTCCACGGACGTTCACGCGCCATTGGTGGCCGAGAAAAAGAAGGCCTTCCGCTACCGGGAGGTTGACCCGCGTCTGATTACGCTGGTCAGCGCGTTTCTGCTCACGGCTACGTTCTGGCTCGTGTTCGGTACGGCGGTGGGCTGGTACGTCGGTATCAAGTTCGTCCGGCCTGACCTCGACCACATTCCCTGGCTGTCGTTTGGCAGGCTCCGGCCCGTGCATACCAACGCCGTATTCTGGGGCTGGTCGTCGCTGGCCATGCTGGGGCTGGGGCACTTCGTGGTCAGTCGCACGGGTAATGTGCGGCTGTACAGTTACGGGCTGGGATGGCTGTCGCTGGCTCTGGTCAACGCCTGCGTGTTGCTGGGGTCCGTTTGTCTGATGGCAGGCATCAACAACGGCGGGGGCGAATACCGTGAGTACGTATGGCCAGTCATGGGCCTGTTCGTCATCGGGGTGGGTGTGGCGTTCGTTAATTTCTACCGGACGGTGGCTACCCGAAAGACGGAGGAAATGTACATCTCCAACTGGTATATTCTGGCCGCCCTCGTCTGGACGCTTACGCTGACGGTTATTGGCTACCTGCCTTTTTACCAGAACGGCATGGGCGAAACGATCATTCAGGGCTACTATATGCACCAGGGTGTGGGGATGTGGTTTATGACCTTCACACTGGGTTTACTGTATTATTTTCTACCCATGTCGCTCAACAAGCCCATTTATTCGTACTCGTTGGGGGTGTTGGCCTTCTGGACTCAACTGTTGTTTTATACCCTCATCGGTACGCACCACTACGTATTCAGCCCACTGCCGTGGTGGTTGCAGACGGTAGCCATCGTGTTTAGCGCGGGGATGTTCATCCCCGTGCTGGCTGGTACAACCAACTTTCTGCTCACCATCCGGGGCAGCTACAAATCCATCGCTGATAGTTACGCACTGCCGTTTTTACTGACGGGCATTCTGTTCTACTTCATCGGGTCGGTGCAGGGGTCATTGCAGGCGTTTCGGTTTACCAACGTCATCTGGCATTTCACCGACTTCAACGTGGCCCACTCGCATATTACCATGTATGGCATCATCGCCTTCATGCTCTGGGGGTGCATCTACGCGCTTGTGCCGCGCTTTCTGGGCCGCGAACCCAGGCAACTGCTGGTGGGCGTTCATTTCTGGCTCGCCCTTATTGGCCTACTCGCCTACATCATCTCGCTGATGGTGGGCGGAACGCTCAAGGGCTTCGGCTGGCTGGCCGGTAAGCCCTTCATCGACGGGGTGGTGCTGATGATGCCGTACTGGCTCTGGCGGGCCATCGGCGGAACGATGATGCTGATTTCTCACATCGTTTTTGCTTACAATCTGTACGATATGCTGATGCCCGATTCGTCGGACCGCCAATTCGTCCAGTCTAAACCGTCCGAAGGTCATGCGATTCAACCTGTATAAAAATCATCGGCTGTTCGTGCTGACGGTCTTCGTCGGGTACGTAGCCCTGAGCGGCCTGATTGCCGTGCAGCCCGCCTGGTCGGTGCAGGAAAATAGGGCTTCCCTACCTGGTGGCCAGCCCCGCAACGACGAGGTTGAAGCGGGCCTGCGGGTGTTTATTGCCGAAGGGTGCGTAGGCTGCCACACGCAGCAGGTACGTAACATTGATATGGACAAGACCTGGGGCGGACGGCCCGGTATTCCGGCGGATTACGCCTGGCGCAGCCGCCTGGACAACATGCGGGCCACGGCCTCGGTGCTGGGAACGGAGCGCACCGGTCCCGACCTGACCGAAATCGGTGAGCGACAGCCCAGCGCGGATTAGCACTATCTGCATCTCTACAATCCGCGTTCGGTGGTGAAGGAATCCATCATGCCCGCATATCCGTGGCTATTCGAGGAGGTTGAAACGGTGGGTGGATACGACAAGGAGTTGAACGTACCGGAGCCGTTTCGGGCTGGACGTCGGGGGCACATCGTTCCGGGTGAGAAAGTCCGGCAGTTGGTGGCATACCTGCTGTTGCTGAAGCAGGTCGATTTGCCCGACGGCTCAGCTCCGGCGTTTATCGAATACAGAAAATCTGTCCCGAAAGAGCCGGGAACGGGCGGGGTGGATGGATTGGTGCAAACCTCAGCACTGGATGGTGCCGCGTTGTACACGCAGCATTGTCAGGCGTGCCACCAGGCCAACGGCGAGGGTCTGGCGGGTGCGTTTCCACCCCTGAAAGGCAGTCCGGTCGTGAACGATGCCAATGCCGAACTGATGGTCCGCATTATGTTACAGGGTTACGACGCCCGCGCCGAATACGCCGTGATGCCCCCCTTCGCCGAAAAACTCTCCGACGATGAGATTGCCGCCATCGCCACCCATGAGCGCAGTACGTGGGGCAACAAAGCCGACCGGGTAACCCCCGACTTTGTGAAGAAACTTCGCGCAACCATCAAAACGGAAACCACTCAATGAAGACGTTCCTCATCACTGTATGGCTCTTTCTGTTATCAGGAGTGCTGCTAGCCTGTCCAGTTTGCAAAAAACGACAGCCGAAAGGATTCGCGGGCATCACCCACGGCACCGGCCCCGAAGGCCCGCTCGACTACTGGATTCTGTATGGAGCCATCGCGCTGGTGCTGCTGACACTGGTGCTGTTTGTCTGGTATCTAATAAAGCCCGGCACCCGAACCGCATCCGCCCTGAACGGATGCGGGCTAACCGACTGGCACCATGAATAAATCCACGCCAACCCTAACCCTGTTTATGGACGATAATCCGGTACCATTCGCCGAGTACGCGCCCCCGGTCAGGATTGACTTGGACACGACTAAACTGGTCGATGGGGAACACGTACTGAAAGTGGTGGCCCGCTCATCGCAGGGTAAAGAAGGCGTTCAGCGCATCCCGTTCACCGTCCGCAACGGCCCGGCCATTTCGGTCATTGGCGTACAGCCGGGCGATACAGTGTCCGATGTGATTCCCATTACCCTCAACGCCTACGGCAGTGAGAGCAACGATTCGTTCGTGGTTGCGGCTTCCGAAACACCCAAGCCCATATCGGCCTGGGTGTGGGCGGTGGTGCTGTTTTTCATTGCCTGGGCCGCGTTTTATTTCATCAGCTATCTGCACGAATCAAAGTTCGCCAGCCCGCCATGATTGACCCGTCGCTATTGCGTCAGTACGGAGCCGTCGAGATTCACCTGCCCAAAGCCGTTCTGCTGTTCAGCGAGGGCGAAAACGCGCTATTTTACTACCAGATTATTGCGGGGGAGGTCAAAACCGTAAATTTCGGCGACGGTAAAGAGTTTGTGCAGGGCATCTTCTGCGCCGGGCAGAGTTTCGGTGAGGCTCCTTTTCTGGTGCAAAAGCCGTACCCGGCCAGTGCGCTGACCACGAAGCCCACCACTCTCTGGCGGTGTAACCACCCGCAGTTTGAGCAACTCCTGCGCGATCATTTTGACGTTCATTTGACGTTCACGCAAACCCTGAGCGAACGGCTCCTCAACAAGGCCCTGGTGCTTGAACAACTGGCTATCGAAGTAGCTGAAGAGCGGTTGTTGCATTACATCGACCACCTAAAGCCGCCCAATTCCTTATCAGTTCTGGATTACGAAGTGCCGTATTCGCGGCAGCAGTTGGCCGATATGCTGGGCCTGCGTGTCGAGACGGTCATCCGGACGGTGAAGCGGCTGGAGCAGCGCGGTAAAGTCAGCATCCGGGGGGGTAAAATCTGGCGGTAGATTATTGCCGAATTGGCTACTATACCGCTGGTACCGCGATACGTCTCCCTGCAACTATTCCCACGTGACTAATTACCCATTAATTCATCCCATCATAGATCTGGGAGAGGGAGCCGACATTGCCAGCTTCAAGGATCTCGATGGCAACACGATCCGGTTTTGGATGAATAAGAATCAATAAACGAACAGTCGGAAGGCTTCGTAACAAACAGTTATTTATGAAATCCCCTCCCTGGTTCTCATTTGGGACAGAGGAGAATGTTTAACTTTTAGCTTGACAATTCTGAGTAGTTCCCTGTAACTTCCTATATCTGACAAGATACGCTACTGGAGTCAGCAGGAGAAACACGATTTTTTGCAGAACGAGTGGAAAATAACATCGCCGGAACACGTTCGAGAATTGACGGGCCACCAGGATTTTCTGAAGCAATTGCGCCAATTGGTTGGCTTCACCCGGTTCGGCATTAGCTAAGTCCGTTGCTGTTTCCAGTAAAAACTCCGCGTCTAAGGCGGGACGCAGCCGACAGTTAATAACCGCCGGTTGTCCACTCGCCGAGCCATTCCAGAGCGCGTATGTCTGGTTGGCCGGGATGTGCAGCGCGTCGCCCGATTGTAGGCGGGTCCGCTGGCCATTCACCAGTGCGGTTAGTTCGCCTTTGAGTACGTCGAAGTCCAGCGTCTGCTGCGGGTGGTAGTGCGGCATGGGTGGTTCGTGTTGCGGCTGAAACGTAGCGACCATCCCCAGAAATTTACCGGCGGTATTGCTGGCCGTGTATAGGAACAGAATCTCCTGCCCGGTTTTGCGGTTGCGAATGACTTGATTCCGATGTGCCATCTTGATTTGCGCTGGAAAGGTGACCAGCTAAAGTTGAGTTGGCAAGTCCTGTACCACTGCCGGTTAGTTGGCCAAACCGATTGCCAAAACAGCCCTAACGCGCCGTAACGCCTGCTTTGATTAGACCACACGTACCTGGGCGCATTCATTCGCTCCAGATTTGCTGGAGTACTCCACAGAATCACGGGCATTTTCCAAAACTATTGGAGTCCTTTCCTGGCCCAATCTGTCATCGATATAGACTAAAACGAGCCAAAAAGCCTGCTGTGGCCACGCAGGGAGGTATTTAGTTGGACTAAGTTGACTCACGTACTGGGCGGCACGGGGTTTGGAATGGGGTAATCGAACCAGTCATAACGAACTACTTATGCAATACCAACCAGTCACCCCAAGCCAGTTAGCCCTTATCACGACTCAGGCAGAAGTCCACGCCACCAGGATGGGCCTTCAGGTCGCCTTCGTTTTCATCATCTTGTTATTTGGTCTGTTAATGAGGGCCAACGCGCAGGATGGCAATGCGGGGGTAACCTCAAATACCCGCGCCACGCCCATCCAAACTGTCGATGCTTTACACACCGCCTTCGGTAAAAACGGTGGCCGCGCCGTTCACGCCAAAGGGTTTATTCTGGAAGGAGCATTCACGCCCGCGCCCGAAGCTGCTACCCTGACCAAAGCCGCTCACCTGCAAAAGCAGTCTGTGCCGGTTATCGTCCGGTTCTCTGACTTTACCGGCATTTTGACCATTCCCGATACGACGGGAGACAGCAATCCCCGGGGCCTGTCCATCAAGTTTCTGTTGCCGGATAACCAGTCCACCGACATTGTGGCCCACAGCTTCAACGGCTTTCCTGTTGCCAACACGGACGACTTCAAGACCCTGCTCGAAGCCATCGGCGCGGCCCATGCGGGTAATGCCGCCCCGCTCAACCAGTTTCTGGCCTCGCACCCCATCGCGAAAACGTTTTTGACGACCCAGAAACCGCCCACCACCAGTTGGGCCACGCTATCGTACTTTGGGGTGAACTCGTTCAAATTCACCAACAAAGCCGGGCAGTCGCAGTACGTTCGCTACCAGTTTATACCCGAAGCGGGCGAGCAGTTTCTAACCAAAGCAGAGGTTGCCCAACGCGGGCCGAATTACCTGCGGGAAGAAATCATCCAGCGGGTAGCCAAACAGCCACTTGTGTTCAACCTATACGCGCAACTGGCTCAGAAAGGCGATAAAATCGAAGACCCGTCCATTGCCTGGCCCGACAGCCGCAAGCGTGTGTTGTTGGGTACAATTCGGGTTACTAAAGTGGCCGACAACACCATAGCGCAGGATAAGACGCTGTTCTTCAATCCCAATAACGTATCTGACGGCATCAACATCGCTGACCCGATGCTGCTGGACCGGGCTAGGGCATATCCTATTTCGGTGGGTGGACGTCAGGGGGCGTTTGAAGTACATTGACCCATCAGCCTGATTTGAGCATCCAGCTACTAGTGTGCCATTGTACACCGACTCCCAAATCGTCGCCATTGGGAAGCAACTGCATCTTCCTCCGGTCAATTCAACTCAATCGAGTTTTCTTTTTGAATTACAAAAATTACATACCTCCTAAATAAACGCATCATGGTCGAATCAGAAAACGTAAAAGCCGTCGCAGACCAACCGGGTGATCGGTTATTGAAGACTCAGCAGTTGCAGAGCACCTACGATTACATCATTGTTGGTGCTGGATCGGCAGGCTGTGTAATCGCCCGTCGTTTGGTAGAGGGAACGGATGCATCTGTCCTGCTGCTGGAGGCCGGGGGTTCAGATGAAGGTATTGCCTCCATTACAGACCCAGCCAGGTGGCTTGAGAATATTGGATCATCTCACGACTGGCGCTATGGGTACGATTCAACTCCACGAATCAATAATCGATCTCTTCTGCTTCCACGGGGTAAAGTCCTAGGCGGTACGGGAAGCATTAATACCCTGATCTGGGCCAGAGGAAACCGGCTTGATTATGACAACTGGGCAGAGGCAGGTAATATCGGCTGGGATTACGATTCGGTCCTGCCGTTGTTCAAAAAATCGGAAGATTGGGAAGGCGGTGGTAGCGCTTGGCGCGGAGTGGGTGGCCCAATGCATATTGAACGGGCTCAGCATCTCAATCCCATTGGGAAGGCTTTTATAGAATCGGGAAAGTCGTACGGGATTCCGTATCTGGATGATATTAATGTGCCGGAACCAATTGGTGTCGGGCCAATTAATATGAACGTACGCGGGGGAGTACGATGTAGCACCGCCGATGCTTACCTGCGTCCTGTCCTGGGTAAGCCTGCTCTGACGGTGATAACCGGTGCCAAGGTACTTAAGTTGAGGCTGTCGGACCAGCGGTGTATAGGCCTCGACGTCATAAGAGACAATACAGTCTTCAACCTAACTGCGTCCCAGGAGGTAATCCTCTCGGCGGGAGCCATCGACACCCCGAGGTTACTGATGCTTTCCGGCCTTGGTCCGCAGGAGGAACTGAAAAGGCTTTCTATACCTGTTTTGGCTGACCTTCCCGGTGTGGGTCAAAATCTTCAGGATCATCCCATGATTGCCGGACTATGCTTCGAGACAAAAGAAGCAGTGACGCCATTCAGCAACAACCTTGCCGACACTACGCTATTCTGGAAAAGCCGCTCAGGTCTGCCATCACCAGATTTGATGTTCCTGGTGGCTCAGCTTCCCTACGTATCAACGGAGATAGGGATGCAGTACCCGGTTCCCCAAAATGCGTTTAGCATCATGCCCTCGCTGGTGCGGGTTGAAAGCCGTGGTTACCTGAAAATGAGGACGGCGCTTCATGACGACCCCCTTGAGATTCAACCCAATTTTCTGGAGGCTCCAGCGGACGTAGAAGCCCTATTAAGTGCTGTTGAAATCGGGTTAGATATCGTATCTCAGCCTGCTTGCCAGCAGCTAATTAAGCGGTGGGTGGCACCCGCTAGCCGACTCAGTCGGGAGTCTTTACGGCACTTTTTGGCAGATGCCTGTTTGCCCTACTTCCACCCGGTTGGGACTTGCGCTATGGGGTCTGACAAAGAGGCGGTGGTGGATGCTCACTTACGGGTGCATGGCATTGAAGGCCTGCGAATTGCCGACGCGTCAATCATGCCAACGATTACATCCGCGAATACGAACGCACCCACTGTAATGATTGCCGAGTTCGTGTCAAATTTGATCGTAGCAGGTTTGGGACAGAATAAGGCTTCCCAGTCAAATTCTCATTGAGTATTTAGTGACTAAACAGGCACTCAACAGGGCACCTCTCTTGCCCAACAAGCTTACGTAAACAGTATTTTAAATTCTTCATGGCTATGACTACGCGAACCGTATTGATTACAGGGGCAACCTCAGGAATTGGATTGAGTATTGCCAATAAGTTGCATACGAGCGGTTTCAACGTGTTTGGCACCAGTCGGTTTCCTGAGCAGCATCAACACAAGGTTGCCTTTACGCTGCTACCCTTAGACATAACGTCCGAGGATTCTATTAAAAATTGTGTAGCTGCGTTATCGGCTAAGTCAATAGTCATTGACGCGTTAGTAAATAATGCGGGGAATGATCTCAATGGCAGTGCTGAGGAAACCAGCTCGACCTTAGCCCGCAACCAGTTTGAGATTAATTTTTGGGGAACGGTCAACATGACAAAAGCCGTCCTGCCGTTGATGAGAGCGCAAAAAAAGGGACAGATCATCACCGTTGGTTCCTTAGCCGGGCTGATCGGGATTCCGTTTCAGAGTTTCTACGTTGCCTCAAAACACGCGTTAGAAGGATTTTTTAAGTCGCTGAGATTCGAGGTAAAGCCATTTAACATCTGTGTTTCGATGGTTGAGCCTGCTTTCTTCAAGACTAACCTGGTGCAGGGGTTTACCTACGCTGACCCGTCGATTGCCGCCTACAATGAAGCCCGAAACAACGCCTTGTCAGTCTATTCAAATTCCATAAAGAATGGCCCCTCGCCGGAACCAGTGGCTAATGTTGTGTTGAAAATACTTCGTTCAGGCAAGCCACAATTTAGCTATCGGGTTGGCGGTGATGCCAAAACGCTCCCCATCATCCAATTTCTGTCCTATTCCTTATTTGAGCGGGGGGCGGCGAAAAGATTCAATATCTGGTAAGGCATCATCCTGACAAAGTTAGCCAGGTGCCTTGGAAAGTGAAGCCCTCCTAGTACATCGTGGCCGACTAGAATCGGATGACAGCCCGGATTTGGAACGTCAGTTTGCCAGGATGATAAAGGCCACCACGCTGGACATTAAAGCCAGTCACGTACCCATGTTGTCGCAGCCGGACAAAGTAGCCGCCTTTATCTTTGACGCAGCCCGGAAACTAAGGAGCCGGTAGAGCCTGAAACGACGGTACAAGTTTGGCAAACCAATGCTCATGCTTCTACCGTCGTTTCGTGGGGAACCGTCTCCGGCGCGAAGGTGAGGCTGATGCGGGTTCCTCCATCCTGACCGATGTGAAGCGTCCCGCCAATCTGTTTGCTCAGACCCCTTATCAAACTCAGGCCGAGACTGCGGCTTTGGGCGGGGTTGACGATGGCTGGCATCCCTTTTCCGTCGTCCTGCATAACTAGCAGGTACGTCCGGCTATCTATATGGGATAACGAAACGCTGATACTGCCGCGCTCGTTGGGGCCAAAGGCGTGTTTGAGCGAGTTGGTAACGGCTTCGTTGATAATCAGGCCCAGTGGCACGGCCAGCGTCACGTCCAGCTCTACCGCCACCACATCCGTTTGCTTGCTGACCGTGTCCGTCCGGTCAAACGACTCCAGCAGGTAGTCGATGATTTCGGTTACGTACTCGCTCATCGGGATGGCCGCCAGCCGGTCGGACTGGTAGAGCTTCTGGTGAATCAGGGCCATGGTATGCACCCGGTTCTGGCTTTCACGGATGGCGGCGCTGGCCACCTCGTCTTTGAGGTACATACCTTGGGAATGAAGCAGGCTGGTGATGACTTGGAGGTTGTTTTTGACCCGGTGGTGAATCTCTCTGAGCATCCATTCCTTCTCGATCAAGGCCTGTTGCAGCGACTCGTTTTTCTGGTTGATTTCGAGTTGTTGCACCTCCAAAAGCTGGTTACTTTGAGCCAAAGACTGATTTTTCTGATTAATTTCAAGTTGCTTGGCTTTCAATAGCAGGTTGCTACGTTGCTTAATTCGGTAGCGGTTGTAGTTAACGGCCAGCAAACCAGTTAGCAAAAAGATACCCGCCACTATACCATTGCGGGTGGTCTGGGCCTGCCTCAGTTCACTCTGCTGGAGTTCGCTCTGCTGGGTCAGAAGGCGGATATTCTGTTCTTTCTGCTGCGTTTGGTACTGCACCTCCAACTGGGCCACTTTCTGGTGGGTAGTTGCGCTCAACAGCGAATCGTTCAGGGCTTTGTACCGCTGAAAATGGCCGATGGCCGCCGGATACATGGCCCGTGCCGAATCTAATTTGAACCACCAGAGGTGATTAGCCGCTAATTGCTTCAGGTACGCCGTTTTCTGACAGATTTTCTCGTTGCTCACCAGTAGCCGTTCTTCTTTTTCGTACTGACCGCTGTTTACGTAGTGAGGAATCAACACGCTATGAATAAACACGGCGTAATCATCGCCCAGATTCTGGTGTAGCATCGCTTCCAGTTCATTGCAGTAGGGCTTCGCGTTGGCGTACTGCTTTCCGAACTCATCGTAATACCCCAACATACAACTGGCAACGGCCATCCGGCAATCGAGGTCCGACCTGTCCGCAGGGCGTTCCTGCACCACATTTTGTAAATGGGCAATGGCTTTTCGAATGTTCAGGGCCGTTGCTGCCCGTAGTTTTGCGTTGACCTTACCGTAAATAGGCAATAGGTCTGTAATAGTGATAGCCAGCAGAATGATGGTGCTCTTGTAATGCTGCCGCTGGCCAATGGCCAAGGCCCGGTTGTAGTACAGTAGGGCTTTTTCGGGTTGATTCAACTCCCGATACGTACCCCCCAGCCTGTTGCAGACATCGCCCAGCAAAAAGCTGTCTTTAGCGGTTTCGGCGGCATTGACCGCCAGCAGGCCATAGCGCACTCCTGCTTCGTAATCGCCGGTTTTGCTGTATATAAAACCGAGCCGGTCGTACAAGTGTTGCAGGTGAGTATAGCCAATGGAGCGGTACAACGCCAGAGCCTGCCGGAGGTCGGTTAGCGCGTGGGCGTTGTCGCTGCGTAGCTGGTACAAATCGCCCCTATGAACCAGTTCATGGGCCAGTTTCAGCGTGTTGCCGCTTCGTTTTAGCAGCGAAATGACGTGCGCGTTCAGGCGAATGGCCTGGTCGAACCCCTGCTGAGACACTTTGTAGAATGAAGCCAGTTCGATATACGCATCAGCCTGATCCTCCAGCGACCCGTGTTTGGTCAGCAGGGCAATGGCTCGTCGGGTAAACTGTTCACTTTTGGTGAGGTCTTTCTTTTCCTTATATGCCTGAGCCGCCGTCAGGTAACTCAGGCTCTGCCCGCGCGGGTAATGGAGTGAGCCGCTCAGCGTGTATGCCTGCCGACTGAGCAACAGGGCCGAATCCAGATCGGGGGTCAACTCACTTAGTTTAAAGACGTACAGGTGCGCCAATGCCAGCAGTTGCGTAACTCGGCTGGTATCGGCGGGCGTATTGGCTAATCGGAGCCGCAGACTATCAATCGGGGATACTGATTGTGCCGGGGCAGGCCGCGAAAGCAAAAACCAAAAGGCCAGAACGAAAAACGATTTCATGGACGTACCGGCTGAACGGGTTTAGATTTCTTTCACATAGTCCCGGCTCACGGCTTCTTCCGTAAAGTCCAGACTAATTTGTACGCCCGCATCGGAGTTGATGGTCAAGTCTGCGCCGAGTTGTTTACTCAGACCCCGTATCAGATTCATACCCATTGTGCGGCTGGTGCGCGGGTTGAAATGGGTGGGCAACCCAACGCCATCGTCGCTGATGGTCAGCCGGTAGGTGGCGCTGTCTAACCGAACCACCCGAACGCTGACGACGCCCCGTTGCTGATTCGGAAACGCGTATTTGAGCGAGTTGGTAACGGCTTCGTTGATAATCAGGCCCAGTGGCACGGCCAGCGTCACGTCCAGCTCTACCGCCACCACATCCGTTTGCTTGCTG
>JBBQLG010000111.1:0-21959 GCA_038327655.1 Cytophagales bacterium
CCTTTAGCAACATCATCTGGTGCCAGCCCGGAACGCACCTGTTTGAGATCTTCGCCCCCACCTACTACCCCGGCTTTTTCCGGTACCTGGCTCATACGCTTGGCCTTGGTTATTCCGCCTATTTCCACGGTCCGGCTGGCACGGGTGACTGGGCAGCAGGGCTGGAAGATGACATTTACGTGTCGGTAGCAGAGTTGGAGCGGTGTTTAGAGAAGGTACTGTAACAAGAACTTTTTGTGGGGTTCTTTCTTCCTGCTGTGGTTCATCGCTTTAGTAAATAGGCATTTAAATATGTTGCCTACAGTATGTGTCTCATTGCAAGAATAGGACACACACTGTACCTGATGCAGAACCCTCAATAACTCTGCCCAAGTTGGAGACTTAGAAGTTTATTTAAAATAATTCTAAACAACTCTTTGCCCAATGCTGATTGAGCAGTACGTTTGCATCAGTTTTTAATCATTCTAAATAAAACAATGCAGCGACTACTTGCTCAACTCCTCCTTGTTGGTTGGGTCTGCGCCACGCAACCAAGCCGTGCTATGCCAACACCGGGCATCGGTACGGGAACCCTGCGGGGCTATGTGCTGGACCGAAATAAGCAGCCCATCGAAGGCATTACGGTGTCGATTCAGGGGACGACGCGCCAATCGGCCACCGACGCGACCGGGTACTTTCAGTTTCAAAACCTGCCCGCCGGGCCACTCACGGTACTGGCAACGGGAGTCGGCATAAAAAATCAGAGCCAGAAAATAACCATTGTAAATCAGCAGACTACGTCCGTTACGCTGTTCATTTCGGAAAGCGTTCAGGAATTGCGGGAAGTGACCGTTCGGGGTGTTCGAGCCATTACGGGCATGGGCTACCTCGGTGAGGTGAGCGACGACGTGATTTATTCAGGCAAAAAAACGGAGGTGCTGCTGGTCGATAAATTAGATGCCAATACGCCCCAAAATAACCCCCGGCAGGTGCTGGGTCGGGTGCCGGGGGCCAACTATTCGGAAACGGAAGGCAGCGGGTTTCCGACCAACGGCATCGGGTTTCGGGGGCTGAACCCATCGCAATCCATCGAAACCAACACCCGGCAAAACGGCTATAACATCACGGCTGACCTCTACGGCTATCCCGAATCCTATTATTTGCCGCCACTCGAAGCCGTTGAGCGGATCGAGGTCACGCGGGGTGCGTCGTCGTTGCAGTTTGGGCCGCAGTTTGGCGGGGTTATCAACTACGTGCTGCGGCAGGGCAATCCCAATACCCGGCTCGAATCGACGGCGAGTTTGACGGGTGGCAGTTTCGGCTTTGCCAGTGGCTATTATTCCGTCGGCGGGCAGTCGGGCAAGTGGAATTACGTCGGTTTCGGGCAGTACAAAGCCGCCGACGGCTGGCGACCCAATTCGGGGTATCGGCAGGTGTCGGCCTACGGGCGGGTGGGCTATCGGGCCAATGACCGGCTTAGTGTCGCGCTCGAGTATTCGTTGCTTCGCAACCGGATTCAAATGCCGGGCGGCTTCTCCGACGCGCAGTTTATGGCCAACAGCCGGGCTTCGTTCCGCACCCGAAACTGGCTCGACAGTCCCTGGAATATCCTGACTGTCAGCTTGACGTATCAGTTTTCTCCCCAGACGCGGCTCGTCATCAAATCGACGGGCAACAGCAGTGGGCGCAATCTGGTCTGGCGCAATGAAGACGGTGGCCCGGCAGCGGTGGACTCGATCAGCACGTTGACGAACCAGTATGTGAACCGCGAAGTGCAGCGCGAATCGTTTTTGAGCAACACCACCGAAGCCCGGCTGTTGCACGATTATCGGCTGGGCAAAATAAGCGGCACCCTAGCGGCTGGCGGGCGGGTGTTTTTCGGCAAGATGCACCGACAGGGCGGGGGCGAAGGCACGACCGGCTCCGATTTTGACCTGACGCTGCTTGAGCCGCGCTACGAATATGACCTCAATTTCACGACGACGAACTACGCCGTGTTTGCCGAAAATACCTTCCGGCTCACCAATCGGCTGTCGGTCACGCCCGGTTTGCGGTATGAACAGTTGAACTCGACGGTGAACGGCTACACACCATCCGCCGACAAAACCGCCGACGTGTATGCCGACCGTTCTAAAGATCGGTCTATTTTTCTGACCGGGGTGGGCGCGCAATATAAGGTCTCGGCCACCACAAATGTATATGCCAACTGGTCGCAGGCTTATCGACCCATCGACTACTCAAACCTCACCCCGTTTGGCAGCATCGCCACCGTTGACCCCAACCTGAAAGATGCCACCGGCTACAACGCCGACCTCGGCTATCGGGGCTTCGTGCGCGACTATCTGAACTTCGACATCAGCGTGTTTTACCTGCAATACGACAACCGCATCGGCCTGATCGAAAAAACAGCCGCCGACGGTACCACGTTTCCGTACCGGACTAACGTGGCAAACAGCGCACACAAAGGCATTGAATCCTACATTGAGTTCAATCCTGTAAAAGCCTTTGCGCGGGGTAGTGCGTTCAGTCTGAGTGCGTTCAATTCGCTGGCCCTGATCGATGCCCGCTACACGTCGGGCGAGTTTCGGGATAAATACGTCGAATATGCGCCGACTGTCATCAACCGGACAGGGCTGATGGGGGGCTATCGCGGGGTTTCGACTACGTTTTTGATGAGCTACACGGGCGAGCAATTTGGCGACGCGGCCAACAGCGTGATCCCCTCGGCAGATGCCGTGGCAGGGATCATTCCGGCGTATACCGTGCTGGACTGGTCGAACACCTGGCGGACGGGGCAATACCAGTTTCGGTTCGGGATCAACAACTTAGCCGACCGGCGATACTTCACCAAGCGCACCGACGAGTATCCGGGGCCGGGCATTATCCCATCGGTCGGGCGGAGTCTGTATGCTGGTTTCAGCGTCAAATTTTAACCCCTCCACGTCGGGATTACCCGTCTTTTATTTCTCGTTATCCTCATCGGTTCCACGTTGGGCTGCCTGACTCCGTTTCAGCAACTGGGCTTTGAGGGTTATAATCACCGTGCTGGCACTCATCAACACCGTACCCATCGCCAGACTCAGCACAAACGTTAGATACATCGCTCCGGTGACCAACGGAACGACTACAATATTGTAGGCCAACGAACTGGATGTGGCCATTTGCTTATGTTACTCATACTGAATTCTAATTTGACTTGTGACATTGAAAAGCCGGTTGAAAACAGTAAGAAACGGATTAGGTTATTTGTGAAACAGGTAAAGAGATAAGGCCGCAAACCAGGGTAGTGTAATTGCTGCCAAAACCCATCTAAAATCCGACTGGAGCCTGAAATTTATCAGAACCATAGCACCAATTGAGGTGATGCCCGTAACTAAAACCTGGATGAATACACCCGGCATTCTCGCACGGAACGATGTTTGAGCTACATAAACAGTGAATAGTCCTGTTGTAACTATGTAGCCACCCAGTACCCAAAACACGTTTTGCAACCAAGCTGCTAAACCGGGAATAGTCGTCTGGATAGCCGATAAAGTGGAACCCATGTACCGGACATCTTCAGGCAACAGAGGGGGCCTTATAAAAACAAAATAGCTACCCATTCCCCAAAGGATAAAGCCTCCGAGTGACAAAAAGAAGGCGGAAAACGGTTTGAATGTCATTGGTTGCATTTTAAAAGCAGTCAGCGTCAAAACCGATAACTCAATCCCCCACTAACAATGATCTCGGCCTCGTCCACGTAAATCCCGGCGGGTAACACCCGAATGTTGGCCTCGCTGTCGAGCAGGGCACGGCGGAACACGATGGACGAGACGTGGCCCTCCCCGGTGGCCTGGAAACTAACGATGACGCGCCGTTCGCCAGCCTCCAGTTCGGTCTGATCCGGGTCTTCAATCATGGATGGATTCGAGAACGCAACCGATTCAATCGCATATTCATTAGTGAAGAACGCCCCGATCAGTAGCTTTCGGTTGGGATCCATACCCTCGGTATCGATCTTCAGGGCCGCAAACAGGTGTTGCACCCGGTCGAAATTCCCGCGCAGTTCCCGGCTGACCCTCCGGTGTCGTTTGGCGTATTCCTGGAGAAGGGGCGAGATGGTGCGGGCGACGGCCTCCTCGCTCAGAGCCATCACGCGGTTGATGACATCAGTAGCCCGCTCGTCGCCGTTGAAAAAGAAGCGCGTAATGACCTGTTTGATATCGGGGTAGATAACTAAAGGGCTACGCTTGACAGGGAGTCTCATGGGGTTCGATTTAGCGTGAAATTATACCGGATGCCGGTCACCTGTGTTGTTACGCAGTAGTCGGCATTTCGCCCTGCCAGTCGGCGTGAACGTCTCCTTCCTGCCCAATCCGCTCGAAGGTGTACGCCCCGAAGAAGTCGCGCTGCGCCTGGATAAGGTTGGCGGGCAGGTTGGCCGTGCGGAGGGCATCGAAGTAACTCTCCGAGGCCATAATTATCCGGGGGTCATTGGAGCGGCTCGTGCCGGTGCTGATGACAGCGTTGGTTGCGGCCTTAGCCCTGATTCCGCTCACGTTCGACCCGCAGGCTTCGGGCAAGGAAATTCTGTACCCGGTAGCCACGGTGATTCTGGGCGGCCTGATTTCCAGCACGGTACTCGACATTATCGTTACGCCGGTGGTGTTTCACCAATTCAGCAAACGGGCGTTGGACACGTATTTCAAAAATAAGAAACAGATTGTGTTTGACGACGAACCCGCGCCCAAGCCCGTGCCGGTTGGGTGAAGCCGTTCTTATGACCCAACATTACCAGACCCCTATACTATGAATCCAATGATGCTTTGGCTTAATTCAGTTGTCAAAAAACCGGCCAGTCTACTGCGCCGGGGGCTTGGTATCGCCGGACGATGGAGGTATCGACTCAACGGGATGGCGTTTTTAGACAACCAGCAAACGACCGTTTTCCTGCAACCATATCAGGTCGGGATACACCCCGAAAATCAACTCCCGTTGCCCGATGGTGTCTGGATCAGGTGTTGTAAGGAACAAAGTGAGCCTGCTCATCTATTTACAATATTCGTTTCAAAACCAGCTTCATGGCTCCTAAATGACATATTCAGCCTAAAGCACAATGTACAATGTACAACGATGTGCATGCTTCATGGCTCCTAAATGACATATTCAGGGGGTAGATGACAGTTCTTTCTGTGATTCGACATTTTTGGTCATTGCCCAATACTGGTCTGCAACCCGCTTAATAATTTACCGGGCGATGAGTGGTGCTTCTCCTTTGGGCCTAAGAACAATCAATGCCACCGCTAACAAAGCCAGCGTCAACAGACCCCCATACAAAAAATTAGTACCGGGAAAATGGCTGCCCGTGAAACCCGCAATGGGATAGGCGATAGCCCACCATAAATGCGAAAACGCGAAATGGGAGCCATACACTTTGCCTTGTTCGGCATCGGCGATGTTCTCACCAATCAGTGTTTCGGAAGGGATTTCAGCCAGGCTTTGCCCCAGTCCAGCGCAGAGCCAGAGACCCAACAAAATAGGATAACTTACAAAGTTTGCGCCCATAATGGCCGCTCCCAGCAGCAGCGCGCCGACGACCAGCGACATTCGCCGAGCGGGGGTTTTGTCCAGACTCCCGGACAGAAACGCGGCCAGCGTTGCCCCAATGCCGAAAGCTCCCATGACCCAACCGTAATAGGTATCGGCCAAGTTCAGCCCCTCTTTCACGTGGCCCACCGTATTGACCAGTATTTGCGCCCCGGCTATTGCCGATACAAATTCAATGGCCAGCGCAAACCGGATTAGCGGTTGACCAAACAGCAGCCTGGCCCCCCTGACCACATCAGCCCAGGCCGATAGCGGTTTTTTGGTGCTGGCCGCTGCCGATGCTTTGTTGAGTAAGTCGCCCGGCAACATCAGGATCAGGACACCCGCCACCACAAAAGACGCGGCATCCACAAAGAAAATTTCTCGTGCGCCCAGCCAGACGGCCAGGATACCCGCCAGTCCCGGCCCCAGTACCCCCAGCAGTTGAAACGTGGCGGTCGATAAGCCAATGGCCTGTCGGTAGTATGCCTTTTCGACCACCTGCGGAATGATGGATTTGTAGGTCGGGGTGAAAAAGGCGTTGAACACATTCAGGCCAAAAACCAGTACGTAAATCTGCCACTCGGCGTTTACGAACGGCAGACAGGCGACAATACCCATCCGAATGAAGTGCGTGATGTACAGGATTTTCTTGCGGTCGATGCGGTCGGCCAGCACCCCGGCGAAGGGCGAGAAAATGATAAAAGCCGTCACCCGGAGCGTCAGGGCCGACGAGAGAATAACCGCCGACCGCTCCCGCCCGAACTTATACGCCAGCAGAGCCAGCCCAACCCAGGTAAAGGCGTCGCCGAGCAAACTGATTGTCTGGGCGAAATACAACTTGGCAAAAGTACGGCTCCGGAGCGACTGGAACGGTTCGAGCAGGCGGGATAGGGTTGTGGGTTGGGTTGGCATGATCCGTTGGTTAGCGAAGCTTAATTGATGTTGCCCGTGCCGAGGATAACGATGCGGTCACTGGCTTGCAGGCCGCTGACTACCTCAACGATATCGCCCTGCTTCGTACCCGTTTTGATGACCTGTTTCAGAAAGCGTTCCGGTGTTTTCTGCACCAGGACATACACCCTGTCGTTTTCGGATACCAAAGCCGATTGCGGTACGGATAGCACCGACTTTTTTCCCGTTTTCCGGCTCATAACGGGTGCCGTAGCAAACGGCTCGAACCACGATTTTTCTTTATTGTAGCCAATCTCGCCGGTAGTTGGTTCGGGGGCGGGTTGGCTGGCAATGGCCGTTGGTTCGTCGGCATACACCGTCACGTCATTGACCACAAACTGTTCGGTGTAAGCAGGCGTAACCAGATCAATCGTCACGGTGCCGCGTCCGGCTGTTGCGGGTTTCAGCGCAAAGCGGAAGTTTCCGGGCGCTACAGGCTTGGTGAGCGTTTCGGCATAGTCCACTTTCCCGCCGATGGTGAGTGTCAGCGTTACGGTGGCTTCGGTGTAGGGCGTAAACGTCTGGCCCAACCGGGTCAGGTGCGCCGTGAAGCGGTTGGGCCGTCCGACCACGGGTGGGCGATATTCGGCAAAAACCTCGGTGTGTTCGGTATAAATCGTGTTCGATTTGGCCCGTAACGCCGGATTGGGGGCAGCGGTGGTAATGGCCGCAGCAGGCGTGGTGGTTTGCGCGATCAGGGCGTTACCGGATAAAGAAATGACCGTTAAAAGAGGGCCAAACAGGTGAATGATTTTCATAAAAACTTGATTTTCGGTTGATTATAGAAAATAGCTAAGAAGTTCGTTTATTCCTCCTCGCCACTGTTATTCTGCTGGGACAGCAAACTGTAGGCTCCTTTCACGACAACGGGTGTTTTTCGGGCATCTACATTCGATGGCAGGTTGACGGCCGTGTAGCCGTTTTGTGCCACGCCCGGCTTGACTTCGACCTGCCGGAAGCGGTAGCTCACGGGTTGGCCACTTTTGCTTTCCAACAGGTAGATGTACGATTTCCCCCCGAAACCAACAATGGCCGCGTCGGGCAACACCGATAATGGATTGGTGGTCACGGCGACCTGCGCTGACACGTAGGCACCGGGAATATAATCGTCCGAAATGCCCGCCGGACGGGCCAGCACGGCCACCGTTCGGTCGTCGGCAATCGACTTGCCTTTCAGAAAAATCGTGGCCCGGTGCGTCAGTGCGCTATCACCCCCCAACCCGAACCGCACCGACTGACCGGCGCGAATGCGGGCGATGTCCTTCTCAAACACGCTCAGGTGAACGTGCAGATCGCCCACGTCGGTCACTTCGATAATCACGTCGGACGGGTTTACAAAACGCCCATTGTTCACGGGTACGTTGGTGATGTAGCCGTTGACCGGCGAAGGCACCACCACCGTGCGCGTCAGCCGGTCGGCCCGCAGGGTATCGGGGTTGATGTGCAGCAGTGACAGCCGTTGTCCACTGCCCGCCAGTTGGGCCTGCAAACGCTGCCGGTCAGAGCGGGTTTTCTGGAGCACCTTCAGCGCGTTGACGTTCTCGCGGCTCAGTTCCTGCTGCCGGGCGAACTCCAGGTCGGCGTATTCCAGTTGGGCTTTGGTATCCAAATAATCCTGCTGCAATTGAATGAACTCAGGATTTTCGAGCACCACCAGCGTTTGTCCCCTGCGGACTTTCGCGCCGGGTTCGAGCTTAATGCTGCGAACATAGCCACCGACCGGCACCGACACACTGACCCGGCTCTGGGGCGGCACGTCGAGAACCCCGGTCAGTTTCAGCGTCGTACTGAGGGTCCGCGATTCGGGTTGTCCCAACTCAACAGCAGCCGCCTTGTATTGTGCCTGGGTCAGGTTCACGGTGGCCGACGTACCGGCACCCGGCGCACCGGCGGGGTTGCCGGCAGTAGCTTTAGCGGACGGTGATCCGGTTGAATCGGCGGTGGGCGCGGGTTGCTTCGCGGATGAGTCCTCGGCGGACTTTTCGCTGCCATTGCAACCGATAAAACTGACCGCAACAACCAGCGTGCACAGAAATGGAGCTATATAGGCAAAAGAAACGGGACGTTTCATGGGTAGACGGATTGAGAAAAACATGAATGAATCGGGATCAGGGCTGGCCCAGCAGGTATTCGATGTAAAGCACCGACTGGTTATACTGGTTGAGCAGATCGAGGTAACTCGTGCGAATGGTCAGCGATTGTTGCAGGGCCAGCGAAAATTCGACGTAGCCAATGTCGCCACCCCCGAAGGCTTTTCGGGCGTTGTTCAGAATGAGCCGGGCCTGCGCCAGACCATTCTGCTCGTAGTAGGTCAGGGCCGACCGGTATTGTTCATACTGCCCAACGGCCTGCGCCAACTGTTGCTGCAAAGCCCGCTGCTGGCTTGCCAGTTCGGTTTGGGCGATTTGTTCACCCAGCCGGGCCGCTTCGATCCGCGCTTTCTGGGGTTTTGCCAGCAACGGGATCGACACGCCAATTTGCCCGCTCACAAATCGGTGGCCGGGGCCGTAGTCCGTTTCGGTTCCGTTGAAGAGTTGCGTCCCGATAATAGTCTGGGTGGACAGCCCCACGATGAAGTCCGGTTTGAGCCGGGCCTGTTCCACGCGCCGGGTCTGTTCGGCCACCAAAATCTGCTGCCGAAGTTGGGCCACCAACGGATTGTTGGCCATAGCACTGCTGTCGGTCGGCAGGGTCAGTTCCCGCTTCGTCAGCGGTCCGGCGGCCACGTCGAGGGCATCGGTACTGTAAAGGGTAGTCTGGAACCGGGTGCGGGCGGCAATCAGATCGGCCCGAATTTGTGCCAGCCGAACCCGCCCGTCGGCCAGTTGGCTTTCGGCCGTGGCCTTTTCCAGCGAGCCGGTTTCACCCACCCGGAAGCGCAGGGTCGCGGCCTGCACAAAGCCGTTCAGCACCGAATCCTGTTGCTGAAACAGCCGCTCCCGTTGGTGCAAATACTGGAGGTCGTAAAACGCGGACTTCACTTCGTACTGCACCTCATTCCGGCTAACGCCTACCGCTGTTTCCCGGCTTCGGATGCTGGCATCGGCCAGATCAGCCTGTCGGCGCAAGAGTGCGGGGTTCGGTATAATCTGACTGACAGACAACCCGTTATCGAATTTTCGACTGTTAAACTGCCCTAACGTCGCGCTGATTGTGGTGCGGCCATAATCGTATACGCTCCGGCGCAGGGCCTGCTGCTGACCAACGGCTAATCCGCCCAATTGGAGCCGGGCATTGCGGGAGCCAGCCTCCTGAAGAGCCTGGTCGATGGTCACGGTACGCAGGGCGGGCGGTTGAGCCATTGCCCCCAAGCCTGTCAGCAATAAAAAAGTGATTATGGCTACCCGATTGGCTGTGCCTACGGGAGCGGGCTTATTCGATCCGTTCCGGTCCAGGCCTCGCTCAAAATAGGTGTACAAAATGGGCAACACAAATAGCGTCAGCAGGGTAGCAGTAATGAGTCCGCCGATGACCACCGTGGCCAGCGGCTTTTGCACTTCAGCCCCGCCAGAATTGGACAAGGCCATCGGAATAAAACCCAGCGAAGCGACCAGCGCGGTCATAATCACGGGCCGGAGCCGAATTTCGGTGCCGCGCCGGATGATCTCCCGAAAATCGGTCAGCTTTTCCTCATGCCGCAACCGGTTGAACTCGGCAATCAGCACGATACCGTTTAGCACCGCCACCCCAAACAAGGCGATAAAGCCAACGCCCGCCGAGATGCTGAACGGCATTCCCCGCAGCAGCAGCGCAAACACGCCCCCGATAGCCGCCATCGGAATAGCCGTAAAAATCAGCAGACTCTGCCGCACCGACCGAAACGTAAAAAATAACAGCGCGAAAATCAGTGCCAACGCGACCGGCACCGCAATCGACAACCGCCGTTTGGCTTCGATCAAATTCTCGAACTGTCCGCCGTAAGTAATCAAGTAACCGGGTGGCAGCCTGACCTGCCGGGCTACGTTGCCCTGCAATTCGGTGATGATGCTTTCCACATCGCGGCCGCGCACGTTGAAGCCCAGCGTGATGCGCCGACGGGTATTATCCCGCTGAATCTGATTGGGGGCCTGTTCCATGGTCACGTCGGCTAATTGGGCTAACGGGATTTGCTGGCCGGTCGGGGTAGCGATGTAGAGGTTGCGGACATCCTCAAGGCTTTGTCGTTTCTCCGATGCCAGCCGTACCACTAAGTTGTACCGCCGTTCGCCTTCATATACCTGCCCGGTAGTCTGCCCGGCAAAACCCGTGTTGATGGTCCGGTTTACGTCGTCAACGTTCAGGCCGTATTTGGCGATCTGATCGCGGTTGAGCTTGACTAAGATTTGCGACAATCCTTCTACCTGTTCCACATACAGGTCTTTGGCTCCGTCGATGCCCCGAATCAGGTTACCCACCTTCTCGGCCTGTCGGGTCAGTTCGCCCAGGTCTTCGCCGTAGATTTTCAGGGCTACGTCCTGACGGGCTCCGGTCATCAGTTCATTGAAGCGCATCTGCACCGGCTGCTGGAACCCGAACGCCACGCCCGGCAGCACCGAGAGGGCTTCGGCCATTTTTTCGGCCAGTTCGTCGCGGCTGCCGGCACTGGTCCATTCGGACTTTGGCTTGAGAATAATCATCAAATCGGAGGCTTCGATGGGCATCGGATCGGTGGGAATCTCGCCGGAGCCGCTTTTGCCGACCACCTGCTCTACTTCGGGAAATTGTGTCAATAAAATCCGCTGGGCTTTCGTGGTTGCGTCGGCCGATTCGCTCAGCGAACTACCCGTCAGTACGCGGGTTTCCACGGCAAAATCACCCTCGTCCAGCGTTGGTAAAAACTCACCACCCATCCGGTTGAACAGGAATACGCTGATGGCTAATAACGAAACCGCCACCGCCAGAACCGGTATCCGAAACCGCAAGGCCCGCATAATAAGCGGCTCGTAGCCCCGGTGCAGCCAGGCCATAAACTTGTCGGACAGCGTATTTTTATGCTGGATGGTTTTGCTGAGTACCAGCGACGAGACCATCGGCACGTAAGTCAGCGACAGAATAAACGCCCCCAGAATGGCAAAGCCTACCGTCAGCGCCATTGGGCGAAACATCTTGCCCTCCACACCCGACAGGGCCAGAATCGGTAGATAAACAATCAGGATGATGATCTCGCCAAAAGCGGCTGAATTCCGAATCCGGCTGGCCGACTCGAATACCTCATCGTCCATCTGAAGCTGAGAAAGCGTTTTATCCCGGTTGCGCAGCAGCATATGGTGCAGCGTCGCTTCGACGATAATGACCGCTCCGTCCACAATCAGGCCGAAATCAATGGCCCCCAGACTCATCAAATTGCCCGACACGCCAAAGACGTTCATCAGGGCCACGGCAAAGAGCAGGGCCAGCGGAATCACGGAGGCCACCACGAAACCCGCCCGCCATTCACCCAAAACCAGTACCAGCACGAAGATGACGATCAGCGCACCCTCGGCTAAGTTTTTGGTCACCGTGCCGATGGCGCTATCGACCATCTTGGTACGATCCAGAAAGGGGATAATCTCGACACCTACGGGCAGGGTTTTGCGGATGTCGGCGATTTTGTCTTTGACCAGTTTGATTACCCTGGAGGAGTTTTCGCCTTTAAGCATCATGACCAATGCGCCTACCACCTCGCCCTGCCCGTTGCGGGTCACCGCTCCGTAGCGTACGGCACTGCCAATCTGCACGGTAGCCACGTCGCGGATACGGATGGGGAGTGCATTTATCTGGCCGGGTTTGCCATTGGGGTTCTTTTTCCAACGGGGCGGAAATTATCGGTTTCAAACGAAGATTATAGTTTGATTGTGTAGAAGTAATCACTTGATTTCCCGGCAGGACGATTTTAGAAATAGTCATATAGATTAAAACCTTCCTATTCCTCATCACTGCCATCCGACTTGCCTTTCCGGATTTTGGCTCCCTTCAAACTGCCTATTTTGTAGCTGAACGTGAGCCGGATACTGGAGTTGTAGATATACTGCCGGAAGTTCTGATTAAACTGCGCCGAGTTCAGCACCGAGGTAAACCGCTGGCCGTTGGTCAGGAAATTATCGGCGGCCAGACCAATACTGCCCCGTTTGTTAGTGAACGACTTGCGCCCGCCCAATGAATACTGCGCGAAGCCAATCCGGTATCCCTGCAACTGCACGTCGCGGCCCCGGTAGCTGAAGTTAGCCTGCGCGGCCCAGCCTTTGTCGAACTGAATCTGGGTATCGAACCGACCACCCCACCGAACGCCCGTGTTGGTCAGCGTAATCGACTCGCCCGTGATGCCTAAGGCCCGCCCGCTGATGTAGCGGTACATAATGTCGATGTTCGTGTTTACACTCCAGCGGGGCGTAATGTTGATGGTCGTAAAAATATTGGTGCCGTAGTTATACTCCTTGCCTACGTTCTGCACCCGCGTGACCACCGCCCCCGCCAGCGTGTCGGACCGCTGACTGACGGTCTGAATATCGTCGCGGTTGAGCCGGGTGTAGAGCGATACGTTGAGGTACGTTTTTTTGGCGTTGGTGCTATAACCCAGCTCAAGCCGGTCAGTCACTTCGGGTTTCAGATAGGGGTTGCCAATACGAATGTTGAGCGGGTTGGTCGCGTTGAAATTGGGGTTCAGATCCTGAATATTCGGGCGTTGGATGCGTCGGTTGTAGGCGAGTTTCAGGGTCGTTTTATCGTTGATCTTCCGCGAGATATTGAAACTCGGCACCAGCTTGCCGTAATTCGGAATGTTGATGGGGCCAGGGCTGGAGAGTCCCTGCCCGGTTGCCAAGGCATCAATGCTGGTGTACTCGTAGCGCAAACCCCCTTTGACGGTTATTTTGCTGGGTGTAATAAGCGTGTAAGCTACATACCCGGCGGCAATGTTCTGGGCGTAATCGAGCGACCCCGCCGGACGGCGGTCGTCGGGTGCAAACGCCGAGGTCGGGCTGGCCAGTAGATATTGATACGTACTGTTTACCTGCCGCCGGGTGTCTTTGGCCCCAAACTCGATTTGCTGATTTTTGCTGAGCGAGGTCAGGTAATCCGTTTGCAGAATAAACTCCTGGCTGGTATTGAAATTCAGGTTGCGCTGGCGAGTACGAATATTCTCCAGCGAGTCGAGTTGGGTGGCATCGAAGTTGTTGGTCAGGTTGTTTCGGCTGAACTGCGAAGAAATGCTGAACTCTTTGGCCGGTTCATCATCGACCTTTTTATAGGTATGTAGATAATCGACATTGAGGTCAATCGAGTTCGATAAATCGTGACTGGTCACATTCCGCAGCGCGGGCACAGGCACCACATCGCCGGTAAAGGTGCTGGTGGCGAACTGCTGGTCGCGGTTCAGGTTGCGCACCCCAACTCGTGCCCCGGCGGTGAGCGACTGGTTTTTGGCTAAGTCGTAGTCTAATCCCAGCGCGTACTGACCAAACAGGCCCGTATCGAAGCCTGTGGCGTGTTGCCGGGTCTGAATGGGCGTGGCCGACTGCGATAGAAACGTAGTCTGGTTCAGGTCCGAAGCCGACTTGTTGTAAATGCCCCGCCCGTTGCCGTTGAGGTTCACACCAAGTTTGCCCTTCCGAAAGCTACCATTTAGCCCCAGTGTCGAGTTGCGGTTGCCCGCGCCCGCATCGACGTCCAAATGCAGCCCCTGCAACGTGTTTTTCTTCGTAATAATGTTGATAATACCACCACTACCCTCCGCGTCGTATTTGGCCGAGGGCGATGTAATAACCTCCACCGTCTTGATTTGGTCAGCGGGAATTTGCCGGAGGGCGTCGGCGAGGTTGCCCGCCAGAATGGACGACGGTTTGTTGTTGATGAGTACCCGGATATTGCTGCTGCCCTGCAACGACAGATTGCCCGCCAAATCGACGCTCAGCATCGGTACTTTCTTCAGAATATCGGTTGCATCGCCCCCCTTGGCCGACAAATCGGCATCGGCATTATAGACGAGCCTATCCACTTTGTCTTCGATGAGGGCTTTTTTGCCTTCTACCGTCACTTCGGCCAGGGTGCGGGTGCTGGGGGTGAGCCGGATTACGCCGAGGTCTTTGGTGGCTCCCTTTGCCACATCGACAGAGGCAATGGTTTTAACTTTGTAGCCGATAAACGAAATCAGCACTTTATACGAACCCGGAGCCAGCCCCGGTTGAGCGTAAACTTACCCTTATCATCAGCCACCGTTCCGTCCACCAGCGCGTTGCCCGGTACGGTATAGAGGGTGATATTGGCAAACTCAATGGCTTTAGTCAGCGTCGAATCGACCACGTAGCCCGTAATTTTTGCGTTGCCTTTGGGCAAATCAGCCCGCGCGGGCGTTTGACCTGTCGAATCGGGAGTAGTCTGCTGGGCGAGCAGGGTGCCCGCTGTTAGCAGGATAAGAATGCCCGTAAAAAAATGTCGCATCTGTTTAATTGAAAAAATAAGTCGTTGAGTATTGTAATGTATAGCCCGGCCCCGGTCTTGAAAATTTAAACTGGTCGAATGGGCTTAAGTAGCTGGTCAATGCCCCAAAAAGCCTGCTGACAAATTGGGATTAGAGTCGGTAGATTTAAAAAAAAGCCAGGTATCAGACGGGTGTTATTCCCTGCTTATCGAGTATTAACAGGGGTGCCCCCGTTTGCTTGTAGGTAATAATCCAGATGCTGTCGTAATCATCGTCCGCCCAGATGGGCGCGTTCTGGATGCCCAGACTGCGGGCCAGGTCATTGATGGTGTGGTGCTCCCAAACGACCAGCGCGGTGCCCGTTTTTTCGCGCAGGTGATTCGTGATTCCAGCAAAATCGTGCTCATCGAACTTCGTGTTGATGCCCAGGTTGTACTGCACCGCCAACGGCGTAACCGTTTGAAACATCCGCGCGTGGGTCGTCGTAACATCTGTTCCCAGCGCGGGCACGTACACGTGGCCGGGAATACCAAATTTGCCAACGAGAATGGTGGGCAACTGCAACGCCCGGTTTAGCCCCTCAGGCGACAGGTTGTCGCCCGTTTCCGGCTTTTCGCCATGCCGGATGATTACGATAGTTAGGGTTGTTAATGGGTTGTCGATCATGGTTTTTGATTGGTTGTAGAAACGATATTGGTACGCTGCCATTCGGTGAGGGCAATGCCCACCGTGAGCCAGCAGATGCCCAGCAAATAGCCGCCCAGTACATCGCTCAGAAAATGAACGCCGAGGTAAATCCGGCTAAAACCTACAGCCAGAATCAGGCTTACGGCCGCCAGTCCAATCAGCAACCGGTTGCGCTTCTGGCGGCTGCTGCGGGCAAACCAGTAGCCCAGCAACCCGTATAATGTCATGGCCGTTGCCGAATGTCCACTCGGAAATGAGTAGCCCTTTTCAGGATAATAGGCAACCTGCGCCGGGCGGTGGCGGCCAAACGTTCGCTTGCCCACCTGCACTAATCCCGACACGCCCAAAATCAACAGCCAAAGAATGAACACGTTGCGCCGTTTGTGCTGCCACCACAGCACAAACGTACCCACGGCCATAGCTCCCACGGTGGCGTAAAGCGAGCCGAACCAGGTCACGCCGTAAAAAAACTGGCTCAGTCCAGAGGTGCGGGCGTTGAACAGCAGGCTCGTAAACCAATGGTCGATTTGCACCATCGGCTCAGCGTTCACGATGTTTTCGGCCACTTCCGATAAGGTCATGACGCTGCCGATTAGGACCAAAACAAGGCCCGTCAGGGGAAGCCCCGTGAATGAATCGGTGGTAAACCGGGCCGCCAGCCAGCGCGTAGCCGCCGGAAACCGGCTGGACACTGCGCCCAACCGATGATGGAGAGCCGAGATAAGGATTGTTTTCATTCGCTTTTGTTTGGCTTACAGAGTTAATGATGAATCGTTTGTTGATGTCGGTTCGCTGTCTTTGTATGCCAGCCGTAGCAGCCCCGGAAAAATGAGCAGCAGCAAAGGCAGGGCCGCGAAAAACCCGCCGATGACCGCAATGGCTAACGGCTGGTGCAACTCCGCCCCCCGCCCAATGCCCAACGCCAGCGGCATCAGGGCCATGATAGCACTGGTAGCGGTCATGAGTTTAGGCCGGATACGCGCTGAAATGGCAAATGAGATGGACTCGGCCACGGGCGCGGTTTTGTGGTGACTGGCGAACTGCTGGAAGGTAAAAATGGCGTTCTCGGCAATAATGCCCACAATCATGATTATACCCGTATAACTACCCACGTTCAGCGGGGTGTTGGTCACGTACAAGGCGATGAACGACCCCGATACGCCCAGCACCGAGATGAACAGAATCAGCCCGGCGGCTTTCAAATCGCGGAAAAGAAACAGCAGCACCACGAATACGAGCAGCGACGCTGAAATCAGAATCATCAACAACTCCCGAAACGATTGTTGTTGCTGCGCGTAGGCCCCGCCGTACTCGATGTGCTGTCCCGCTGCGAGGGATACCTTGCTCCCCACCTGCTGCTGAATATCCCGAATGACACTACCGAGGTCGCGGTTGGCCAGCCGGGCCGTGACCGGAATCATGGGCTGGAGGTTCTCGCGCTCAATTTCTGCCGACCCTGAATCGACCGATACCACCGTAAAGTCGGACAGTAAGCGGCTGCGACCGTCGGCGGTGAAGATGGGACTTTGGCGCAGGGCGGTCAGGTTGCTGCCCGCGTCGGGATATTTGAGCCGCATCTTCACGAACTGGTTGCCCTCCAGGATATTCCCTACTTCGTTGCCCTGTAATTTGGTCAGGAGTTGATTCTGCAAATCCATTGGCGTCAGGCCGTAGTTCAGCAACATACCGGGAATGGGTTTGAACACCACCGACGGACCGGCAATAACCACCCCGTCGAATACGTCGGCGGTGCCCGCTACGTTCGTTACCACCTCACTGACTTTCTGGGCGATGGGCCGGAGTTTGGCGGGGTCGTTGCCAAAAATCTTGACCTCCACCGGGCTGGGCGTACTCATCAAATCACCGAGCATATCGCCCAGCACCTGCCCAAAATCGACGTTCAGGGCGGGCTGGGTGGCTTCAATCTTGCCGCGCAATTCGTCGATGACTTCGCTGGTGGTGCGGCTGCGGTCTTTCTTGAGGGCAATCAGGTAATCGCCCCGGTTGGGTTCGGTGATAAAAAAGCCCATCTGCGCCCCCGTCCGGCGCGTAAAGGCCTGCACCTCCGGGATGGTCCGTATCTGTTTATCCACCTGCGTGAGCATGAAATTGGTTTCATCGAGCGAGGTGCCAGGGGGCGAAAAGTAATCCAGTACGATGGCTCCTTCGTCCATTTCGGGCAGGAAACCCGTTTCCAACCGGCTGTAAATCAGATACACCGCCACACCCATGGCGCCAGACAATACCAGTGCCAGTACGGGATGATGGATAAATACCGACAGCCACTTGCCAATGCTGGGGTGCGTTTCAGAACCGCCCTTTTTCTTCTTCAGAAAGCTGAACAGACCGTACACCACCGGCAAACCCAGCCACGTAATCAGAAACGAACAGACTAATGTAATGACCATCGTGGTGGCCAGCACCTTGAAAAACGCCCCCGCCACCCCACTCATCAAGGCGAAGGGCAGGAAAATGACGATGGTACTCAGCGACGAGCCAATCATGGCCGGAAACAGATAGCTGATAGCCTGCTGAATGGTTTGCGGGGTCGATTCGCCGTCGTGTTCTTCTTCTACCGAGTGAATCTGCTCCACAATCACCACCGCATCGTCAATGATCAGCCCGATGGCAGCCGCGATGCCGCCCAGCGTCATGATGTCCAGCGTAAAGCCAATGGCGTACAGCACCAGCATGGCCGTAGCCAGCACGACGGGAATAATCAGCAAAATGACCGCACTCGCCCGCAGCGACCGCAGGAACAAACTCGTCACAATAATGGCTAAGGCCAGCCCGATTAAGATACTGTCGGTCACGCTTTTGACAGCGGTACTGACGAAATCGGCCTGGACGTAGGTGGGCGTGAGCGTAATACCGGCGGGTAGCACGTTTTTGAGGTCGCGCACTTTTTGGGTAATAGCCTCGCTGAGTTTGACGAGGTTGGCGGTGGGCTGTTTCACTACGTTGACCAGCACCGTTTGCTTGCCATTGGCTTCGATGCGCGTAAACTCCTTTTGCTCGTGGAGTTCCACCGTGGCGACGTCGGCAAGCCGCAATACGCGCTGTCCGTTGCTGCGGATGACGATGTTTTCCACGTCCCGTTTCGAGTGAACGGTGGCGTCGGTCAGCGTCAGATACAGGCGATTGTAATCGGAAGATAGTCCGTCGGCCTGGATAAAGTTGGTACTGGTAAGGGCCGTCGTGATGGCCGCCGGGGTTACGTTCAGGCTGGCCAGTTTGTCGGCCTGCAACACAATCCAGTATTCTTTGGTACGTCCGCCCATAATCTGCACGTTCGACACGCCCGGCACCTGACTCAGGAACGGGCGGATGGTGTAGAGGGCCAGCTTGCGCAGCTCAATCAGATCGTGGCCATTGGATTCGAGGGCGAAATCCATGACGGGCAGAATGGAGGGGTTCATCCGCTGCACGGCAATGCTCGTATTGGGCAGCAATGTGTTCTGAATCTGGCTGATATACGCGTTGATGCGTTGCAGCGAGACGTTAATATCGACGTTCCAGTCCAGATAAATCGAGAGTTCGCAACTACCCCGGCTGGTGACACTCCGTACCGTTTGCACCCCCTCGACCTGATTGACGGCGTTTTCCAGCGGCTGGGTAATGGCCACCATCATTAGCTCGACGGGCTGGTCGCCCGCGTTGGCAATGACCTTGATTTTAGGGAAGGTTTTTTCGGGAAACAGCGACACCTGAATGTTGCGGTACGCCATGAAGCCCCCCGCTAGCAACAGCACCAAAATCGCCAGAATCGGCACCCGAAACCGAAAGAATCCGGGCTGGGATGTATTTTGTTTATCGGCCATTGGGAGCTTTGTTTATCACGATCAAAGCCGTATCGCCCAGGCCGTACCCGCCCTGACTAACGATGCGGATGTTAGGCGCGAAACGGGGACTGAGAATCTCGATCTTATCCGGCGTTTGCAGCCCCGTTTTGACCGGTACGCGCACGGCGGTACTGTCGTTGAGGAGCTGCATAACCCAGAATTCGGTTTGTAGTTCGTTGCTCAAAACCGCCCCATTGGGCAAGGACTGCGTGTCTTTGTGGACCTGGTCGGTAAACGTAATGTTGAGCTGGAGCCGGGCGGGTAACACCATCGCGTGGTCGGGTTTGACCACGAAGCGTTCCGTTTGGGAGAGCGAATCGGTCAGGGCCAGCGTCCGGGCGATGTGCCCGCCAATCTGCCGCCCGTTGGGTAGCTGGATGGTGCAGCGACTACCGACCTGCACCGACGAGTCCTGCTCGGCGGGCACTTCAATCAGGAACACGAACATGTCGGGAGCTGAAAAACTGGCCAGCAGGTTACCATCCTGCACGTATTCGCGCTCTTCGACCATGACCCGCGTCACTAAGCCCGCTTCGGGGGCGTGGATGGTGATTTTGCCGATGTTTTTGAGCGTCGGGTCGTTGAGGTAATTCTTGCCCCCCAGCGCGAAGGCTTCTTTGGTTTCCAGCCCGAACAGCGGCTGTCCTTTCCGCACCTGATCGCCAATTCTTACATAGACATGCGTGACGTACCCCGCAATCGGCGATTTAATGTCGCCACTGGCGAGGTAGTACGTCACGCCCCGAAAGGTCCGTTCGAGCCGAAAGGTATCAGTCGCAATTTGGGTAATGGATACGGGAGTTCTTGGCCGCACCGTGTCAGCCGCAGCCGTTCCGCCATCGGTCGATGACGACGAACTGCAGCGACTGAAGAGTACGGGCAGGGTGAGCAGAAAAAGAAGTCTGTATCGGGTCATGGTGGGATAGAATCAGAAATTCCGGTAGTTAAAGTCGCTGATAAAGCGTTGCCGCTGTACCGTCAACTGATTCAGATTCAGTTTGATATTGAGAAATCGCTGCACAATGAGCAAATAGTCAATTGCCGACATGTCGCCCCGGTAGAGCCGGGCCTGACTAATGGTCAGCAGGTTTTCGACATCCATGTTTTGCCTGTCGATGCGGGTCAGCAGGTTCTGGTTTACGCGCAGTTGCTCGGTTATGGCCCTGACCCGCAGGTTGTAGCGGTTGACGTACTGGTTGCGGTAATTCTGGATGTTGAGTTGCGAGACGTTCAGTTTCTGGTACTGTAGTCTGCGTTGCCCGCCGTTGTAAATCGGCATCGTAAAATTCAGGCCCAGACTGAAGCCAAACCGACGACCAATAAGCAGAGGACTAACTGCATCGGTACCCGCGTTGACCACGGCGTTAAGTGAGGGCCGGTAAAAAATGTCGATCACCCGGCGATTGCGCTCCACGACCAAACTATCAAACTGGTAGCGCAACAGGTAGGGGTTATTGTCCAGTGTAAAGATGGAGCGGGCCGTCAGGCCAGGGTTTTCGAGTTGTATCCGGTTAGTGTCGGGCAGGTTGCAGATCGTATTGAGAAGCAGCAAATCTGCCAGAAACTGGACTTTAGCCCCTTCGTAATTGATTTCGCTCTGCTGCAAATCAACCCGGAAGGCGAGGTAGTCCGACTGCATAAACAACGCCGACCGCAGTAACGCTTTGAGGGCTTCGCTCTGCCGGGAAAGCGTGCTAACCAACTGCCCGTAAATGGCCATCTGCCGGTAATTCTGATAGGCCGTGATGTACTGGTCGGTGATGCCTTTGGCGAGGTCGTTGCGGCTAATGCGCAGCGTGTTGCGGATCGAATCGCGCAGGGCTGCGTTAAGGCTGTTCTGAATTCGAAGATTCCGGTGGTAGAGCAGGTTTCGGTTGGCCTGAATCAGGGCGGTATATTGCCCGCCGTTGGTGGTGCTCTGGTCATAGCCGTAGTTTTTGCCGGCGGGTGCGTAGAGTACCTGCCCGATGGCCTGTACGTAGGGCTTGTTGGCGGCCACGTTCAGTAAACTATCTAAGCGGTTCAGGGACAATGAGTTGATATTTTCGGCGACGAGCGGGCTATTTGCCAGCCCCTGTCCGAGGTAAAAATCAAGCGTCCGGTGGGTCAGGCTGTCCTGAGCACACACGTATGATTGGCTCCCGAACAGAAATAGGCAGCATCCTGCCAGCCAAAGATATCTATGGACGAAAAGAGAGTGGCGGATTGACAGGCTTGTTTGGGCTGATCGGTTCGCAGTCTTTGGCAGGAGTGAATAGCACTGCATTAGACAAACATCGGATTCAAATCTGTATTCAATGTGGAGACCGGAGAGTAAGCCCGTGTGTAGACAAGGGATTAGGACGAAGCACAGTCTGCCAACAACCAACGTGAACGCTGTGGAGTTATTAATACCTACTGATTAATCCGGTCGTATAGGGAGTGCTTTCTGAACTGTGTCAGGCCCGCGGATTAGTCGAAGCGGTGGGCTTTGATGCGCTCTTCAAAGATAACACTCAACTCGTTGAGTACCGTCTTCCAGTTGTGGGTCGTCGTTTCCCACTTTGTTTCGATGTTTT
>JBBQLG010000112.1:0-21658 GCA_038327655.1 Cytophagales bacterium
GTTTGAGACGTTAGAAGCGGCTCAGGATTGTGTGGAAGCGGTGCTGGAGACGTACTTTGAACAGCCGCAAAAAGTGTGTCAGTTAGCTGCTTATCCTTACATTGTCGATACGTCATCACCAGTTTAATTTAGTATAAGCTGCGTGCTGGAGCCGCCCGATTTGCGGATGGCACAGGTCCAGTCGTTAGTTTGCTCGTCGATGTAGCACGAGAACGTGGTGGGGGTAGTCGTCCGGCGCAGGGTCCAGCTTGCATCGGTGGTGGCGCAGGTAGTGTACATAATCTGGACGGGATACACCAGTTTGGCCTGCAACCCCAGCACCTGCAAATCGGCACCCGGTGCCCAGCGGTAGGGTGCCCCAACAGCCGAGTTAGTCACTGTCATCGCCACCACCCCTTTGTAGGGATCGTCGTTTTCATCATACATTTCCTTGATTACATCCCGAAACAGGGCATCTGAGGCCGGGCGGCCTTTCGTTTTCGGGTTCAGCAGCAGTTTGGCCGTGCAGGGGGGCGGTACCACCCCACCCAGCGAAGCCGGCAACGGTACCGCTTGCCCCCGGCTTGCCTCCTGAATCGGTCGAATGTGGTCTCCATCGGGGGCCGTCCGGCGGAGGCTCTGCGGCAGGCCGTTACCCTCGTCGGTCAGTACTTCGTAGTCGAACGCATCGGGGCGGTACTGAAGTTTTTGCCGGACCGTTCCCTTCACCCAACGAACGCCATCCATCACTTCGACACGCTGGCCGTTAGCCAGTTCCTGGGGCCGGTCGCTCTGCGCCCATGCGGGCAGGCTTAACACTGTCAATAGTAGAACACGAAAAAATGAAGAGATTGTCATTGATGGTTTAGGTCTGGTTGGTCAGGATTATTGCTTAGTTTGGATAAGAAGCGGAACGCCGTAAAAAGAGGGTGGCCTCATGGAATTGGTTCGAGGTGAACCGGAACAAAGATCATGTCCATCGCTCGCTCCCCTATACGTCATTTGCCGTATTTTTAATAGCCTGCTGCTCTACCCGGTCATCCGCCTGGGCGTGAAGCCAGCCGGAATAGAGCACAGAAGTGCCGCAGGTGTATCATGCACCGACAATCAGGTTTTATAAGGACGGAGGGTTCCGCCACAACATGGGGATTTACAGCCCCGTGTGGCCGTTTATCAGGGCCGGTCATTGTTGGAAAACACTGTTTACGCTGAAACCGCTAAACAATGCCGAGGTATGTACCAGTACCCATCAAGCATCTACAGGCGGAATTTGATCTTAATCAGTACGTACGCTGACTAAGATCAGGTTTTCGGGGGACCGCTTAGCCGTACTTTGTGGGGTAACGTCCCGCTCAGTCCGACCGGGTCATTGTCGGCTATTTATGAAAACGATCGCTGTTGCTACCGACCTCACGCCCAATGCCAATCGGGCGGCCCACTTTGGGTTTCAACTGGCCAAGGCCCAGCAGGCGGGTTTGCTGCTCATCAATGCCTTTCACTTCCTGCCGACCAATCCGGCCGAGAACAAGGGGGCTTCGCCGTTCAGCGCCCGGTCCATGCGGGAGGTAAGTCAGCGGGCACTGAACCACCTGGCCGGTCAACTCCACAAGCAGTACGGCGATGATGTTTCCATCCGGTGTGTGACCCAGGAGGGCTACTCGATTGCTGCTATCCGGGACGTAGTACGGACCGAAAACGTTGACCTGCTCATTATGTCAACCGTGGGGTCGGCCCCCCAAAGTGCCCAGTTGATGGGGAGCGTGGCTACCCAGATGATCGCCGAAACGCGGATTCCACTCCTGCTTATTCCGCCATCCGTACACTATGCCGCGATCACCAATGTGGTGCTGGCGATTGACCTCGACACCCCGCCTGACGCCGTAACCCTCGATGTAGCCCAGCACTTCGCCCGGCAGTTCGACTGCACCATCGACGTGCTGTGCATCTACGATAAACCCATTGACATTGCCGTTCACAGCCGGGCCGAACACATCCGCCGACTCATTACTGTACCACACACCCTGACTATTTTGCCCGGTGCCGACGTGCATGATGCGCTGCTGACTTTTGCCCATACCAACAAAGCCGACCTGATTATGATGCTGCCCCAGGCGCATAGCTGGTTTCGCCAATTGTTTACCGGTGGCGAAACCCTGCAAACGGCCCGCCTGACGGATATTCCGCTACTGGCCATCGTATAAACCCCACCGGTTGTGATACCAACGACCCAAACTACCTGCTACCATTGTGGCAACGACTGCGCCGGAAACGACGTGCTGTTTGCCGAAAAGCACTTCTGCTGCGAAGGCTGTAAAACAGTTTATAGTATTCTGAACCAGCATCAGCTTTGCCAATACTACACGATTGAGCCGGGTGAGGGCGGTAGTCGGCCGGGGATAAACGCCACCACAGAAAACGGACCACCGACCGGGTCTGGTGCGACTGAACGCAGCGCGGCCTGGCGTGGCCCGGCCCGACCGAACGCGGCCCGACTCGACTTTCTGGATCACCCGGAGATCATGGGGCAGTTGCTGGAATTCAGCAGCGACTCCGTGGCCAAAGTGACGTTTTATGTGCCCGCTATTCATTGCAGCTCGTGTTTGTGGCTGCTCGAACACCTCTACCGGCTTCATTCCGGCATTCAGCAGTCGCGGGTGGACTTCCTGAAAAAGCAGGTTCATATCACCTACCAGCCTGATAAATTAACGCTCCGGCAGGTGGTCGAACTGCTTGGTTCTATTGGCTACGAGCCACTCATCAGTGGGCATGATGCCGTAAAAAAACAACAGGAACCGTCGTATCGGCCCCTGCTCTACCGGCTGGGCGTGGCGGGGTTTTGTGCGGCCAACATCATGCTGTTCAGCTTTCCCGAATACTTAGGCCTCGACGATCCATCGTTCCGGCATCTCTTCGGGCTGCTGAATCTGGTTCTGGCTATCCCCGTGGTGTTCTACTCCGCGTCGGGCTATTTCGGGTCGGTCTGGATGAGCCTGAGAAAAGGCATCATCAACATCGACGGACCAATTCTGCTGGGTATTCTGGTGGCCTTTTTTCGGGGCACCTACGATGTGCTGGCACTGGGCGGAGCGGGCTATTTTGATTCGCTGACGGGGCTTATTTTCTTCCTGTTATGCGGCAAATGGTTTCAGCAGCGGACGCACGAATTCCTGTCGTTCGAGCGGGATTATAAATCGTATTTCCCGATGGCAGTAACGCTGCTGAAACCCGGTGGTGAAACGGTGATTCCGGTCGCCCAACTCCGCAAAGGCGACCGTATCCGATTACGCAACCACGAACTGATTCCCGCCGATGGGCTGCTTTACAAAGGTCAGGCCCTGATCGACTACAGCTTTGTGACCGGCGAATCGGCCCCGGAACCGAAACTGCCGGGGGCGTTGCTCTACGCGGGCGGCAAGCAGATGGGCGAAACCATCGAACTGGAGATCGTGCGGGAGGTCTCGCAGAGTTACCTGACCCAACTTTGGAACAACGATGCCTTTCGGAAAGATCACCCCTCCCGCATCCGCACGTTTGCCGATGCGGTCGGCAAATACTTCACGCTGACCATCATTACGGTGGCCACGCTGGTCGGGCTGTACTGGTACACCCACGACCCGTCCCGTGCGATCAATGCGGTCACGGCCGTACTCATCATTGCCTGCCCCTGTGCGCTGTCGCTGTCGTACCCATTCGCGCTGGGCAATGGGCTGCGGAGGTTAAGCCAGCGAAAATTGTACCTCAAGAATGCCGACGTGATCGAGCAGTTGGCCGACTGTGATATCGTTGTTTTTGATAAGACGGGAACGCTGACAACCGGCACACCGACCGACGTGCAGGAGTCGTTTGTCCAGCCGCTGATTCCCTACGAACGCGCATTGGTAGCCGCGCTGGTGCGGCAATCCGCGCATCCGCTCAGCCGACTGTTAACGACGTATCTGGCCGATGCCTTGCCGCTCCCGGTCGACGGATTTACCGAAGTGCCGGGCCGGGGTATACAAGGACTGGTTGACGGGTGGAGGGTTAGCGTTGGGGCCGGGGAGTTCGTTAATCCGGGACCAAACGATACAACTGCCCCGGCACAGACTACCGACTCAGCTATACCCGCCGGGGCCACCGTTTACGTAGCCATTGAGCAACAGTACCGGGGCTGTTTTCACCTCCCGAACCAGTATCGGCCCGGACTCGACACGATGCTCGAGACCCTCAAAACGACCCACACGCTCTACCTGCTGTCGGGCGATACCGATGCGGCCAAACCCGAACTCGCCCGATGGTTCGCCCTGAACAACATGTCCTTCAACTGTCAGCCGCAGCAGAAGCTCGACCGGGTGCGGGAGTTGCAAAATCAGGGTCATCGCGTGCTCATGATCGGCGACGGCCTGAACGATGCCGGTGCCCTGAAACAGGCCGATGTGGGCATGGCCATCACCGACGACACCATCCAGTTTACCCCCGCCAGCGACGCCATTCTGGAAGCGTCATCACTGTCCCAATTACCCGATTTCCTGAGCTATAGCCGGTTCGGGATGCGCCTGATTCAGGTCAGTTTCGGCGTGTCGCTGCTGTACAACCTCGTGGGCCTGTCCTACGCCCTGACGGGAAATTTATCACCGGTAGTAGCCGCCATCCTGATGCCGATCAGTTCCGCCACGATGCTGGCCATCGCCACGGTGGGGATGCGGGGGCGGAGGATCGGGAGCCGAAAAGGCGGATGTCGAACATTTACGGGATTTTCGACATCCGCCGTCTACTATGTCGATTCCCCAAGCTCACCCGCTTGTTCATGTTAAAAATTTGCTGATAATTGTACATCATCTGGTTGGTCATGTTAGGCTGCTTAACCTATTAGACTGACTGATGGTAGAAAACAGCCTTTAATTTAACATGAACAATGGCGTACAACCCGACTGAGCCGTATAATGACCTACCCGATCTGCCACCGGCGATTGACCTGAACAGCCCGGTTATTCTGCGGGCCCTCACGCTGGCCGCGCGGCATTTGGGTGAATTGAATGGCTTGTGCGTGTCGTTGCCCGACCCTGCCATTCTGATAAACACGCTGGTCGTACAGGAAAGCCGCGACAGTTCGGCCATCGAAAACATTGTAACGACGCAGGACGAACTTTACCGGGCTATTGCCGATGATGACGGACGTTCTACCACGGCTAAAGAGGTGCTCAATTACCGCGAAGCACTTTATACCGGCCTGGATCGCATGAACAGGCAGCATAAACTGCTGACAACGAACACATTTGTTGACATCGTCCAGACCCTGAAGCAGAACCAGGCGGGTATCCGTACGACGCCGGGTACAGCCCTAAAAAACGCCAACAGTGGCACCATCGTTTATACGCCCCCCTGTTGTGAAGACGTGGTTCGGCAAAAACTGGGTGCGCTGGAACAGTTTATTAATGCTTACGACTCCGATGGCCCTGATCCGCTGATTAAACTGGCATTGATCCACCATCAATTCGAAGCCATTCACCCGTTTCTGGATGGGAACGGGCGGACAGGCCGTATCCTGATTCCGTTATTCCTGGTGCAGCAAAATCTGCTTCCCCAGCCGGTTTTGTACCTGAGCCGGTACATTAATTCCTATAAACAGGAGTACTACCGGCTTCTGCGATCCGTGACGGAACAAAATGCCTGGACTGACTGGATTGTATTTATCCTTACTGGCATCAGCGAAACGGCCCAACTCACAACTAATAAAATCAGGCGGATGCTACAATTGATGATCGACCTTGAAGCACCCACTCGTCAGTTGTTGGGTAGTCGCTACGATCATGCCCTGCTGCAACTCATGTTTACGTTACCGTATCTGAAAATCGAGATTCTGGAACGGCGCGGGTTGGCCACCCGTCAAACAGCCTCTATTTACCTCAAAAGGCTGGCCGAAGGCGGAGTACTGGCGCCTGCCAAATCGGGCCGCACTACGTACTACGTAAACCAGCGTTTGATTGACCTGCTGGCTGACTGATAGTTGTCTATGCGAACTTGAAACGTATCTCAGCACCGCCACGATGCTGGCTATCGCCACGGTGGGGATGCGGGGACGGAACCTATAAAGCACCAAAAAAGACAGGTCGTAGTCATTAGGAATAAAACCCAATGGCATGATTTGCCCGTTGATTTGAACCAGCGAAAACTTATTGCCGGGTTAGTGTCAGATGCTCGTTCTCGGCGGGATTGCTGTTGTCTAATTTGATCACCGCATTTGTTACATCAACAATTGTCCATATTTTGCTCAGGCGGTCGTAGGGCGTTTTGATACCGAAACTTAGGGTTACCGTTTTGGAGTCGGCGGGGGTACCATAGTAGTTGTTGCCACCCCACGCCCAGGAACCAGCCGTGGCTTCCTTACCCTGCGTGGCCGTCGCTTTGTAGTCGCTGGTAAAGTTGATGTTCATCGTCCCCAGGACTTTGAGTTTATCTTCCGTTCCCTGCGTAAACGAGGTGATCGCCTAGGTACCGGGGAGCGTTTGCAGGAACGTCGGCGTGGTAGTGGCCGGGGTTACCGCATCCGAACTTTTTTTGCAACCCGTCAGCAGGGTGCTTACGAAGAGCAGCGCAACAAGGAATGGTTTCATAAGGACAAGAGGTTTAGGAGTATTGTCGATACGGAGCCAGAGCCCTGTAGGTTGCGTCTACATTTAATAAAGATGTTTCTTGAAGGTGATCTCAAACTCACTTCATCACATCCCAATCGTAGTACGTATTCAGCCGGGGATGAACCGGGTCGGACTCGTGCCAGCGGAACCCGCCGAAGTTGGGAGGGCCACCGAAGTTGTGATGGTGGTTGCTTAGCCTGGTTTTGTCTCAAAAACTCAGGCAAATAAAGCAGTCGGGGACTACGCCGTTTTCAGAGTTATCTAATCGTCTCACCAAATAGCGATTTGGTGAGACGATTTTTTGTCAATTAAACGAAGCTCTAAATGCTAAAGGCGACTGGTTCGTTTTTGTCTTGAACAATTTACTGAACGATTGCAAATGCTCAAAGCCCAAAGCGTAGGCAATTTCACTAACCGATAAGTCCGTAGTGGACAGTTTTTCTTTGGCTTTTTCAATCAGCTTTTCATGAATATGTTGCTGGGTATTTTGCCCCGTCAACACGCGTAATAGATTACTCAGGTACTTTGGTGAAAGATTCAACTGGTCCGCAATATGTTGGACCGTTGGCAACCCTCCTTTATCCCAGACGTCATCATTAAAATAAGCATCGAGCAACCCTTCTAAACGATCCAGCACCTGATGATTCGCTTTTTCCCGGGTAATGAATTGACGATTATAGAACCGTTCGGAATAACTCAGCAAGGTTTCAAGCTGTGAGATAATGATCTGCTTGCTGAATCGGTCAATGTTAGCGTCATATTCCTGCTGAATATTTTGAATCACAGTGTTGATGATAGCTTCTTCTTTTGCCGAGAGGAATAGGGCTTCATGCAATGAATAACTCCAGAAGTCGTATTGCCTGATGGTTTTGGCTAATGGCGTGTTCCACAGGAAATCAGGATGGATGTTTAGCACCCATCCTGATTGGTTTATGGCTTCATCTTTATCTACGGGAGCTAAACTGATAACCTGATTGGGTGCCAAAAAAGACATAATGCCTTCGTTGAAGTCAAATGCATGTTGCCCATATTTTACCCTCAGATTGGAAACCCGTTTTAGCGCAATGGCAAAAAAATCAAATGCCAGACCCGTCGGTTCATCGTCAGACAAATGCTTGACATGTTCAACGTTGATAATGCTGATCAGCGGATGTTGTGGTTTAGGCAAATCCCTGAACTGGTGAAATTCGCTGATCGTTTTAAAATGCTTCATGCTGCTTACCCTTCCTTTATTACTTCCAGGATTAGTTTACCACGTACATGCCAGGTTTCGCTTTCCCGATGCGCTTCGGCGACCTGTTCCAACGGATACACTTTACTGATAAAAACGTTCACTTTACCGGCATCAATCAACTGGGCTATTTCGGCTAACCAATCCTGTCTGGGTTGGTTGGCAACGAGTTCGCCTTTCGCCTTTTTCTTAGCCAGTGCGGCAATCACTTCATCATTAAACGGGAAATCTAAATTGACGCTTACGAGTATTCCTCCTTCCTTCAATACGGCCACCGATCTCAATCGCTCCTCGTTATCGCGGGATGGCGAAGCTTCCAGCACAATGTCAACGTCGTGTACCAACTCGTCAAACGGCTGGTTCCGATAATCAATTACTTCATCTGCACCGAGTTGCTTCAGGTACTCAAGATTGTTTGCGGAAGCCATTCCGATTACATACGCTCCTTTTGCTTTGGCGAACTGCACGGCCAAACTTCCCACGCCACCGGATGCACCCTGAATTAGAATGCGTTGTCCTGGCTGTAGCTTTCCATGTTCAACGATTGCCGTCCAGGCCGTGAGTCCTGCCAGCGGCACACCGGCAGCCTCGTTGAAGCTGATGCTTTTGGGTTTAAGCGCAAATTGACTTGCTTTGGCAGCGCAATATTCGGCATAGCTGCCGTTGCCGGGAAAATTGGGAATCCCATATACGGCATCGCCTTTTTTAAAGGCTGTTACCTCACTGCCTGTCTCTTCTACAATGCCTGCCGCATCCCAACCTAACGTCATCGGTAACGTCAAAAAAGATCTCAAAACGTCATTTCCGCCATTGCGAACGACCCAATCAACCGGGTTAACACCGCTGGCATACACCTTCACCAGAATTTCGTCGGCGGCTGGCACGGGGCGTTCAATGTCTTCTACATTCATCACCTCCGGTCCACCAAATTCGTGGATTCTAACTGCTCTCATACTAACTCGTTTTTCAGTTGATTAACGAGACAAAGGTCATTGATCAGTCAGTGGCAGATTTAGTGAGAATGCCTTTTGTTTTAGCCAAAACAGCCGGTAAGCAGGAAAAGCCTATCGCAGGCCAGTGTGAGTGCATCAAATCATGTTGAGGGTTACCATAAATGACAAAAACTGGTAATACCTTTCCCGGATTCGGTCGAACTCATCGGTCAGCGCGAGCAGGTGCGAATTAACCGCCAGGGTGGTATATAACCCAAGGCGCGGGCTGGCACAGAGTAGTTGCTGCGGAGCGGTGCAGGCGGCCCGGTCGCAGACCATACAGCCCTGCAACCGCTGAAAATCCCCTTTCAACAGATTCAATGTATCGGCATAGTCAACGGCACTGTGGTGCAGACTCCGGTAGTGCCGGGGCGTGGGCAGATCGGTCAGGATCGTCAGCAACTGGTCGATCTCCTGTTTGTCGGCCGCAATGGTGGTGGCCCAGACCTGATGCTGGGTCCGGCAGGTCTGAATCAGTAAGGGTTCAGCGTCGGGAGGCAGGTTGCTATGGGTATTTATCATGGCGTACAGAAAAGAGGTGAGTATATGGCGCAAAAGTAGGACCGCCCGCCAACCCCGCTCCTGACAGTCGTCAGTAGATTGGCTGAGTTTGGTTAGCCGCCTGTTTCCTGTGTTTTATCAGGTGTTCGGCTGACGAATATCATACGCTGCCCGCTGGCTTAGCCGCACCTTTGATCGATCACGTCGCTCACGGGTATGCACATTGTCTTTTTCATGATCGGTATCAGTTTGCTCATCGCCCTGGGGTTTCTGGGGGCGTTTTTGTGGTCGATGCGCACCGGTCAGCTCGACGATTTATACACGCCCGCGCTCCGCATCTTACCCGACGATACCGAACCAACCTCCACCGCTACGGACACCTCCGTTTAACTGACTGCTATGAACGTTTCACAAAAACCACCCGCTTCTATCCTGTCTGATCGGAGCAAGAATGACTACCCACCGGGCGATACCAGTGGCGTAGAGCGTTTCGCGTACGACAACCGGATCGTCCGTAATTTTGCCATTGCCACCATCATCTGGGGCGTTGTCGGGATGCTGGTGGGCGGTACTGATTGCTACGCAGTTGTTCGCGCCGTCGGCCAACCTCGGCAACCAGTACACGACCTTCGGCCGGATTCGCCCGCTGCACACCAACGCGGTTATTTTCGCCTTCGTCGGTAATGCGATTTTCATGGGTGTTTATTATTCCCTGCAACGGCTCTGTAAGGCCCGGATGTTCAGTGATGTATTGAGCAAAATCCACTTCTGGGGCTGGCAGGCCATCATCGTTGCCGCTGCGATCACCCTGCCGCTGGGCATGACGACGTCGCACGAATACGCCGAACTCGAATGGCCCATCGACATTGCCATCACGCTGATTTGGGTCGTGTTTGGCATCAATATGTTCGGCACGATTATTAAACGGCGGGAACGGCACCTCTACGTCGCCATCTGGTTTTACATCGCTACGTTCGTGACGGTGGCCGTGCTGCACATCGTCAATTCGTACGAAATGCCGGTCAGCCTGTTCAAGAGTTATTACGTCTATGCCGGGGTGCAGGATGCGCTGGTGCAGTGGTGGTACGGCCACAATGCGGTCGCGTTTATTCTGACGACGCCTTTTCTGGGGATGATGTATTACTACCTGCCCAAAATGGCCAACCGGCCGGTGTACTCCTATAAACTGTCGATTCTGCACTTCTGGGCCTTGATTTTTATCTACATCTGGGCCGGGCCGCACCATTTGCTCTACACCTCCCTGCCCGACTGGGCGCAGTCGCTGGGCGTGGTGTTTTCGGTTATGCTCATTGCGCCATCGTGGGGCGGAATGATTAACGGCCTGCTGACCCTGCGCGGTGCCTGGGACAAAGTGCGGGAAGACACCATCCTGAAATTCATGGTTGTGGCCATTACGGCCTACGGCATGGCGACCTTCGAGGGACCAATGCTGGCACTCCGAAACGTGAATGCTATTGCCCACTTTACCGACTGGGTGGTGGCGCACGTGCACGTTGGGGCGCTGGGCTGGAATGGCTTCATGGCCTTCTCCATCCTGTACTGGCTCATTCCGCGCATCTACCGCACTCCGCTGTATTCCAAAAAGCTGATGAGTGTTCACTTCTGGATCGGTACGCTGGGCATTCTGCTCTACGCCGTGCCGATGTACATTTCGGGCTTCACGCAGGGCATGATGTGGAAAGAGTTTACGCCCGAAGGCGTGCTGAAATACCCCAACTTTCTCGGAACAACTCTTGCTCTGCTGCCCATGCACCGGATGCGGGCGGTGGGCGGCACGTTCTACCTGCTGGGGGCGATTCTGATGGCCTACAATCTCTTCAAAACGATGGCCGTCGGTAAATTGGTGGCCAATGAAGCCGCCGAAGCCCCCGCTTTACCGAAAGCCTACGTGCCGGTGGGCACGGATACCTACTGGCATAAATGGATCGAACGCCGACCCATTCAGCTGCTGGTTGCCTCCCTGATCGTCATTCTGGTTGGTACGCTGGTTGAACTGGTGCCCACGTTTATGGTGGCATCTAACGTGCCGACCATTGCCGCCGTGATGCCCTACACCGCGCTCGAAGTGCAGGGCCGCGACCTCTACATCCGGGAGGGATGCGTGGGGTGCCACAGCCAGATGGTGCGCCCGTTCCGCAGCGAAACCGAACGCTACGGCGAGTATTCCAAAGCGGGCGAGTTCGTGTATGACCACCCGTTTTTGTGGGGCAGCAAGCGCATCGGGCCGGACCTGCACCGGGTGGGCGGCAAATATCCCGACGCCTGGCATTACAACCACATGCGCGAGCCGACGTCCATGTCGCCGGGGTCCATCATGCCGCCCTATCCGTGGCTGCTGGCTCAGCAACTCGACATCTCGAACACGTCGGATAAGCTCAGAGCATTGAAAAAAGTGGGCGTTCCCTACGATGAGCAGGCGATCCATTACGCGAACGATGACCTGCGCAAACAGGCACTGACGATCAGCAACGTGCTGGCAAAGGACGGTATCCGGGTAAAACCCGACCGCGAAATCGTCGCCCTGATTGCCTATCTGCAACGACTCGGCACGGATATCAAGAAAATGCAAACGGCCAGTAACTAAACGTCAAACGCCTTATGTTCAAGCAATTCATCTCAAAAATTCCCGGCGCGGACATCTTCATGATTGGTTCGTTCCTGACATTCCTGATCTTTTTCGTCCTGGTTGGTCTGTATCTGGTACTGGTCGATAAGGCGTACATCCGCGAGATGGGCAACCTGCCGCTCGATGATTCTTCCACCGATTGATTCCTCTTTTTACCATGAACGTATTCATTTTAGTCGATAACGGGGGGCTGGACATCGCCCCATCCATCTGGGCGGTCTTGTCGGGGCAGGATCTGGTGATGCTCCTGCTGGCCCTGGTGCTGCTGGCTGGCATGGTGGTCGTAGGCGTAGTGTCGCTGTATCTGCTGTTGATCCTCCGAAAACTGCTGGGTCCGGTGACCGTAGCCGCCCCCACGCCCGTTGACACCCGTAGTCTGGGGCAATGGCTGTGGGGTACGCGGCCCCTGAGTCAGGAACACGACCTGGTAATGGCCCACTCTTATGACGGTATCGCCGAACTCGACAATCCGGCTCCGCCCTGGTTTATGGGGCTTTTCTACGGCACCATCGCCATTGCCGTGCTCTACATGATCAGCTACCACATCGTTGGCTCGGGCGACATTATGGGCACTGAATACAAACAGGAGATGGCCCTGGGCGATCAGCAACGCGAGGCTTACATCGCCAAAGTGGCCGGGGGCATCAACGAAAACACGGTAACCCGACTGGTCGACGCCAAGGGTATCGGAGCGGGTAAGGTGCTTTTCGTGCAGAACTGCGTCGTTTGCCACGGGGCTAACGCCGAAGGGAAAGTTGGCCCGAACCTGACCGACGCGTTCTGGCTGCATGGCGGCACCGTCAACCGTATTTTCCACACGCTGACCGAAGGGGTACCGGAGAAGGGGATGATTTCCTGGAAAAAGCAACTTAATCCGCTTCAGTTGCAGCAACTGGCCAGTTACGTGATGTCGCTGCAAGGCTCCAACCCGGCCGGGGCGAAAGCACCGCAGGGTGATAAAGAAACTGCGGCCGGCGTTCCGGTAGCCATGCGTTAATCGTCAACTTATGAACACGAACGCCACCCCGGATCATTTTCGCGATGTATTACCCACGGCCGATGCATCGGGTGGTCGGCGGTGGCTGTACCCACGCAGCATCACGGGCCGCTTTGTCCGCTGGCGCACGGGGATGGCAGTAGTGCTGCTGGTCGGTCTGTTCGTCGGGCCGTTTGTGTGGGTCGACGGGCATCCGATGTTTCTGTTCAACGTGCTCGAACGCCGGTTCATCTTCTTTGGCGTACCGTTCTGGCCGCAGGATTTTTACTTAGTCGCCTTCGGGTTGATCGCCTTTATCGTGTTCATTGCCCTGTTTACGGTGGTGTACGGGCGGGTGTTTTGCGGCTGGGCCTGTCCGCAGACGATTTTTATGGAAATGGTTTTCCGCAAAATCGAAGTCTGGATCGAGGGTGATTTTCACGCCCGGCAGCGGCTCGACGCGGGACCGTGGACGACCGAAAAAATGGTGAAGAAAACCGCGAAGCACGGTGCTTTTCTGCTGGTTTCGTTCGCCATCAGCAACACGTTTCTGGCCTACATCATCGGCCGTGACCAGTGGCTGACGCTCATCACCGACAACCCGGCGCAGCACCTGACCGGGCTGGCCGCGATGGGCGTGTTCACGGGTGTTTTTTACCTCGTGTTTGCCCGACTCCGCGAGATTGTCTGCACCACAATTTGCCCCTACGGACGATTACAGGGCGTTTTGCTCGATAAAAACTCGTTGATCGTAGCCTATGACTACATCCGGAGTGAACCACGCGGCAAGCTGCACAAAACCAGTGCTGCCCCCGTTTTAGTCACACCACCCGCGGGCGATTGCATCGACTGCCACCTGTGCGTTCAGGTGTGCCCGACCGGTATCGACATTCGGAACGGGACGCAGTTGGAGTGCATCAACTGCACCCTCTGCGTGGATGCCTGCGACGAGGTGATGACCAAAATCGACCGGCCCCTGGGCCTGATTCGCATTGACTCGGAGCAGGACATCGAACAGGGGAAACCATTCCGGATCACCGCCCGGATACTGGCCTACAGCGGAGCACTCGTCGTTTTGTTGGGTGTGATGGGCTTTCTACTCGTCAGCCGCCCGGTGCTGGACGTGACGGTACTGCGCACACCGGGGCAGTTGTTTCAGCGCGAAGCGGGCGGACACGTATCGAACCTGTACCAGCTTGAGGTGGTCAATAAAACCTACCGGCCCATTGCCGTGCGGTTTCGCTTGAGTCGCCCCGATGCCCGGCTGCGTTTCGTGCAGCCGCTGGTGACGGTGCCGGGGGGAGAACTGGCCGAAGGTATCTTTTTTATCGACCTGCCCGAAGCCGCCATCCACGCTACCAGCACCCCGCTCGGGATCGACGTACTGGTAGGCAACACCATCGTCGAACAGGTCGAAACCACCTCTTTAGGACCGGAACAATGAGTGAATGAGTGATTTAACGAATGAGTGAATGGCGACAATCCACCTGTTTACTCAACCAACCATTCACTCATTCGAACATCCACTCAATCACTCATTACAATGAATTGGGGAAAATCAATCGTACTCGTTTTTATCGTCTTCGCCGGGTTTATCGGCGCGATGATTTATCAGATGTGCCGGCAGCGCATCGATCTGGTCCGCGACGACTATTACCAGTCCGAGATTGCGTACCAGCAACAGATTAACCGGCTGACCAATGCCAGCCAGAAAAAACCGCTTTCCATGACTTACCAGCCCGACACCCAGCAACTGGCGGTTGCCCTGCCCGCGACACTCCGCCGGGGGAACTTCGTTTCTACCGTCCCTCGGACCGTGAGCAGGATTTTAATGTGCGCATTTCGGATACCCATTTGGCCCGGCAGGTGGTATCGACGGCTAAACTGGCGCGGGGCTACTGGCGGGTACAGTTCACCTGGTCCGACGGGCAGCGTGATTATTATACCGAACAGGATCTAAATTTGTAATACCGATGAATCTGCAAACGCTTTGGTGGATAGCCGCCCTGACAACGGGCCTGATCGGTAGTCTGCACTGCGTGGGTATGTGCGGTCCGCTGGCCATGGCGTTGCCTATTGGTCGACTGCCCGGCCCCCAACGCGGGCTGGCCCTGGGGCTGTATCATGCCGGGCGACTAACGGCCTACGCGGGGCTGGGGCTGCTGATGGGTACCCTGGGGCAGGGGTTATTGCTGGCCGGGTTGCAGCGGCCTGTGTCGATTGCGGCCGGGCTGTTTCTGCTGATCTGGACGGTACTAAATCGGGGCGTACTACCGGGCTTGACCATGGGCCGGGCCACGCGCTGGGTGGCGCAGCCCATGACCCGGTTTCTGCAAAGTCCCACCCTGCGGGCCTTTGCCGGGCTGGGTTTCCTGAATGGGCTATTGCCCTGCGGGTTTGTGTACGTGGCTCTGGCCGGTGCCGTTACGACGGGGGATTCGCTGACGGGCGCGGCCTAAATGGCGTTGTTTGGACTGGGAACGATCCCCGCCCTGCTCGCCGTCCGGTTTTTGCCCAGCCTGTTTCCCGTGTCACTCCGCCGACGGTTCACCCGATTCATGCCTGTTGTTACGGTGGCCCTAGGCCTGTTGCTCGTCGGCCGGGGTGTGTACAATGTAGCCGGGATTGACCAGGCCGGTCACGTCATACCACTCTGTCACGGCGACCGGACAATTGCCGAAAAGTCGGCCCGGTTTCCCCGATAGCCGACTTTTCGTCCGTTCTGATATAACATACCAGACAACTATTCCTTAGTCATCATGTATTCATATTTCTTTGATCACATGATGATGCTCCCGACCCCAATTTATCATGTCCTGGATCACCGGGGCCAATAATTTACAGTAGTCCGTTGTGCTGTATTCAATCCGAACAGGAATATCAGCATGTACATCCCGTCGAATGAGTTTATTCATCTCAAGTTCTCGCAATTCCTTCGATAACATCCGGGTAGTGATTTTGGGAATACTCCGCTGAATGTCCCGAAAGCGCCGATTACCATGACACAACGAGCACAATATCAGCAGTTTCCATTTGCCATTGATCACATACAGGGTATCCTGTAAATACTTCAAATCTTCGGTTGGGGTGCGCGGTATCAGGTCCTGTGCTATCATATAGACTGGTATACATTAGTATACAAGTTGTAAAGGTATATCATTTGGGTAATACCTTTGAGAACTAACTATAAAATGTCTGTGAGCAAGACCATTTTTCGTATCGGTACAGGTACCGGTTTGGATAGGCTGACCAATTTATAGTTTGCTGAATTCACCAGGTATAGTCAGTGGTATTGAATCAATCATTTTAAAACACGCTAAAGAACAGCGATTTATGAAAACGTTAGAGGGAACTATCGCGCTGGTTACAGGTGCCAGCCGTGGTATCGGTCGCGGCATTGCGCTTGAGCTTGGTGCGTTGGGAGCCACGGTCTATGTCACCGGCCGGACAACAGAAAAAGGCCATAGTAAGCTTCCGGGCACGATCAACGAAACGGCCGCAGCGATTACGGCAGCAGGTGGCCACGGGGTGGCAATTGTGTGTGACCATGCCGACGACGAACAGGTGAAAGCTTTATTTGAGGAGGTCAGGACACGGGAGGGGCATATCGATATACTCGTCAATAACGTCACCTCTTTCCCACCCGATATCATAAGCCCACCTCCTTTCTGGACGAAAGGATTAGCGTTGGCCGATCAAATTACGGTCGGGCTTCGGTCGGCCTATACCGCCAGCTATTTTGCGGCACCCCTGCTCCTGAAATCCAGGCAGGCACTGATCGTAAATATTTCCTACTATGGTGCCGTGTCCTACCACCTCGACCCGGCATACGGCGCGACTAAGGCGGGCCTCGATAAAATGACCTCGGACATGGCCCAGGATTTCAAACCTTACGGGGTGACCGTGCTCTCGGTTTGGCCCGGACCGACCCGGACAGAGATGGCCGAAATGCTCATTTCGCAACTGGAAGGAGGTCACCAGATAATGGAATCGTTTGAGACACCGCAGTTTACGGGCCGGGTGGTTGCTGCCCTTTATCAGGACCCGAACGTGCTTTCCAAATCGGGGCAAGTGGTGATTGGTGCTGAAGCAGCCCATGAGTATGGTTTTAAGGATGCTAACGGTAACCAGCCGCCCACGCTTCGTGACCACCATGGTTCTCCCGCGCGGTTTTTTCAGAAACCCGTTGCCGGTGAGTTGTCGGAAGATGAAGCCTTGGTCCGAGTGCTTATCGAAGAACGGGCGCAGGCGTTGCGGCATAAGAGCACGTCCGAATCGCTTGGCACCCAAACAGACGATTACATTCAATTTGGTTTAACCGGGGCCCTTTTCTACGCCAATGATGAGGCCGCCCGGGCCGCCACGATCCAGGCGTTTGCGAATTTTACCGGGCCAATCGACTACGAAACAAAAGACCTCAACGTGGAAGTCTCCGGTGATCTGGCCGTAAGCCGTAGCCTGAGCCGAATCAGCGGAACAATGGGCGATACCACGTTTGCCTGGTGGTTTCGGAAAACGCTGGCTTTCAGAAAACAGAACGGGGCCTGGAAGATCATTCACGAACATGAATCGGTTCCGATGGCTGCCGACGGCAGTGGCCGGGCCGCTTTGGGCCTCATGCCGGACTGAAACACCTGTGTACAATTTCACCTGAAAATTTCAATCAAAAATAAAAAGTAAGCGTTATGGAACATACAAAAATTGATTCCGCAGTAAACGGTAAAAACAGGGAAGCTGTCCTGCGATTAGGCTTCGCTGACTTTGACGTCAGGACAGTCACGCATGACGGGGTAGAAATTGGCTACCGGGTTCGTGGAAACGGACCCGCTGTCGTCCTCATCCACGGGTATCCGCAAAGCGGTTACGAGTGGCGGCATATCGCGCACGAACTCTCCAGCCGGTTTCGGGTCATTGTGCCCGATTACCGGGGTGCCGCCGGGTCAAGCAAGCCGGAAGTCGGTTACGATAAACGGACGATGGCCGCCGATATCCACGCCGTTGCGCTGGATGCCGGTGCCGAAATCGCGCACGTGGTGGGTCATGACATCGGCATGATGGTGGCTTATGCCTACGCCAGATCGTTTGCCTCCGAAACGGCAACGCTGACGTTACTGGACGGTGTCATTCCCGGTACGCCGATGTTCGCCAATTTCATTGCCTCCGGCCGCGCCTGGCATTTTGGTTTTCACAACGAGGTCGATCTGGCCGCACAGTTACTGGCAGGACGGGAGTCGATTTATTTTGACTGGATATTCGACGGAAATACGGTCGTTAAAGAGGCCATCGGCGCAGAAGAACGGGCATTTTACGTTCGCGAAGCGCAGGCTCCGGGTGCGCTGAAGGCCGGATTAAGAACCTATGCGGCCGTTGCTGAGGATGGTGTTGAGAATGAAAAAGTACTGAAACGCGACGGAAAGCTCAGCATGCCGGTGCTGGCACTCGGCGGTGCGTTCTCGCTGGGGCCAATGATGGGTGCCATTACGGCAGAGATTGCGTCAAACTTCGCCGTTGACATTATCGAAGGCGCGGGTCACTTCATTGCCGAAGAGAAACCCGCAGCCATTTTACGGGCGCTCACCGATTTCTATGAAAAGAATGAAAATGCCGTGAACGTGACGATGTAAGGCATGGCCTTGAACCTACCGGGTGTCAGGCCGGTTGGCCATGAATCAAACGTTGATAGTAAACCTGGTTAAGTGAATGAACGGGAGCATTAGTCTCCCGTTCGTTCACTTAACCAGGTCAGTGTGTGGCATTAATTGACATCGTCAGGCCCGCATAATCAAAACCGGCATTGTGGCGTGATTCAGGACATCTTCGGCCACACTCCCCGACAGCAGATGCCGTAGCCCCTTGTGGCCGTGCGTGAAGAGAACAATCAGATCGGTGTGTACCTCGTTGGCGTAGGCAATGATACCATCCGGGGCATTTAAGGCCGAGCGTACGATAACGTAATGCTCGCCAATGCCTTTGATCCGAGCCAGGTCATCAACCCAGCTTCGTATCCCCTCAGGGTCGCGGTTATCGGAGGGAGTCAGTATGTATAAAAACTGGTGTAACCCCCGCTCACCCATCGGAAACGGGTAGTGCCAGGCGGCTTTCAGGCGATCGTCTATATCCACCGCGCAAACGATATTTTCGGGTTTGAACCGGGCCACAGGATGTTTAACCACCAGTACCGGACAGTGTGCATTCCGGACGATTTCTTCGGCGTTCGACCCGAACAGAAACTCGTTTAACCCCGATGCGCCCCGGGAGGCCATCACAATCAGGTCGGCGGGCCGCTCCGTCACGGTCTCGACCAGATTCTGCCCGCTGGTAATCATCGTGGGAACGATGGTAACGCCCCGGTAGTCGGCATGGTCGGCAAAACGCTTTAATAGGGTTTCGGCCTCCTGCTCAATGTCGTGGTATTCGGTAATGGTACTGCTGGCACCACCCCCCATGGCCATGGTGTAGCCATAGCTGGGCATCGGCATGGGGTAAATCACTTCGTGCAGGAGCAGGATCGTGGCCCCGGATGCGCGGGCAATGTCGACGGCTACGGACAGGGCCGCATCCGTAGCGGGACTTAAATCGGTCGGAACAATGATGGTTTTCATAAGCTTGTTCGCGTTGGTTGGTGGCACAAAGGAACCGGCCTGCTGGCTGTCAGCCAATGACATTGACCCATAAACGACCTGACTTTCGTCAGGTAATGGCTACCTTTTATACAAATACCGCACCGGGGGCAGCAGCGCGCAAAAAATCAGTACGACCGCAAAAAGTATGTAGAAACAATGCAGCCAACCCACCGCCTGCAGGAACATCATTTCGATTTGCAGCCAGAAAATAAGCGTGAAGGCGCAGTACAGGCAAAATGTCCACGACCAGTGCATATCGCCGAAAAAATTAAGTTGTTCGGCCAGCGGACTTACCGGTCTTTTCAGCAGGGCGTATGCAGTCAGGCAGGGAGCGACGCCAAGCAACAAAAACAGGGTGATACCGGGAATGAGAAAGCTACGGAAGGGGGAATGTTGAAGGAGCGACAGCGGCATACCCATCAGTTTGCCACTCGGCGAAACGATCAATACGCCCCCGCCACCCAGGGCGCCGAGTCCAAGAAAGGCCAGCAGGCCGGGCAACAGGTTTCGGGTCGATCGGGTTGTCATGGTCAAAGCAGCACCGCCGGTAATGTCATCTCGGGCTTCCTAACATTTTTAATATGCAACGCCAGGAATCGTTCTACATCATAGATTGCGGTATGGGCTGATGGCGATATGTTGGGTACTATCAGGTCAAATGCATAGTCTGTTTGTGGTAAAATATGCATGACCGTTAGTACTCTTTTCTCCACTAAACGGGTGTGCAACATACGAGTGGCATTTACGGGGGCCATTACATCGTGTTCGCCCTGTATCAGGAGTGTGGCAGGACAGTTCGCGTCTACATGCGTGACAGGTGAGAACAACGCGTACTGTTCGGGACACTCATCGGGATGCCCACCCAAAAGAGACGCAAAAACGCCGGCATTTGCAAAGTCTTTATCGAAATTGAAGCGGTAATAGGCTCTCCCCATTCGTTTAATCAGCCATTTGGGGAATTGAACAGGCAACGCTTTTTTTGCCGGGCCAGGAGGTGAGCGGGTGGTAAGGTGCTGGTTGGTATGGTAGTACATTGCCTTTAAATCGGTTGGGCCATACAGCGAAACAACTCCACACACGCTGCTGTCCTTCCCCACGAGTTCTTCTGGCGTAAACTGCGGGTTATTGGCCGTATAGGCTGTCAACAGGGCAAGATGACCTCCCGCAGAACCACCGCCAACAACAATTGCATCAGAATTAATGCCGTAGGTGCGTGTATTTTCTTTCATCCAGACAATGGCCCTCTTTACGTCGTGTACCATGCCCATCATGTCCGTTTCAGGAGCAAGGCGATAAGCCACGTCCATAATCACGTGACCCCAGGCAGCCAGTTGATTAAAAAACGGACGGGTACCGACATCTTTATCGAGCAAAGACCACGCACTACCGTGCATGTAGATAAAAGCCAACCCGGAAGGAGTAACCCTTTCATTTGGTTGCCATATATCACACAAAAGTTTTCGGTTGCTGCCGGGAATGGTTGCGAATGAAATATTTTGTTCCAGACGTGGAATCGGAACAGCGGGCAATTTTAGGATGGTTCGTCGAGGTAGAAAGTGATTTTTTTGTTCGGCACGTATGTGGCTTTCCCAATTCAAACCGAATGCACGTTCAAAACTGCCGGAAGAAGCAGGTGGACGCGTAACGCCGAAGATATGTATGGAAAAAATCAGCACGTCATACAGGCCGATCAAACTAACAAAGACAGAACCCGTTGTCAGCCCCACCAAGACGCTCCATATCCCAATAAGGACAAAAACCGTTGATAATGCGGAAGCAAGCAGCTTTAGTATCCACAAAACCGGCGAAGGCCATTGTAACCGAAGGAAAATCAGAATGCTCAGTAGTGCAGCTAAACCGCCTAAACTGATTGCAAGAATTTGACTGATTGCTCGTACAATTTCCATTTGGGGGTTTTTTAAAATAACCTTCACTAAAAAAACCATACTGATTAAATACTAGTGGTCTGTAACTTTAATTGGCAGAATCAATTGTTGTACTATTCTCCGAATTGATCCTCACGTAATGCCGTTTAAGCTTCTTCCTGGCTTGTGGCGTGTCAAACAACCAGTTGATTTTAACTCCTTCCCTATTACGC
>JBBQLG010000113.1:0-21617 GCA_038327655.1 Cytophagales bacterium
CAATAATTGTATCAACATCGGGCCAACATTTGGCAAGTTCCGCAGTGCGTATGCTGACCGCCGGGTAAAGGAGCCACTCAATCCAAACTATGCTATATCCGCCAACCTGTTTGGCATCAATGGGCGGGGCATTGGCTGTTACCCGGAAAACCCGCTGCGGCTGAGCGGTAACTACTTCCCGGCCCGCGATTATCAGCCCGATGCACAGCAAGTAATCGGGGCTGAGCGTAATATCGTCGCCGGAGCCATTCCGGGTAGTGGTAATGCCTACGCTCGTTTCAATGCCGCTGGAGTTGTCATTGATCCCACCGGTAACACATTGGAAGAGGGATTCCTGCGCATCTATGCCGGAGCTGATTTTGTGTTTACGGCGGGGGAGAGCATCCGGTTGGTCGATGGGTTCGAGGTGCAGCCCGGCGCTAATTTCACGGCCCGCATCCAGTCCTGCAACACCAGCAACCGCCTGTCGTCGATGGTCGATGCCCTGCCGGAGCCGGTGCTGCCCCCGCTGCTGCTGATGGAGGAGAAAGAAGACCAACTCCGGCTAACGCCCAACCCGGCCACCGGCGCGGTACGGTGCCGCTACACCCTGACCCAACCCGGTGCGGTGCGCATCAGCGTATTCAATATGAACGGGCAGGAAGTACAGCCGCTGTTCGAGTCGTCGGGGCAGCCAGTTGGCTCCTATGATGTGCCGGGCAGCGTGGCGGACCTGCCAGCGGGTAATTACATCGTCCAGTTGAAAACAGGCACCGTCAGTAAATCGGCCCACTTAGCGGTCAGCCATTGAGACTGTGTAGCATTGTTCACTCTTTATAGTAATGCGCCGGACGAAGTAGCTCTACTTCGTCCGGCGCATTATTGTTTGGGGTAAATCCGGCCGGTAGATTCACCGGTGGCCCTACTTTTTGGGCTGTTCACTACTTCCAACACAAATGCCCCTTCGTTCGCAGGATTGGTTTGGCCGCACCGGAAAAGATGGCTTTATTTACCGCGCCTGGATGAAAAATCAGGGCTTTCCGCACCACGAGTTTCAGGGAAAGCCCGTTATCGGTATCTGCAACACCTGGTCGGAGTTTACGCCCTGCAACGCTCATTTCCGCGAATTGGCCGAAGCCATCAAGCGGGGTGTGTGGGAAGCCGGTGGCTTTCCGCTCGAGTTTCCGGTGATGTCGCTCGGCGAGTGCCAGATCAAACCCACGGCGATGCTGTTCCGCAACTTAGCCAGCATGGACGTGGAAGAAAGCATCCGGGGCAACTCCATCGACGGGGTGATTCTGATGTGCGGCTGCGACAAAACAACACCCTCACTGGTGATGGGCGCGTGCAGCGTCGATATTCCCACGATGGTGGTGTCGGGCGGGCCAATGCTGGCCGGGCGGTTTCAGGGCCGGAAGATTGGCACATCGGACCTGTGGCGGTTTGCCGAAGCGTACAAAAAAGGCGAGATGACCGATGCCGAATTTGTGGCCGCCGAAGCCAGCATGGCCCGCTCGCCCGGTCACTGCGCGGTGATGGGTACCGCCAGTACGATGGCCGCGATGGTCGAGTCGCTGGGCCTGTCACTGCCCGACAACGCCACGATTCCAGCCGCCGATTCGCGCCGGAAGGTGCTGGCCCACCTGACGGGCGTTCGCATGGTCGAACTGGTGCGTGAGGGGGTAATGCTGTCGCAAATTCTGACCCGTGAGGCTTTCGAGAATGCGATTATGGTCAATGCGGCTCTCGGCGGCTCCACCAATTTCATCCTGCACCTGATGGCCATTGCCGGGCGGATCGGGCTGTCGCTGTCGCTCGATGACTTCGACCGGCTTTCGGCTAAAATTCCGTTGCTGGCCAATCTGCAACCGTCGGGCGAGCATTTTGTGGAAGACCTGTTTTACGCCGGTGGTCTGCCCGCCGTGATTCGGGAACTGCGCCAGTACCTCCACAACGACGCCCGGACGGTGAACGGCCGGACGCTGGGCGAGAATTGTGCCGACGCCCAATGCTACGACCCCGCCGTGATTGCCACCGTCGATCAGCCCTTCAAACCTGAATCGGGCGTGGCCGTCTTGCGGGGGAACCTCTGCCCGAACGGGGCCGTGCTGAAACCATCGGCCGCGACGCCCGCCCTGTTGCAGCACACGGGCCGGGCGGTGGTGTTCGAGGACATCGACGACTACAAAGCCCGCATTGATGATCCCGACTTAGCTGTTGACCCGACCTGCGTACTGGTGCTGAAAAACGTGGGGCCGCGGGGTTATCCGGGTATGCCGGAAGTGGGCAACATGCAGCTACCGGCCAAAATTCTGGCGCAGGGCGTATCGGACATGGTTCGCATTTCGGACGGGCGGATGAGCGGCACGGGTTTCGGTACGGTCGTGCTGCACGTCTCGCCCGAAGCGGCCGTGGGCGGAAACCTCGCCTTCGTGCAGAACGGCGACCTGATTACCCTCGATGTCAAAAACCGGAGCCTGCACCTGCACGTCTCCGACGAAGACCTGGCCGGGCGGCTCGCTCATTTCGTACCGGTTGACCTGGGTTACACCCGGGGCTATGTAAACCTGTACATCCGCCACGTGACACAAGCGCACGAAGGGGCTGACTTTGACTTCCTGCGGGGCGGTTCGGGCAGCGAGGTAAAGCGGGATTCACATTAAACGCGCCCCTGATGGGTAATGCACCGGTGAAGCCTCAGTTCATTTTCAAGCGAAACTGTCCATTCGAGAGTGTAATGGCATCCGTCTGATCTTGTTTATTGTAGCCGTTGCCTTCGGGGTCAATGTCGGAATCATAACCTGTTGTTTTGGTGATTGCCTTGTCCTGCATCTTGCTCATCAGGCGACCCATGCCGCCAAATACGGTAGCGGTCGCTTTTTCTTTCCAGTAAGAACCCACCAGGGTTCCGTTGAAGGTAGCTTCCATAAAGCCATTTGTGCCCATTTTCACCGTAATGGACTCGCCGTTGTTCTGCGACTTGCCGACGTGGTATTCCATGCGGGGTTCTTTGGTTTCCTCCACGTATTTGATCGCGGCAATGCCTTTGTAGGTGCCCAGTGCCTGCGCTTTCTGGATGTTTTCTTTGGTATCGGGCCGGTCGGCGTCTACAATCAGGTAGGTGCCCGGCTCTACACTATCGGACCGGTCGAAACTGCCGAGCCAGATCCGCAACGACTGATCGGGCTTGACCGTGTTGGCCGTTACCCACCAGTATCTGCCGATCCGGATGCGCCGGGGCTGCGTTTTGTAGGGCTTGCCGTTGATCTGGACATCGAAGGTATTGTCGTTGGCAATTTGCCCAAACGTGCTGGCCGCAACGGTCATCAGGAGTACGAGAGTGGTGAGTAGTTTCATGGTTCGGCTGGTTTAAGGGAGGTAAGTTCGTCGGGTAAATCATTCGCGGACGAGACAATTTAGTTAACGGTAACCGCCGGAGTACAAGAGTCTGAAAAGGCGTTCGCGAAACGGGTGAGATCACCGGCCTGGTATTGGGCAGATCGGACGGCCTCGGTGAGAGAGGCTACGGTCAAAATAACGATATTGGCCCCGCTCACTAAATCGCCGGATCAGTTGACGCCGGTAACCAGCGCATGTCTTTGTTCGCTCATCAAACTGCTCTCATCACCGGTGCCGGGCAGGGCATCGGTTTCGCCATTGCGCAGACCCTCTGCCAGCAGGGCGCGGCTGTACTACTCAACGACCTCGACCCGCAACTGGCCGAAAAAGCCGCCGAATCCATCCGGGCTGCCGGGGGACGATGCGAAGCCTGCCCCGGTGATGCCTCCAACGTGGCGTTTATCCGGCAAATGGTCGATACGGCCGTCAACACGTTTGGCCCGCTGACCATTGCCATTGCCAACGCGGGCATTACGCTCTTTGGCGACTTTTTTGCCTACCCGCCCGAGGCCCTGCAACGCGTAATGACCGTTAATTTGCAGGGTAGTTTTTTTCTGGCGCAGGCCGCTGCCCGGCAAATGCGCACGCAGCAATCGGGCGGGAGCATCCTGCTGATGTCATCCGTAACGGGGCATCAGGCCCACGCCAGTTTAGCCGCCTACGGCATGACCAAAGCCGGGCTGGAGATGCTGGCCCGCTCGTTGGTCATCGACCTGTCGCCGTACGGCATCACCATCAACGCCGTAGCACCCGGCGCCACGCTGACCGAACGTACCCTGAACGACCCGATGTACGTGCCCACCTGGTCGCGGATTACGCCGATGGGCCGCCCGGCTACGGTGGCTGATATTGCCGGTGCGGCCCTATTTTTGGTGTCGCCCGCGTCGCGGCATATTACGGGGCAAACGCTGGTGGTGGATGGCGGCTGGACGGCGGTGAGCGTACCCCCGACGGACTGAAAATTGCGTAGGAATACGTTGTTGGTCAGGTAGTTGTTGGCTTGTTTGTTGTGAAAATTGCCGCGTATTTTGGGTTCTCTTTTAGCCAAAACGTCATGCGCCACTTTACCCTGATCCTGCTTCTGGTCTGCCTGAGTGAGTGGGGGTGGGCGCAGGAATTCCCGAAAGATTTTTCGCTGCCCATCGAACTCGGGCAGGGGTTTAACCAGCCCGCAGGGGGTGCGCCGTTGTACCTGCTTACGGTGCAGGCCGTGCCCCAGGTTACGCTCATTCCGGGTCATCTGCGGCTGGGTGCGGTGGTGGGAGGCTTTTATCCGGGCGGGCGCGTGGGCGTACTGGCCGGTCCCCGCCTGACGGTTAAGTTAGTGCAGGGACCACCGGCACTAACGGCCAGTTCGTTCAACCTGCACCTGCTGGGGGAATTTCTGTGGGCTACCCGACCCGGCGACAGTCGCCAATTGGTAGGGGGAGGCATCGGGCTGGGCAGTTCCGACCTGATCGCGATCACGTTTAAACTGCACCGCGACCTGATTCAACCCGCGACCTGGTTTCAGTTCGGATTGAGTTATAATCCTGCCAAACGGAAAATTCAGCCTCTTTAACTCCATCGATCAATCATGGCAAAAACAGCATTGGTAATCAGCGGGGGCGGCTCAAAGGGCGCGTTCGCCGTGGGTGCTTTGTCGTACATTCAGCAGCACGTCCGGCCCGTCGATCAGTTCGATATTTATTGCGGCACCAGCACGGGTTCGCTCATTGCGCCGTTGGCGGCCATTGGTGAACTGGCCCTGCTCCAGAAAATCTACACCACCACCCGGCAGGAAGATGTACTGATTATGGGCGGCATTGCCAACCTGATCGGCAACGTATCGCTGCATGATGCTACACCCCTGAAACGGCTCATCGAAACCAACCTGACCGATGCCCGTTTTGCCCGGCTGGTGGCTTCAGGTAAGCCCGTATTTCTGACTGCGATCTGTTTGCAAACCGAACGCCTGGTTTATTTTGGGATACAACCGGGTGTACCCAAACCGGATTATGATCAGGAACGCATTCAGACGGTTACGGACCTGCGCCGGGCCATGCTCGCGTCGGCCTGTCAGCCGGTATTTATGCAGCCCATCGAGTGGCGACCCGGTGCCGTACCCGTTCGGCAGTATGTGGATGGGGGTGTCCGGGAGCCGACTCCGTTTCAGGCGGCTATCGACAACGGCGCCCAAACCATTATTGCTATCACGAACAGTCCGGCGCAGACACCGGCCGATAACCAGCTCATCACCAAAGCAACGGCCATGCTCGAACGGACCATTGATCTGTTTTCCGAAGATGTGAGCGACAATGATTTTCGGCTGGCGAACCTCTATCGGCAAACGAATACATACCTGGATCGGGTGAAGGCACAACTGCGGGCGCAGGGTGTTTCGCCGGTCCTGATCGATCAGGCTTTTGCGCAGGTCAGCAACCCGGTGGCTGGTTTACCCGTGGCGACGATCATCGACATTCGGCCACAGGCAAAGCTGACGGAAGGTGGACCGGGCGGGCTGACTTTCAATCCACCCGCCATGCAGCAGATGTTTCAAAAGGGGATGGACCGGGCCAAAGCCCTGTTCGAGGCCCTGCCACAGCCGCTTTCGCCCGTTGTTTAAGTGGTAATTCATTGCCAGTAGTCGTACTGCATGTACCGTGCCGTTTCGTCGGCCACCTCCCGGCCCAGGAGTCGTCCGACCACGTAGAGCGACATGTCGATACCGGCCGAAATGCCCGCCGAGGTAATGATTTTTCCGGTGTCGATGTAGCGTTCGGCGGGCGACACGGTGGTGGTTGGGTTGAGCGACTGCATGGCATCGGCGGCCATGAAATGGGTGGTGACCGACAGGTTTTCCAGCAAACCGGCCTGCCCCAGAATAAACGAACCCGTACAAACGGACAGCACCAGTTCGGCGGTTTGGGCGGTCCGGCTCACCCAGTTCAGAACAGCCGGATTGTCCATTTCACGCCGGGAGCCGAAGGGCGTACCATCAGCGTGGTAGCCACCCCCACCCGGTACCACAATAATGTCGGCTTTCGGATGGTCGTTCAAGAGGTACGTGGGGGAGATGGTCAGTCCGTTGCGGGCGTATACCGGACCCCGTTCGGCAACCGTAAAAACTTGAAAAGGGGCGTCCCCGGTCCTCCGACCCGCTACGCCAAAGACTTCAAACGGTCCGGCAAAATCCAGGACTTCAATCTCGTTAAACAGCAGGATAGCAACGGTGCGCATAAGTCAATGAGCGAATAGGTGAATGGCTGAATGAGCGAATGTTTGGTGAAGAAACGTACGTTTCCAGACATTCGCTCATTCACCATTCACCTATTCGCTCATTTATTTCCTTCCTAATGTAATCAGTACCACGCCCGATACAATGATGCCCGCGCCAATCAGGGATTGACTCGTGATGGCTTCGCCCGCGAAAAGACCGCCCAGCAAGACCGCCACCACCGGATTGACATACGCATAGGTCGAAACCAACTGAGGAGGAGCATTCCGGGCCAGCCACGTGTAGGACGAAAAGCCGATCAGCGATCCGAATAAAATTAAATACAGGATTGAGTAAAGTGCTTTGGGCGGGGCATGGGTGATGCTCAGTAACTGTACGGGTTCGATCAGCAGACTGACCAGCAGCAGGGCCGCCCCGCCCGTAAGCATCTGCATGGCGGTTGATATGTTCTGAGCCGGCAGTTTCAGCCGCCCGGAATACAGCGTACCTAACGCCCAGGCTAAATCCGCAATCATAATCAGGCCAAATCCGGTCAGGCTGCGCGACAGATCGCCGGTGGGTTGCAGGCTGTCGGGTTTAATCAGAAAATAAACGCCAACCAAGCCCAGCAGCAAGCCCAGCAGGGCCAGATTGGTCGGGCGAACCTTAGCGAACGAAACCCAGTTGAGGGTGAGCACAAAAACGGGTACCATAGCCGCAATCAGGGCGACCATACCCGACGGCAGGTACGTCAGACTAACGGTGATGCAGCCATTGGCAATGCCCAGCAGCAGCAGCCCCACCAGCCCCGTCGATCTCCAGTCGCGCCGGGTGGGGGCGGGCGTTCCCGTCAGGCGGGCGTAGCCGTACAGCAGCGACCCCGCCGTCAGAAACCGCAGCGACGCCATGTACAAAGGCGGCATCCGCTCGGTCATGAAGTGCGCGAACAAATACGTCGACCCCCAAATAATATAGACGGCTAACAGGGCCGACCACAGCGTTACAGGGTTGAGTTTGGCGTAAACAGGAGTAGCGGTTGACTGCATCGAATCGGGTGTTGCTTTGTCCCATAACCGCCGACCGCCAGTTTTCTATCCAGTTTGGCCGTAATTAATCCGGCAAACAGGCATAACCGGGGGGCTGTGTCCGTAAAAAAAGACGTTGCCGCGCACAACCACCCCGTGTTGTTTAATGGAAAACCTCGGTTCGGTTCGCTTCGAGTCTGTCGATGAGTTGCGCGGAAGCAGGGGTCAGGTCCTGACTGCGCAGGAACGGGTTCTGGCGCAGGTACAGTTTTTTCAGGTGCGTCAACCGCGTCAGCGAAGCGGGCAGTTCCTGAAGGTCATTGTTGCTCAGATCCAGCTCTTCCAGCGACGCCACCAACGGCAGCACGTCGGGCACCACACTGAACCCGTTGTAGCCAATATCGAGCACTTTCAGATGGGGCAGTTTGGGCAATGTTTCGGGCAACTGACTCAGTTGGTTGTGGTGCGCAAACAGCGTCGTGAGGTTCCGCAGCCCACTCAGCGAGGCCGGGCGTTCGGTCAGTTTGTTGTGGGCCACGGCTAATTGCTCGAGGTGGTGCAGCCGCCCGATTGCCGTTGGCAGGGTCGTAAACTGGTTGTAATACAGGTCCAGCACGGTGAGCCGCCGTAGTTTGGCAAGCTGGCTGGGCAGTGCGGTGAGCCGGGCGTTGTACAGGTTCAGGTCGGTGAGTCGGCGCAGGCGGCTGAAAGCCCGGCCATTGAGGGCGGTCAGGTCATTGTTGCCCAGCCACAAACTCTGTAGCCGACGGTTCCGGCGAATGGAGCGCGGTATGGTGGTAAAGGCATTGTTCTGAAGCGTTATCGACGTCAGGTGCCGGTTGCGCGTGAAGGACACACTATCGTCCCGGAGCCGGTTTGTAGCCAGGTCGAGCCGCTTTAGCCGGGGCAATTGAGTCAGGCGGGCGGGCAGGTAGGTCAGATAGTTACCGCTCAGACTGATTTCTTCGACGTTGGTGAAGCGGTAAATCACGTCGGGTACCCGGTCGAGCTGAAGGCCGCCGAAGACGATTCGTTTTACCGTGTCGGGCCGGGTAGTGGCGATGGCCATTGGCAGGTTGTCGATTATGCCCGGTCCGCGTACCCGTTTTCGGGTGGTCGGCGCCCCCGGATTTATGTACATCATGAGTCGGAACGGCCCCATGATGAGCGCGGACGTGACCGGCAGCGGCCGGGTGGTGAGGTAGTCGGTCAGCAACTGGCGCAACTGTTCTTCCTTGTCCGGGGGCAGTCGGATGGGTTTTGGGGGTTGGCCGCCGGTCTGCCGAATGCGCATCGGGTAGCTGAGCAGCAGTAGATCGGCGTGGCCGTCGGGCCGGAAATACCCCTCGGCCAGCACCGTGACGGACGTATCGGTGCGAAAGCCTTTCCGGTTCAGAAATCGGTTGAAGTCCTGCCAGTAGTCGCCCGCCAGTTTCTGAAAAGTAAGGTCGCGGGTGGTAGCCTGTTCGCGGGGCGAAACGGCTAAAGGATACTGTTGGTTGAGTTTTTTCCGGTCGATGGAATCTGTTTCGATCAGCACCCGAACCTGCGCCTGACTGCAAACGACGGTGAAACAAACAAGCAGTGTTAAAAGAGGTGTTTTCACGGAATAACGCTGTTTATAGTTGATGAACTAAATATATAGTTGTTAAGCGAAAAAAACAACCGGAACGCGGTCAGGCATTCCGGTTGCTGGCAATCAATTCTTTTTGCTGCTGCCCGCTGCGGCCGGCGCCTGCGTGTCGGCGGGTGTTTTATCGGCTAATTTCTTCGCTGCCTTCTCGAAATCACCCGCCTGCACCATGACTAATTTGTCGTAAATGAGGTACTTTTTCAGCACCATATTTACCTGCTGCGGGGTCAGGGCGTCGATCTTCTTGATCAGGTCGGCGTCGTAGGCAAACGTGCGTCCCTCTTTTTTAGTGAGGTACTGCGCCAGGCGGCTGGCCAACATGCCGTCCTGCGACCGTTCGACCTGTTTTTCCTGTAGCATCGCCGATTTGGCGGCTTTCACTTCATCGGCGGTAACGCCCTCGTTCGACATTTTCTCCACTTCTTCTTTAAATGCCTTTTTAAACTTCTCGGCGTTTTCGGCATTGAAGATGGCATACGAACCAAAGTTGGCCACGCGGTCGTTGTCGTCGGCGTAAACGTAAGAACCAACGCCGTAGCTCAATCCGTCTTTTACCCGAATGCGGGTGGCTAACCGGGAGTTCAGCATGCCTTCGCCCAGGATGTAATTAGCCATGGCTAAGGCCGGGTAATCGGGGTCGTCGTCGCGCATGGCGAACTGCATCCCGCCCGAAAAAACGGCACTGGTTTTGTCGTTGGTCTGCACGGCCTGCGTCTGTGGTTTCACGTCGGCAAACAACTGCTGCGGGATGCGGGTGTACGATTTGGCGGCTTTCCAGGGAGCCAGGTCGGTCGTCAGCAGTTTGCGAACAGCCGGTTCATCAAAGGCACCCACCACCGCCACCGTAGCATCCTGCGCCCCGTAAAAATCGGCGTAGAACCGCTTCACAACGTTCAGGGTCAGGGCATTGATGGCGGCAATCTCTTCATCGAACGTCATCGTGTAAAACGGGTGGCCTTTGGGGTAAGGGGCAATCATTCGCTGACTCATGTTGAAGGCGATGGCCTGCGGTTCCTGCTTCTGGGCGTCGATCTGGGCCAGCCGTTCCTGTTTCAGCTTGTCGAATTCCGCGGGCGGGAAGGTGGGGTTTTTGAGGTAATCCGTCACGATGGCCATCACCGCCGGGAGCTTATCTTTTTCGGCTTCGATCCGTACCGTTGCCGACTGACCACCGCCGTACACATTCACGCGGGCGTTGAGCTTGTCTAAGGCGTCTTTGATTTGTTGATACGACCGGGTTTTCGAGCCGCGTTCCAGCATCGACGCCGTAAAACCGGCAGCGGTACTCTTATTCATTAGCGTCGCTACGTCGCCGTAACGGAGCTGCATCTGCACGTTAACGGAGTTGCCACGGGTGCTTTTGGGGAGCAGCGCGTATTTCAGACCGTTGGGTTCGGCTCCGTGTTTGGTGCGGCTGTCGATGTTGGCGGGCGATACGTCGAAGGCTTCCCCGGCGGCCACGGCCTGTTCGCCTTTGTAATCTTTTACCAACGCCATCACGTCCGGCGTTTCGGGAATTTCGGCCCGTTCCGGCTTCTGGTCGGGGATAAATACGCCGACGGTGCGGTTGGAGGGCTTGAAATACGCCGAGGCCACGCGGGCTACGTCGGCGGGCTGTACCTTGCGGACGGCATCGCGGTAGAGAAACACCAGCCGCCAGTCGCCGGTGGCAATCCATTCGCTCATCTGCAACCCCACGCGGTCGGTATTTTTAAACAGCAGGTCGATGTCTTTCAGGATCTTGGTTTTGGCCCGGTCCACTTCTTCGGCGGTGGGGGCTTTGCGGCTCACCTCGTCGAGGGTGGCCAGCATCACCGTCCGGGCCGAGTCGAGGGATTGTTCCTTGCGGAGTTCGGCGTAGAAAAAGGCAAAACCGGCGTCGTGCAGCGCGGGCGTCCAGCCCCACTGCGAAGCCGCTTTTTTGTTCTCGATCAGGGCCTTGTAGATCCGCCCGCCCGGTTCGTTGGTCAGCACGTCCATCAGCACGTCGATCACGGCGTAGTCGGGGTGCGACCCGGCGGGGGTGTGGTACGCCACGGCTACGCCCTGCGTGTCGCCCACGCGCCGGAGCACCGTCTGGCGTTCGCCGTCCTGCGTCGGTTCAATGGAGTAGGTGGCCTGTAACTGCCGCGTCGGGCGGGGAATGGGGCCGAACGTCTCACTGACCAGCGCGAGTGTTTTGCCCTCATCGAACTTACCGGCGACCAGCAGAACGGCGTTGTCGGGCTGATAATTTTTTTTGTAGAAGGCCTGTAAGTTTTCAATCGGTACCCGTTCGATGTCTTCTTTGGAGCCGATGGTCGATTTGCCGTAGTTGTGCCAGAGGTAGGCCGACGATAACACGCGCTCCATCAGCACCGATTGGGGGGAGTTCTCGCCGATTTCAAACTCGTTGCGGACCACGGTAAACTCGGTTTCGAGGTCTTTTTTGGCGATAAACGAGTTCACCATCCGGTCGGCTTCGAGGTCGAGCGCCCATTTCAGGTTCTCGTCGGTCGCCGAAAACGTCTCAAAGTAATTCGTACGGTCGTACCAGGTGGTGCCGTTGGGCCAGGTGCCGTGTTCGGTCAGTTCCTGCATGATGTTTTTGTGCTTCGGTGAGCCTTTAAACACCATGTGTTCCAGCAGGTGGGCCATGCCGGTTTCGCCCAGCCCTTCGTGCCGCGACCCAACGAGGTAGGTAATGTTTACCGTTACGGTCGGCTTGGACGGGTCGGGAAAGAGCAGCACCTTCAGCCCGTTTTTGAGCTGATACTCGGTGATGCCCTCGACGGACGTTATTTTGGTAACGCCGGGCGGTAATGCGGTTTGGGCCAGCGTACTGGCACCGGGCAGGGCGAGGGCTGCTGTCAGCAACAGCCACTGGTGCAGGCGTGTAAACATGGTTATAGCGAGTAGCGAGTTGTAAACAGGTTACAATCGGGAGTATAGGTACGCAGAAGCCGGTTGTAAGTCAAGCCATTGTATGTAAGCGGCCGGTGATTTCCGAAATTTTAACAGAAGCCCTTATATGCAAAAAGCCGACCCCAGCAGGGGTCGGCTTTTTGCATTCGAAAACGGTTACTGCACGAACTACATGTCGGCAATAGCCTTGTTTACCTGATCTTTGGTATGGCCGGTTTTTTGTTCGATTTTACCGTACATCTCATCGGCTTCTCCTTCAGTGTGGTTCAGATCATCGTCCGTCAGATCGGCGTACGCTTTCTTGATTTTACCCTTTAATTCATCCCACATTCCGCTGGCGGTTGTTTCGTTCATGGCAGTGTTTGGTTTGACGTTGAATGATGCTGTAACCGTCGTGGTTACCCCAATAGAACTATACCGGGACTGAATTGTTTGTGAGAAGCCGGGCCGAAATTTGCCCTGAATCCTGATTGATGTTATTCAGAATGCCTGTCAGCGGTGTTTTAAAGCCCAAAAAATACAGCCCGGCCAATGCGGGCGTATCGAACCAAAGGCTTTTCGGGTAGCCTTTTTCGTTCAAAACCAGTGCTGATAGCTCGTTGCCCAGCAGGGCATTCAGGCCCGGCCGGTAGCCGGTAGCGTTGATAATCACCTCGAACGGCAGCGTACGTCCATCCGTAAACGTCACAGAATCAGCGTTCAGTTGCGCAATGCCCGGCACTACCGTAATGGTCCCGGCTTTGATCTGCTCCAGCGTACCGACGTTGATGACCGGTATTTTGCCGTACGTCCGGATGCCATACGACGGTGGGTAGGGTGGGGTTTGAATGCCATAAGCCGACAGGTCGCCCACGGTGAGCCGCTGGGATAAACCGGCCAGAAAATCATAAAACCAGTTCGGAAATTTATTCAGAAAAATGGCGGTGGGCTGGGTCGGACGGCCCAGTGTGTCGCGCTGAACGATGTGGAGCGGACTACGCACGGAGATGAACGGTTGGGCACCTTGCTCGTACAGGTCAAGCGCGAGTTCGGCCCCGGTATTGCCCATGCCTACAATCAGTACGCGCTTACCGGCAAAAAGAGCACCCGTCCGGTAAGCCCGGCTGTGCAGGATTTCGCCCGCAAAATGCGTTTCTCCCGGCAGCGTTGGTACGTTGGGAACCCGGTTATAGCCCGTTGACACCACTACCTGCGGGGACGAAAACGACCCGGTTTCGGTGGTAACCGTCCAGCCATCGGTGCTGCGGTGGATGCCCGTAACGGTCTGATTAAAAATGGGCCGGATGCCGAAGTGGGCCGTGTACTGCTCCAGATAGCGAACGAACTGATTTTTGGACACGTACACGGGATACTCATCGGGATAAGGAAAATGGGGCAGGGCCGAGTAGTCTTTTACCGTGTGCAGGTGCAGCCGGTCGTAATGCTGTCGCCACGCACTGCCCACCACCCCGGTCGCTTCGAGCAGTGTAAATGAACGACCGGCGTGTGCCAGTCGCCCGGCCACCGCCAGCCCTGCCGGACCCGCCCCGATGATGAGGGTGTTCATTTTACTTAAGCCGGGTCCAGATTTGGGTTTTACCGAGGAGCGAGATGCCCATGTAGCCCCGAACGTCGAGCGTATTGGGGTCTTTCAGGGTCATTTTCACGTTGTACTCATTGCCGGATTCGGGGTCGTAAATCTTGCCGTCATCCCAGACATTACTATTGCGGTACTGCAGGTTGTACATCAGCGGCAGGTTCATCAGCGGGCGTGTCCGGCGCGATTCGTCTTTGTTTTTACCGTCTACTTTTGGTTTGCCGGTGTTTGGGTCGTTGGGAATTTGCAGCCAGACCAGCTTGCCGTAGTAGCGGCCGTCTTTTTCGTAAATCTGTACGTGGCCTTTTTTGGTGCCGTTCAGCCAGGTACCGACAATGGCGCTGGGGTTATCTTTTGGGGCAAAGGCGGTTAACGCACTAACGACGATAACCAGTGTCAGAATAAAACGGGCAGTACGCATACCAAACGGGAATAAGAGTTAAGGACGATTTTCTTGTACAACGCGAATATCGGGGCTGTGATTACGCCGATGCGCGGGAGTACCGCAAATTTTATCCGTTTTTTGCAGAAAATTTACCGCGACCATGTTCAAACGTATACCGGATAAACCATACCCAACCGAGACCGAATCGCGGGTAATCGTTCGTTTTCAGGATTGCGATCCGCTGCAGCACCTCAACAACGCCAAGTATTTTGACTATTATTTTAACGCCCGCGAAGATCAGGTGGCCAAACTCTACGGCTTCGATCCGGGGCAGTTGTTCAGCGAACTCAAAAGCAGTTGGGTCGTATACCAGCACCAGATTGCCTACGTCCGGCCCGCACTGGTAAGCGAATGGGTACGCATCCGGTCGCGCATCATCTTTGCCGGGGAGGATACCATCGTCACGGAATTTTACATGACCGACGATACCGGCGTTCAACTCAAGAACGTGCTGTGGGTGACTTCCAAATACATCAGCGTAGCGACCGGCAAACGCATTCCGCACCACGCGCCGGTACAGGAGTTGCTGGAAACGATTCGGGTGCCGAACCTCGCTTTCGCCAGCCTGAATTTCAACGACCGTATCCGCGACATCAAACAGTCATTGGTACCGGTTGCGATGCAATAAAAAAACGCCGGGTTAACTGAGTGGAGTCAATTAACCCGGCGCAACTTAATGGCTATTTTTTAAATCGGCTTGTTAAAACTGGCCCGGATGCTGCTGGACAGCGTTTTGGCACTCCAGTAACCGCTGGCGATGATCCTGCGGATGGTAAAGAGCGGGTCCTGTTGGTCGCGCTTGTCGGCGAGCTGGAAAGCCGCAATCATGCCCCGTTTTTTCAACTCCGGGATGGCCTGCGGGTTCCATAACCCAAACGGGTAAGCGAAATACTTGATCGGTTTGCCCGTAATTTCTTCCAGTTCTTTGGTCGGCTCTTCAATCTGCGTCACCCAGTCCTGCCCGGCGTATTTCTTCACATTATGGTGATCCCAGGTGTGCGACGCAATGGCGTGTCCCCGGTCCGAAAGGCTTTTGATCTGGGTTTTGTCCATGTACGGCTGCTTGCCGTGCCGGCCGATGCTCACCGTCATGATAAAGAAAACACCCTTGTAGCCGTGTTTTTCGATCTCCGGTGCGGCTACCGTATACTGGTCGAGGTCAGTATCGTCGAAGGTGAGCATGATGGGTTTTTTGGGCAGGGCCGCGCCGGTATTCAAATAAGCATATAGCTGATCGGGCAGGATGGTGTGGTAACCGCTGTCGGCCAGCATCTGCATCTGCTGCTTGAAAGTAGCTACCGGGATAATATAGTCTTTGGCCCCTTTGGAGTCGCTGCCCCGCCAGTCGCGGATTTGGTGGTAGCACAGAATGGGCACCTGCGGACGGCTCAGTACCGTGGTGGCCCCGGCGGGTTTGATGGCTGAAACCGGGCCGGACGAACTGCCCTCAGACCCGGCTGGCGGGGTGGCTGGCTGATCGGTCGTGGTTGGCGTACTGGCCGTGGTCGTTGTTCCGGTAGTCGTTTGCTCGGCCTGGTTGTTTTTGGTAGCCGTGCTGCAACTGCCGGCGAGCAGGGCCGTGCCGACAATTGCCGAAAGGAGAGAGAGAAATGAAACGCGCATAGAATAGATTAAGTGGTTCGTAAAAGTAAGAAAACAGACTGAGACTATGGTTTAGCCAGACCAGTGCCGGGCAAAATAGTCTGGTCGGCTCCGGCTTGTTTCGATGACCCGCTTCGTCGCCGATTACGGACAAATGCGTATGTTTAACCGTTAATCAACAATCGTTTTCTAACCTGAATCATGAAAAAAACGCTCCAAACGCTGATTGCCGCACTGGTAATCGCTCAAACAACCCACGGCCAGCCATTTTCGCCCGCCCAGCAACAGGCGGTACTGGCCGGCATCGACAAGCAGGCTGCGCATTACGCCGGTCTCTCGCGGCAGATCTGGGAGTTTGCCGAGGTAGGCTATCAGGAAACCAAAAGTTCGGCCTTGCTGCAGGATGAACTGAAAAAAGAAGGCTTTGCCGTGCAGGCGGGCGTGGCGGGTATTCCAACGGCTTTCGTGGCGACCTACGGCAGTGGCAAACCCGTAATCGGCATTCTGGCCGAATACGATGCCCTGCCTGGTCTGGCCCAGATGGACACGCCCCAGCGCAACGCCATCGCCGGACAAAAAGCGGGACACGGCTGCGGACACAACCTCTTCGGAACGGGGTCGATGGCGTCGGCGATAGCGGTCAAAAACTGGATGCAGCAAACCAAGCATGCCGGTACCATTAAACTGTACGGCTGCCCCGCCGAAGAAGGCGGTTCGGGCAAAGTGTACATGGTGCGCGAAGGGTTGTTTACGGATACGGACGTGGTACTGCACTGGCATCCCGGCGATAAAAACGGAGCCGATGCCGGTACGTCGATGGCCAACATCACGGGTAAATTCCGTTTCCGGGGCATTTCGGCCCACGCAGCGGCCTCGCCCGAACGTGGCCGGTCGGCCCTCGATGGCGTAGAAGCGATGGACAATATGGTGAACATGATGCGCGAACACATCCCGTCCGACACCCGGATTCACTACATCATCACCCGCGGGGGCGACGCGCCGAACGTGGTACCGGACTTTGCCGAGGTCTATTACTACGCCCGCAACAAAAACCGCGACATTGTGCAGGACGTCTGGAAGCGCATTATCAAAGCCGCCGAAGGGGCTGCGATGGGGACCGAAACGAAAGTAGAGCTGGAAGTGATCGGGGGCGTTTTTAACCTCCTGCCAGTGGAGTCGCTGGCGCGGCTGATGCACAAAAATCTGACCACGGTAGGGGGCGTCACCTACACCCCCGACGAACTGAAATTCGCGGAAACGTTAGACGGTACGTTTGGCGTGGCACCGGATAAGGTGAAAAAACCGGCCGAAGCGGCCACCATCGCTCCCTTCGCCAACACCGAGAACGACGTGCTCAGCAGCGGCTCGACGGATGTGGGTGATGTTAGCTGGGCGGTACCAACCGTTGGGTTAAGTACGGCTACTTGGGTGCCGGGTACGGCGGCTCATAGCTGGCAGGCCGTGGCGTGCAGTGGTACCAGCGTTGGGCAGAAAGGGATGATGGTCGCGGCCAAAACGCTGGCCTTGACGGCTATCGACCTGTTCAGTGATCCTAAATTGGTGGAAACTGCCCACAAAGACTGGCTTACGGCGCGGGGTGCCGACTTTAAATACGAAGCCCTGCTCGGCACCCGGAAACCGGCTCTGGATTATCGGAAATAAACGGGTAGGTGCCTACAAAAGTCGGTGCTCGTAACATGCCTGATTTTGCCATCAAATAATTTGTCATCGGTTGCTTTGTCATCCGGTTGGTTTGTCAGGCGGGGTAGTTTGTCATCGTTTAATTTGTCATCCTGAGGCACGAAGGATCTTAGCAACCAGGCTTCTAAGATCCTTCCTTCGTCAGGCCGGGTGGCCGACGGTCGGCCGCTGTCGTGTCATGACAAATTAAACGATGATAAATCAACCGAATGACAATAGCCTATTATCTAATAGCTTACCAATTTAATACAGCGCCCTCTCACCATGTCCCGTAAACTCCTCCCGTTCCTCTTAGTCTTCGGCCTGACCAACTGTCACCGGTCAGCTACGACAGCACTGTCTGATGCCCCGTATTTTCCCGCGAAGGGTAACGCCTGGGCACACCGTCAACCGGCGCAGGCCGGGATGGATGCCGCGCTGCTGGATTCGGCGGTGGCATTTGCCAAAACGCAGCAAACCACCCAGATGACGCCTAATTTCTCGACGCAGGAAACCATTTTCGGCAAACTCCTGGGTCCGATGCCCACCAGCCGGGCCAAGACCAACGGCCTCGTCGTGCGGCACGGCTACATCGTGGCCGAATGGGGTGATACCGAAGCCATTGACCCGACCTACAGCGTTGCCAAAAGCGTTCTCTCGACCGTGTTGGGTATCTCGCTGGACCGGGGCCTGATTAAAGACATTCATGACCCGGTGACCAAGTACATCCACGACGGCGGTTACGACTCGGAGCAAAACCGCCGGGTGACGTGGCAGTTCCACGCCCAGCAAACCAGCGAATGGGAGGGGAATGTGTGGGGTAAAAACAGCGATTTCGTCGGCAAAGAAGCCTTCGGGCAGGGCGAACGCAAACCCCGTCCCTTAAATGCGCCCGGCACGTATTGGGAGTACAACGACGTACGCATCAACCGCTTTGCCCTCTCGCTGTTGCGGCTCTGGAAGAAACCCATGCCCGACGTGGTACGCGACGAAATTTTTAACCCCATCGGCGCATCGACTACCTGGCAGTACATTCCCTATCCGGTGGCGGTGGCTGAGGTGGCCGGTAAACAATTGCCGTCGGTCAGTGGCGGTACGCGCTGGGGTGGGGGTTTGCGCATCAGTGCGCGTGACGAAGCCCGGTTCGGTTATCTGTTTCTGCGCAACGGTCGCTGGCAAAACAAACAGATCGTGTCGGAAAGCTGGGTGAAACAGGCCACCACGCGCGGCAGCGTCGGCCCGGACTACGGTTACCTGTGGTGGCTCAACACCGAACGTAAAGCCTGGCCCGATGCGCCCGCCAACAGCTATGCCGCCCTCGGTGCCGGTTCCAACACCATCTACGTCGATCCTACGAATGACATTGTTATTGTCTGGCGGTGGCACAACGGCAACCCCAACGAGCTGATCAAACGGGTGCTGGCGGCTCTGAAAAAGTAAGGTTTTAGGTGCCAAAGAGGCAGGTAGATACGCCATATCTCCAAGATATGGCGTATCTACCTGCCTCTTTGGTGAGTTTACTGTTTCATAATCTGCCGGATCAAAACACCCGTTGGGGTAGCTAACCGCAGCATATACCGGCCACCGGGTTGGTTTTGTAGCTGGAGTGATTCTGTTTGTAAAACGCCTGTGCCCCGTACCGGACGTTGCCAAATGATTTGCCCGTTCAGCGAAATAAGTTGAAGGGTGGCGGCTTCTCCGGTTGGTGCCGCCCAGTCTACTTTCAGACTGCCTTCCGTTGGGATTGGGTAAGCACTCAACCACAGATCGTCCCGTTGAGGAGGCAAAACGGCCAATGGCTCAGCCACCGTAACGCGCAGCGTCCGGCCAACGTCACCCGATCCGCATTCATTCGATACGCTTTGCAGGGTGTAACTGGCAGTTGCTGTCGGCTTGATATACACTTTCAGGGGGGACTGAGCAGCCGTTAACTCGCGACCGTTCCAAAGAACGACCCGCCACGGCGCGTAGCCGGTTAGGTTAATATCCACCGCCACACTATCGTAACGATATACCGTTAGATCGTTCGGCAGCGTGGCCGTTGGTTTTGGTCGGATGGTAACAGTAATCGGATTGGTCAGACTCTCGCAACCGTTCGCGTCGGTTTGAGTGGCGTAGTAGGTGAACGGCCCGGCTTTGTCGGTAGGCGGTGCAAAAACGGTGGACGACTGACCGCTGCGGTCGGCCTGGGCGTACCATCTGATGGCGTTGCCCGTCGCGGTTAGGGCATCGGCTTTTGTATTAATACAGAAATTTACGGGCGTCACGACTTTCGGCAGGTCCGGGGCTTTGCGAACCGTAACCGTCACGGATGCGGCCGGGCTTATACAACTACCGACCCGTTGGGTAACGGTGTACCGCAGCGTATCCACTTTATCCGTGGCAGGTATGGGAGCCGTTTCGCTGGTAGCAGTCAGGCTGGTGACGCGCCAAAGCAGATTTTGCCCCTGAGCCGTGAGGGGAACCGGCTTACCATACTGACAAACAAACTGATTGGCCGCAATACCCGGCGCAACCGGTGGAGCCGTTACAGTAACTGTTATCGGTTGTCGGCTACTCTCGCAACTGTTCGGGTTAGTTTGGGTCACATAATACGTTAATGTCCGGGCACTGGCTGTGGAGAGGGTTGGGGCAGCGGTTGCCGCTGTGCCCCCAGTTGCCTGTGTGTACCATTGAAGCTGTATTCCCGTTGCCGAGAGCGGCTGCGCCACATCGCCGATGCAATAAGTAGTGGTCGTGGATGGAACGGTGGGGACAGGAGTAGTGGGTTTGAAGATCAGACTGGCCAGGTCAGATTTTGGACTGTCAGCCCCGTTGCGTGATACAACCAACGCGTAGTTACCGCTGCTCGTGACCAAATAATCACTCCTGTTGCTGAGATATACAGGTGTGCCGTCTTTAAACCAATTATACAGAGAGTAGCCAAGTGGCCCCTGCAATGTTACTGACTGCCCCTCGCATAGTGTTTGTGGGCCAACTACGGAGAGCAACGGTTTATCTAACACTGCTTGGAAATCTGTCCTGTATCCATAAGATTGGACCGTATTATCGAATGAATTTGCTTCAAGTGACAGGTAATAATAACCTGAACGCGGAACGGTAGCCGAGAAACTGATTGCTGAACCATTACTACTGGAGCCACTACCGTATACTGTCCCATTATCGTCAATAAGTTGACCGGTTACAGGATAGGCGGGTAGGTTGGACGTTTCTACCCTGAAATATCCTTTGTCATTAGCGTACACTTTATAACGATCCACATCTCTCGAAGACGGATTCGCCTGCGGTGAAAAGAAGCCATAATAGGAATTGCCGGGTTTAATTTCGTAGGCTAAATAACTGGTGCCCGGTTCATCCAACGCCTGTAGGTTTTGATAATTATACTTTTCAGGTAAATCCCTATGAATGCCGCCTGAAATGTCGTTAGTTAATTTGTATGCGTAGAAGTTATCTTGGTCAACTTGGTAATAGTTCTTCAAATCCGCTCGTTTGCCTTCAACAACACCATCTCCGTCAATAAAATAAGGTGTAGTGTTGATGCCTAAACCAATAACTCCAGCGTATGCTAAATCACCTGGTATTGTAGATTTACGATTTAAGCCATCTACATAATCACCCGTTCTTCCATTGCAATTAACATCGACGTTATAGAAATTAAGCAAAAGCCCCCTGATTCGATTTTTATCTTCATAACCACTGTACAAGTAGGCTCCTTGATTGCCAGTATAGTAGCTAATACGTAAGTCACGTGTTGCTTCGGAAAACTCATCGTTGCCTGAAAAAGCAAGAGACAAAAGATTTGGACCTGTCAAATCGCTACCTCCATGTGGGGTTCCGACTGTAATCAATTTAGCTACATGATGCCGACCGTCAGACTGCCATTTGTCGGAATTCTGCAAATAGTCACGAGCCGCTAATCCTCCCATACTGTGGCCCATTAAAATTACTTTGTCAGCCCCCGTCTTATTTCGTACGTGTTTTACAGCGTCTCTAATAGCCAATCCTTGCTTATAAATAGCAGATTGGTTGCTTTGACTACTAAGTACATTCAAAAAAGACTTGTCGGGTCGCTCCAATAATTGACAGCACTTTTTCGGGCATTCGGTTATAGCGGGTGAAGAAGTTGTTGGTTGCTTCTAATAGGTTTTTGATGGATTCGAACAGTTCACAATGTGTCA
>JBBQLG010000114.1:0-21582 GCA_038327655.1 Cytophagales bacterium
CGGCATCATTACCGACCTGCCCGGTCCGCAGGGCGTTACCCTGAGCCGTTCCCGCACGACGACCGATAGCCTGTCCAACACGCCGATTCGGGGCGCGGCCGTGCAGGTAGTCGTGAATGGTACCGTCATCAACATGGCCGAAACCGACGCGGGCCGGTACGAACTGCCGGCTGCGTTTCGGGGCAAGGTAGGCGACAGTTACCAGCTTCGGTTTCAGCTACCCAACAGTACCGCCTACGAGTCATCCGTGGAAACCATGCTGGCCGTGCCGCCCATTCAGCGGGCCTATGACGTGTATAACCCCAACGGACCGGCTCAGTTTGCCGACGGGCTGCCCACGCCCAGCAGCGATGTGTACGTGGATTTTCAGGACCCGGCCGGTGCCCGCAACTTTTATTTCTGGCGGACGCGGCTTTACGAACGGCAGGCGTATTGTGCTTCCTGTCAGCAGGGCCGCTATGTGATCGAAGATACTGACCCGAACCTTCCGGCGGCTGGTCCAATCAAGGTAATCGGCTGCGTACCCGACCCGAAATTAGGCATATACAACTTTTTCGATTATCCCTGCCGCGACGAATGTTACGACATCTTCTACAGCAAACAGGTCAACACGTTCGCGGATGTGTACGGCAACGGCCAACTCCAGACGGGGCGGCTGGTGGCGCAGGTGCCGGTCTACCAACGCGACCCGGCCCTGCTGGTGATTGAGCAGTTATCGTTGTCGGCGGGGGCCTACCGCTACTATAAACTCTTCGCCGACCAGACCCAGAATACGGGTACGCTGGCCGATACGCCCCCGGCCCCCACGTCGGGGAATGTGCACAACACGGGCAATGCCAACGAAAACGTGGTGGGGTACTTCTCGGCGGCATCAGTGGCCGTAAACCGCTACTGGCTCGACCGGCTCAATGTAACGTCGGGTACCTTCCGGGGGCTGTTTTATGCCGAAAATCTTCGTAAACCCAATATACCCACCGACGGACCGCGAACGTCGGCCGTCTGCATTCCGAGCCGCACCCGCACCAATATTCAGCCGGAGGGCTGGCACTGATGGCTTTCGGACGGAGTCAGGCAGTAAGGAAACGGATGATTTAACTTAGGTTCATTAGCCGCGCGAACGGCGGGAACAGTCGAAGAGAAAAAAGATGCGCATCACCTCTTTCCGGAAATCACCCCCACGTGAACGGCAACGGTTCGGGCTATCCGGCAGGGCCGTTTTTTCCGCGCCGTCACTGCCCGGTCTGATGGTGTTGGGGCTGTTAAGGTTGCTGACGGGCTGTCAGTCACCGTCCCAACTCGTTGTCGTTCCCGCCACCTTACCGCCCGCCACGACGGTTACCACGCCCCCGGCAACTGTTGTTACGTTGCCCGCCGTGTACGTGGGCAGTTACGACAATAATCTGTACGCGCTGGATACCACCACGGGTAAATCGCTCTGGACATTCCGGGCCGATACATCCATTCAGTCCAGTCCGGTGGTGGCCTACGGCATGGTGTATATTGGCAGCCGGGATGCCCTGTTGTATGCCATCGATGCAACCACCGGAACCCGACGCTGGGTTTTCCGAACCGGAGCACCCATTTATTCCAGTCCGACCGTGGCCGACGGGCGGGTGTTCATCAGTAGTCAGGACGGTAAATTATACGCGTTGGATGCCACCACGGGCGGACGGCTATGGGTGTTCGATACGTCATCCGGCGTTTATTCCCAAACGTACGGCATTTACAGCAGCCCGGCCGTAGCGGATGGGGTGGTGTACGTCGGCGGACAGGACAACAACGTCTACGCCCTCGATGCCGCGACCGGAGCGTTGCGCTGGCAATTTCGTACGCAGCAGTTCGTGTTGTCCAGCCCGGTGGTGGCGGATGGGGTGGTGTACGTGGGCAGTGAAGACAACACCCTTTACGCCCTCAACACCAATACGGGCAAGCCCCGCTGGGTGTTTGCCACCGGCGGGCCGGTTGATGCCAGCCCGGTGGTAGCGAACGGGGTCGTGTACGTGGGCAGTGCCGACACCTATCTGTACGCGCTGGATGTGGCAACCGGCCGGCCGCGCTGGTCGTTCAAAACGGGCGGGGCCATTTACGCCGGTGCGGTCGTGGCCAACGGCGTGGTCTATCTGGCCAGCCGCGACCATGTACTCTATACCATGGATGCCGCTACGGGTAGCCTGCGCTGGCAATTCAAAACAAAGTATGATATTTATTCAACGCCGGTCGTTACAGGCGGTACCGTTTACGTGGGCAGCAACGATTTTTCGCTCTACGCCCTCAACCGGACCACGGGCAGTCTGCGGTGGTCATTTGCAACGGGTGGCGCGGTGGTATCCAGCCCGGTAGTGGCGCAGAAAACTGCCGTCGCGGGCAATTATCCAACCATCAGCGGAGCGGGTAAATAATGCTCAAATGAACCGAAACGAATGAAAACGCTATTTTCGCCTGCTTTCCTGCTGATAGCCCTGCTCGGCGGGTGCGTGAGCAATTACGATCCGCACCTGAAGCTGAGCGCGGATTTACTGGTCGTGACCGGTATCCTTACCGATCAGGCTACTCCCCAAACCATTACCCTGAGCCGGGCGCGGTCCAATGCCGATTCCAGCGTGAGTACACCCCTTCACAACGCCACCGTTGAGGTGCTGGTGAACGGGGTGGCGACTCCATTGACCGAAGCCCAGCCCGGCACATACATGCTGCCGGTGGGCTTTCGGGGGCAGGTGGGTACGGCCTATCAACTGCGTTTCCGCACGGCGGAAGGTGTTTCCTATCAATCATCCATTGAAACGATGCTGCCCGTTCCGCCTATCGGCAAAGCCTATGATCTACCACATAGCCAGGCCGTAGCCGTGGGCGATACAACAGTGCCCGCCACCGATATTTACGTCGACTACCAGGACCCGGCCAACACCGCCAACTTTTACCTCTGGCGGTGGCGCGACTACGAAATACAGGATTACTGCGCCAGTTGCCGGCAGGGTCGCTACGTGGTTCGGGATGTGGGGCCGGTCGGGAGCGGGCCGCTGGAGGTGCTGGGCTGCGTACTGGACACGACCATCCGCAGTTATATTTATTACGATTACCCCTGCCGCAGCCAGTGCTGGGATATTTTTTACAGCACCAGCGTCGATGTATTCGTCGACACCTACACTAACGGTCGGACGCAGTTGGGGCACATAGTGGCGACCATACCGGCGTATCAGGCTAAACCGGGTTTGCTGGCCATTGAGCAGTTGTCGTTGTCGGCGGGGGCGTACCGTTATTATAAGCTCTTTGCCGACCAGGTTCAGAACACGGGTACATTGGTGGACACGCCCCCGGCCCCGCTGGCGGGCAACATCCGAAACCTGAGTAACCCCGATGAGAACGTAGTTGGCTACTTTTCGGCCGCTTCGGTCGCGACATACGCGTATAAATTTACCCGGCAAAACCTGAAGCTAAGCCAGTTTATCGGGTTATTCCGGGCGGAGACCCATCGTTTGCCGAAAGCCGAGGAGGAGCGGGCTAACCCAATATTCGGCGGACCACGTCCCTCGGCTCTGTGCCTGCCGGGCCGTACCCGCACCGACCAGGCACCGCCCGGCTGGAATTGATCCTTAACTTAACGTGATTATGAACCGATTTTACTGGTTAATTTCTGGATTGCTGCTCATCGGTCAGTGGGTTATGGCGCAGGTCGTTACCCTTAGCGGCACCGTGCGCGACTCGGCTACGAATCAGCCGCTGGTACGGGCCGCCGTGATTATCGACTACAAGAAAAACCTGATGGGGACCAACACCGACGCGCAGGGCCGTTATTCGCTGGAGGTACCGGCCGGCGAACGCCTGATTGTGGTGCGGTTGGTGGGGTACAAGCCGTTTCGGAAAATCGTCAATTTGCAGGCGTATCAGGTGACGGTCAATGCCACGCTGGCCACCCTGTCGAGTCAGTTGGAAGAGGTGGTGGTGACGACCAAAGGCTACGACCGGAACGTGCGCGAACCACTTCTGGGCGTGAGTCAGATCAGCGTCGCGACGCTCAAAAAACTACCCTCCGCGCTCGGAGAAGTCGACTTGCTGCGTGGTTTGCAGATGCTGCCGGGCGTGACGAGCGTGGGCGAAGCGGCCAATGGCGTCAACATCCGGGGTGGCACTACCGATCAGACGCTGATTCTGATGGACGACACGCCGATTTTTAACCCCACGCACATGTTCGGGCTTTTCTCGGTCTTTCCGGCCGATGCGGTCAACGGCATTGACCTCTACAAGGGTAACGTGCCCGCCCGGTTTGGCGGACGAACGGCGTCGGTGATGGACATTTCGCTGCGCAACCCGAGTCTCGATAAAGCTACGCTCACGGGTGGTATCAGTCTGGTGTCGGAGCGGCTGACGGCAGATATTCCGGTGGTGAAGGGGAAGCTCGGCCTGATGGTATCCGGGCGGGGTGCCTTCAACGACTTCCTGCTGCCCATTGCCTCGGACCGGCTCAAAGGCATCAAAGCCCGGTTCGGCGACCTGGTGCTGAAAACGTTCTGGCGCGTCAACGACCGTAACACCGTCACGGCAATGGGCTATTTCAGCAAAGACTTTTTCGAAACGAAACTGCTCGGCAGCCTGCCCAACGTCAACGCCACCTCGACGCAGTACGACCAGCAAACGACCAACGCGATGGTCCGCTGGCTGCACGTGATTTCACCCCGGCTGAACCTGCAAACCACCGCCATTTACACCTACTACATCCCGAAAACGCTGCTGCCCGAACTGAACTCGAACAACAAAGTGGTGCTGCGGTCGGGTGTGTTGCAGCGGCAGCTAAAGTCGAACCTGAATTACCAGCTCGCGAACCAGAAGATCGAAGCGGGCCTGAACGCCACGCACTACCGCGTCGAACCGGGTACGCTGCTGCCCGGCACCAGTCCCAGCGTCAACTACGTGACCACGCCCACCGAAAACGCCCTCGAACTATCGGCCTACGCCGATGATGAGGTTAGTCTCGGCCCCAAATTAGCCGTTTCGGCGGGGTTGCGGTATTCGCAGTTTCTGTCGCTGGGACCAGGAAACGTGCGGCAATACGCAACGGGTGAACCCGTCGATGATTTTTCGGTGATTGACTCCACGCGGTACAAAAGCGGGCAGGTAGCCAAAACGTACGGCGGGTTTGAACCCCGGCTCGGCATCCGCTACGAACTCACGCCCAACTCGTCGCTCAAATTTGGTTATAACCTGATGCGGCAGTATTTGCAGGTGATCACCAATACCACCACGCCGTTACCCACCGCCCGCTGGAAAACCAGTGATGCCCATATCAAACCGCAGATCAGCCAGTTGATCTCCGCCGGGTACTTCCGCAACCTGAAAGACAACATCTACGACCTGTCGATAGAAGGGTACTACCGGGCCACGGAAAACGCCATCGACTATAAACCGGGGGCCGATTTTCTGCTCCAGCCCTACCCCGAAACGCAGTTGTTGCAGGGCCGCAGCCGGGCGTACGGTATCGAAACGATGCTGGCCAAAAAGAAGGGCGAGATTACGGGCTGGATCAATTACACTTACGCCCGGACGCTGAACCAGGTGAATCAGGGCGCGGGCATTCAGGAGCGCATCAACGGGGGCAACTGGTACCGCGCCAACTACGACCGCCCGCATACGGTCAACGCGTCGGTCACGATCAACGTGGACAAGCACAACAGTTTCGGCTTCACGTTCGCCTACAGCAGCGGCCGACCCTACTCGGCACCCACTGGCTACGTCTCGCTCCAGAACGTCGGCGATCCCACACAGGGGTCTATTTCGAGCATTGTGTCGGGCGTTAGTACGTCCAGTGCCCTGCAAACGACGGTATATCCGTACTACGGCGAGCGCAACAACGAGCGGCTGCCCGACTACCACCGGCTCGATTTTTCGTGGAATATCTACAACGCTACCATGAAGGAAAAACGGTGGCAGGGCAACTGGGTCTTTACGGTGTACAACCTGTACGGCCGGAAAAACGCGTATTCGGTCTTTTTCCGCACTGAGAACGGGAAGACCAACGGCTACAAACTGGAGATCTTCGCGGCCCCGATCATCTCGCTCTCGTACAATTTTGTGTTTAAATAGGAGTACCCCAAACCGCATCGGCGGACCACCCTGAAGGGGCTTATTGGCTTAGCGGCTGGTAGCTAAGCCAATAAGCCAATAAGCCCCTTCAGGGTGGTCCGCCGATGCGGTTTGGGGTAAAGCATCTCCGCCACCTGCCGACCCGTTTGCATGGCCGCATTGAGCGACGGGTACGTGGTCTGGTCGCCACACTGGTAGAGGTGATCACTGATTTTTAGTGGTTTATGTATAGCGTTTGGTCCGTAGGCGGGGAGGGCGTGGGGGATGTGGTAGCTGCGCAGGTGCTGCCAGTGGTTTACCTCATCGCCAAACCAGCCAGTTAGTTCGCGCCGGATGCGTTCGGTTAGATTGGCCTCGTCTACCCGTTCCAGCCCCTGCGTACTCACCGAAATCAGACTGCTGCCAGCCGGGGCATAAGCCGGGGCCACGTCGCTCATGATGGCGAGGTTATGCACGGCGTCGGAACGTTTGGTGTTCAGAATCAGTAACTGTTCGCGGTTGGGCGACCGGGGTGCCGAAAAGTACGTACAGGTGGTGTGGTTAAAGGCCTGTTCGGCGGGGGCGGGCTGACCCAGTAACCGGGCGTTCTGGGCCGCATCGACCGCCAGCACAATGGTTTCCGCCGTCATCGTTTCGCCCGAAGCCAGGTGCAGGGTGTGGCCCTCGATCCGGTCGACGGCCGTGTTCAGCCGAACCTGACCGGGTGCTAACCGGCTGGCTAACTGATCGGCTATCTGCCCAATGCCGAGCGCGGGTACGGCGGCATCGCCCCCGATAAACATTTTAAAGCAGAACTCGAAAAAATTGCTCGATGTCAGCAGCGCGTCTTCTAAGAAAACACCGCCGAAAAACGGCCGGAAAAACCGCGTAATCATCTGGTCCGAAAAGCCGATCTCATCTGTCAGAAATGCGTACGTGGTCATGGCGGTCTGACCGAACAGCCCCGCCGTATCCAGGCTTCCTACGCGCCGGAGCAGCGACAATAGCCTAATTTTATCGGCCAGCGTCCCCACCCGCGACACGGCCGTGGTAAGGATGGATTGCGGCTCAAGCAGGGGATTGATAAATTTCATCCATTCGCCCTCATGCCGGATCAGCGCACCCGACCGAAACGGTTTCAGGTCGAGGGCCGCGTAGTCGAGCAGGCGTTTGGCTTCGGGGTAGGCCGTGAGCAGAATCTGAAACCCCCGGTCGAGCCGAAACCCGCCGACCTGGTCGGTACGGACCCGCCCGCCCACGCCATCGGATGCCTCCAGTACGAGCGCATCAATGCCCGCCCGGCGCAGGTAAACGGCACAGGTCAGACCGGCCATACCGGCCCCAACAATAACGACAGGAGCATTAACAGCAGTCATAGCGAACAAAGAAAATGTACCCGCAAAAATCAGGGGAAATCAACAGTCAACGGCACGTGTGACCAACTTTTTGGTATTATTTTTATGGAACTTGAATAATAGCAGGAAGTGAATTTTTAATTGATTGATTATCAGAAGTGTATTAAATAGGCGCCGTTGTTATTTCAAGAAATGCCTAATTTTGTCTGTACAGACGTGAACAACTCCGCGATGCACCTGCTGGTCCTGGATAATTTCGACTCATTCACTTACATGCTGGTCGATTACCTGCGGCAGACCGGAGCCAGATGCACCGTCATTCGCAACGATCAGCCCATCGAGACATTCATAACCCAATCGTTCGATGGAGTCGTGCTGTCGCCCGGTCCGGGAACACCCCGGCAGGCGGGAAATCTGATGGCTGTCATCGCGCACTATGCCAACCGATTGCCCCTGCTGGGGGTCTGTCTGGGACAGCAGGCGCTGGGCGAATTTTTCGGAGCCACCCTGGGGCCGGGGCATCGGCCGATGCACGGAAAAATCTCCGCCATCCGGGTCGATACGACCGATGAACTGTTTCGGGGAATGCCGGCAACGATTCGGGTCACGCGGTATCATTCGCTGGTATTACAGGCGTTGCCGCCCGCGTTGGTAGGTATCGCCCAAACCATACCGGATGAGACGGATAACGCAGCCGGGATCATGGCGATCCGGCACCGTACGCTCCCTATCTGGGGCGTACAGTTTCATCCCGAAGCCGTCCTGACCGAATACGGACTCCGGTTGTTACAAAATTGGATTGATGTTGTTACTTGCAGTAAAATAAGGCGGCCGCGCCGGTAGCGGTTGCTTCGTGATTGGTAATCAGAGTTATGTCGTATCAGGTTCGGGAAGAAGGTGAGTTTCGGTTTGTGGACGAAGGGCAGGGCGACGTGCTCTTGTTGCTGCATGGTCTGTTTGGCGCCCTGAGCAATTGGGATAGTGTGATTACCACCTTCTCGGATCGGTACCGGGTCGTTATTCCCATGATGCCCATTTACGACATGCCCATCAAAGAAGCCGGTCTGGAAGGGCTGCTGGCGTTTATCGAGCGGTTTGTGGCCCTGAAAGGCTTATCCGACATGAGTCTGCTCGGTAACTCGCTGGGTGGTCACGTCGCCATTCTCTATGCCCTGAAACATCCCGATATGGTCCGGCGGCTGGTGCTGACGGGCAGTTCGGGGCTGTTCGAGAACTCGATGGGTGGGTCGTTTCCCAAGCGCGGCAGCTATCAGTACATCGCCGAGCGCGTGGCCTATACTTTCTACGACCCGAAAGTGGCGACCAAAGAACTCGTCGATGAGGTGTTCGACATCACGAGCAGCATTCCGAAATGCATGCGGATTGTGGCCATCGCCAAATCGGCGCAGCGGAACAACGTAGCGCAGCAACTCCCTAATATCACCGTGCCGACGCTGCTGGTCTGGGGCCTGAACGACACCATCACGCCCCCCGAAGTAGCCCACGAATTTGCCCGGCTGATCCCGAATGCGCACGTGTTTTTCATCGACAAGTGCTGTCATGCGCCCATGATGGAACACCCCGACCGGTTTAATACCCTGCTGAACCGCTGGTTGCTGAGCCATCCCATCACCGAATCAGTGGTCATTGATGGTCATTAAATGGTTACTCATTGTCATTCATCGTCATTCACCGCCCCAAACCACGAATGACGATGAATGACATTTACTGACTAACAACGACAACGAATGACCGCCAGCCCGGTAAGTTTTTGGCTGAAGTGGCGAAACTAAGCCGTTTATTTCTTAGTTTTCACCGAACACAAACCGCGAAACCGCGACGTCAACTATGCTGGCCGCCGAACTCATCGACCCTATGTTACCGGCTCTGAAACCGACGGATACCGTTGGGCAGGCGCTGGAATGGATGCAGGAGCACCGAATTGGCCAATTGGCCGTGACCGATCTGGGCGAGTACCGGGGGCTGATTACCGAAGACCTGCTGCTCGACGTTTCCGACGAAGACTTGCCGCTGAGCGAGGTAATGCACCTGCACGAGGGGATTTACGCGCTGGAAGGGCAGCACCTGTTCGAACTGCTTCGGTTAGTGATTGCCAACCGGCTCGACGTATTGGCGGTCGTGGGGGAGGGGAACGAGTTTTTAGGGACCATTTCGGTTAGTGAGCTGCTCCGGCAGTTCGCGCAGGATCTCGGGGTGCAGGAGAATGGTGCCGTGGTGATCCTGAACCTCGATGAACGCGACTATTCAATGGCCGAAATCAGCCGCCTGGTCGAGTCGAACAATACCAAGATTATCAGCAGTTATTTTTCCAGTTCCCCCGTCGGCTCCACCGACCGTTCGCAGCTAACGCTTAAACTCAATCGCCAGGATATCGTGTCCGTTATGTCGACCTTAGAACGGTTCGGCTACCAGATCGACGGCGTGTATGCCAGTGCTCCCATCGAAAGTATCGACCAGGAGCGGCTCGATTCGCTGCTGCGGTATCTAAATACCTGATGAAACTCACCATCCACGGGCGCAATTTTCCCGAACCGGCCCGGCCGTTTATCCAGCAGATGTTCGATGAACTGGCCGGTCGGCAAATCGAGGTACAACTCTCTCAGACCTACCGTCAGTTTTTGGACGATGCGGGCGTTCAGCACCGCACCACCGCCGTTTATGCGTCGCCCACTGAGGTGTTCGATCCCGATTTTGCGGTCAGCGTGGGGGGCGATGGCACCCTGCTCGACGTGGTGACCCACGTGGGCGCCCGGCAAACGCCCATCGTCGGCATCAATACCGGGCGGCTTGGGTTTCTGGCCACTACCTCGCCCGACGGTATCTCGGCCATGCTGCAATCATTGGTCAATCACCACTACACTTTCGACGACCGGACGCTGGTGCGCGTCGAGTCGGACCGGGACTTGTTCGATGGGTTACCTTTTGGTCTGAACGACTTTACCATTACGCGCACCGAAAGTTCGTCCATGATTACGGTGCACACCTATTTAGACGGTCAATTTCTGAACTCCTACTGGGCGGATGGCCTGATTGTCTGTACGCCTACTGGTTCTACCGGGTATTCGCTTAGCGCGGGAGGGCCGGTGTTGCTGCCGCAAACGAATAATTTTATCATTACGCCCATCAGTCCGCATAACCTCAACGTGCGGCCAATGGTGGTCATGGATACCTGCCGGTTTACATTCGAGGTCGAGAGCCGGAGCGGTACATTTTTGGTAGCCTTAGACTCCCGCTCCCGCACGGTAGACGTAGCTACCCGGCTGACGGTGCAGAAAGAATCGTTTAAAGCCCGGCTGGTGAAATTCAACGACGGTAGTTTCTTGGATACGCTGCGCAGTAAACTAAACTGGGGGTTCGATATTCGGAATTAGGCCGTATGCTGATGAACACAGCGGCAGCACTGGCACAATTTTGGCAACGAATAGCCAATAAAACCGAATGCACTACCGTTTCGGAAGTAGCGTTACCCCACGGTTAGCTTTTTCAACGAGCCGTTTACCGATTCAACGATGCGATTCAACGATAACTGGACAAGTGCACTATTACTATTGTTGCTGCTGGCGGCCGGGCAGGAAAGCATGGCCCAGCGCCGGGTCAATACCAAATTCGTCCCGTACGCCGAGGTAGGTTTTGGCCTCGGGTCGTCTACGTATTTTGGCGAACTGGCGGGCTACCGACGCCCTATCAAATCGCTATTTACGCTGCCCCGCTGGAATGTGGGCCTGATGTATACCCGGCACTTTACGCCGAGAATAGCCGCCCGGGCGTCCTTTACCTACGCCCGTATTACCGGCGACGACTATAAGTTCACTAAGGGAAGTCCCTTGCAATACCCGGCGCAGTTTTTTCGCAACCTGCACTTCCGCAATGACCTGAAAGAGTTTGCGCTGGAGGGTATTTATCAACTGGTTGAAGATGGCCGTAACCCCGACCGACGGGCGCAACTGACGCCGTACATTTTTGGAGGGCTGGCCTTGCTGGCGCACAGCCCTGAAGCCCGCGATGTAGCCACGGCTGATGGCGGCATCAGCAAAGAGTGGGTGAAACTACAGCCGCTGGGTACAGAGGGACAGGGACAGCCGGGTTACGGAAAACCCTATTCACTGGTCACACTGGCCATCCCGGTGGGCATTGGGGTGCGCTACAAACTGAACGAGAGTTTCAATCTGGCTGCTGAAATCGGATTCCGGTATACCTTCACCGACTATTTAGACGACATTGGTGGTCGCTATCCCACTGACCCGAACGTGCTGACGGGGCAGGCTGCGGTATTCGGCAACCGGTCGAACGAGCAGTTTGCAGCCCGTAAAGGAGGGGACCGTACGGCGGTGGCGAACCAGATTATCAACGCCGGTTATGACCCAACGACCTTTAGCCGGGTTGATGCGCCCGGCTTGAAAGACAGCTACCTGCTGACAAGTATTCAGATTCACTACATCATTCCGGGCAAGATCAAATGTCCACCCCTCAAGTAGCACGACGCTGCCAGATCGCATGAAAAAACTGGGGAATAAATTGGCCTGGCTGCTCATAGCCGGGCTTTTTATCAGTATTGGTGCCCACGCGCAGCAGATCGAACTGGGCGGAAGCCTGGGGGGGATGCTGTACAAAGGCGAACTGTCGCCGGGTTTGAATCCGCGCTTTTACCGGCCCGCCGGCAGTTTGTTTTTTCGCTATACTGTCAGCCGTTCGTTTGCCGTACGCGTGAGTGGCACCCTCGGGCAGGTGAGTGCCAGCGACCGCAACGCCAGCGATCCCTATCAGCGGGCCAGGGGTATCTACTTTCGGAACACCGTCCGGGAGGCATCGCTGGATCTACAGTATAATTTTCGCAACTACAAACTGCTGCGTAACGTAAAAAACTGGACGCCCTACGTCTTCGGTGGTCTGGGCTTTTACAATTACAACAAACTCGGCAATGTATCCAACGAAACGGGCCTGACCAACAAACTCATGTTTCCGCTGGGGGTAGGGGTCAAGTATGAATTCAAGCGGCCCTGGAGCATTGGCTTCGAATATGGTGCCCGCTTTACGAGTACGGATTATCTGGACGGCATCGGGTTTACCAACGGCACGACGGATAAATTCGCGCAGGGTACTCCCCAGAAAGACCACTACGTGTACACCGCCATTACCCTCAGCTATACCTTTTTTAAGCTGACCTGCCCGGAGTAAGCAATCTGCGGACCGCGCGTTTCGGGAAGAAAACAGGGGTACGTCATCGCAGCCTGCGAACGAACGCCTAACTTGTCCCCCCGTTATAAACCGTACGCGTTGTCTTGAAAAACCTCCTCACCACTGCCTTTAGCCTGCTGACCATTGTCTGTGTTCACGGGCAGACTCTTTCCTTCGCCCTCCGGGACTACATTACCCTGCCCCGCACCGCCGGGATGCACGGTATTTCGGGCATCGAATACCGGCCCGACACCCGCGAATGGCACTTGGCCGGCGACCGGGGCGGCTACCACATCCTGACCGGTGTCCGGCAACTCAGTGACATCCTGTGCCGACCGGATTCGGTTTTTCAGACGGGCCTTTACCTCGAATCAGTGCGGTACGACGTTTCGACGGATACGTATTATTTCGCCGTGGAAAATGATGACGAGTCATACGTGGGTATTCGGAAACACGCCATGCCCAAAGCGGGTGAAACATTCAGCCGTCTGCCGCTACCCCACGCCATGCCCGATCCCAAGACCAACAAAGGCATCGAGGGACTGGCCCTGACGCCGACTTCGCTGTGGGTCGCGCCCGAAGCCGGGTCGGTGGAGGAGGCTACCCCGCAGAATACCCTGATTCATTTGTACCGGTACAAAAAAGTGAAGGACAGCCTCGCCCTGAACGGCGAGTTTGCCTACGAGATCGACCGGAACGTTTGCCCCACGGAAAACCTGGGAGGTATCTCGGAAATCATAGCCATGCCCGACGACGAAAATCGCCTGCTGGTGCTGGAGCGTTGTTATCAGAAACCCATCGTTACGGCCCGGCTGTACGAAGTCCGCGTGGATGAGGTGAATAAAAAGCTGATTAAATACCGCGACAAACCGGCGTTTGATTTCAACGCGCAGTCCGGTTTTTTGCCCGACAACCTCGAAGGCATGACGTGGACGGTTGACGAGAAAGGAAACAACGTACTGGTAATTGTCTCGGACGATAACGGTGGTAAGCGGCAGTGGGCACAGGTGCTGCTGCTGGACGTGCTGACGAAGTAACGCTGGCCGGAACCCGGGGCAACACGACCGGAAGAACTTACCATAAATCAGTAGCTTACTTTCGGCAGCGGTGGGTTTTCGCTATTTTTGGCCCGTAAACCTACCGTTCTTTTGTGAAAAGTAATGTTGTTCAGTCGTTCATGCGGATTGCAGGCATAGTGGTGGTGGCGATAATTGCGGGGGTTAACGTGGCGTCGTCGCAGGTAATGCCGACCGATGGCGACGTGCCAACCGTTTATGGGTACTGCCATCAGTTCCAAATTCTTTACACCCGGATCCGCGAACAGACCATCGCCCCCGATTCGGCCCGGTTGCAGTTTGGCGGCATCATGCAGGGATTACAAACGCGTTTTCTGAGCCAGCCCACTCAGTTTACCCGCCACGATTCCACGCAGCGCGACAGCCTGGGTCGGGCCGGTTATTTCGCCTTTCCCCTGCGCCGGTACGGGCCGTCGGCCATTGGCGGCACCCACGGCGAAGGCTACCGGGGGCAGGGGTTCGATCTCTTCGATTACCAGATACGGGGCAGCCACCCGGCGCAGGATATTTTTATCAGCGACCGCAATCAGGACAATTTAGACGACCGTACCGATGCTCCGGTCGATGTAATGTCGATGAGTAGTGGTCTGGTGCTGGCCATCGAAACCGGCTGGACGGCGGGCCAGGAGTACCGGGGCGGTAACTGGATTTGGGTGTATGATCCGGTCGTGCATGGCTTGTTCTACTATGCCCACAACAACGTCGTGAATGTATCGCCGGGGCAATGGGTTGGCGCGGGGCAGAAACTGAGCGAGGTGGGCCGTACCGGATTTAACGCCTACAAGACCCGCTCACCTACGCACCTTCACCTGATGTACCTCCAGCTCGACGCCAAGGGATTGCCCATGCCCCAAAACCCCTATTCGTGGCTGATGACGGCACGGGTCTGTAAGTAGGTACCGGCCTTGGATCACCATCCGAATACCTACGCTTCGCGCACCAGACTGACGCCCGTCAGTAAAAAAACCAGGCCGACAACGAACGGTACGGCCGATTCCCACTTGGTAACGCTTAGCCCCAGTACGGGTTTGCCGTCGGACAGAAACGCCACGCAGGCGTACAGGATAACGATGGTGCCGAGAATGGTCAGCATGGACCCAAAAAAGCGACGAAGGTTGTTTTGTGGTTGCATCAGTGAGGTTATCAGAGTGTTTCGTTTGCAGCAGCAGGCGTTAGGTCAATGTCAGCCAAAGCCTTCACAACCGAAAAGCCCCGTTTCCGGCCTTCTTCGACCATAAACGGATAAGCCAGATCGAGTTTGTTGGGTACGGTTCCTTCCAGAATGGCCTCGCGGATGATCGTTTTCAGTTCGCCCACTTCCCGGGACGGACCCAGTCCGAAGGTTTCCATAATTAGCTCTCCGGTAATCACCGGCTGGAAATTGCGCAGTTTATCGCGCTCTTCCAGGTCGTACAGTTTGCGCTCTACCTTATCGAAGTTGCGCAGGTGCTTCTGCACTTTATCGTAATTTTTCGACGTAATGTCCGCTCGGCAGAGGGCCATTAGTCCGTCCAGGTCGTCGCCCGCATCGACCAATAACCTCCGCAGGGCCGAGTCGGTAATGGTTTCTTTAGTGAGCGCAATGGGGCGCAGGTGCAGCCGCACGAGTTTACGCACGAACTTCATGTGTTCGTTCTGGGGCAGTTTGAGCCGCCGGAAAATGGTCGGTACCATCTTCGCGCCAAGGTCTTCGTGGCCGTGAAACGTCCAGCCTACTTTGGCGTCGAAGCGTTTGGTAGCCGGTTTGGCAATATCGTGCAGCAAAGCCGCCCATCGCAGCCAGAGATCGTTCGATTTGGCCGCCACGTTGTCCAGCACCTGCAGCGTGTGGTAAAAATTATCCTTATGTCCCTTGCCCTCCACGATCTCAACGCCCTTCAGCTCAATCAGTTCGGGAAAGATTTTTTCCAGCAAACCGGCGTGGTACAGCAGTTTAAATCCGTACGAGGGCGTTTTCGACAGGATGATTTTGTTCAGCTCGTCAATGATGCGTTCCATCGACACAATATCGAGCCGGTCCTTCATCTGCACGATGGCGTCGAAGGTATCGGGTTCGATGTCGAAGTTTAGCTGGGACGCAAACCGGACGGCCCGCATCATCCGCAGCGGATCGTCGGAGAAGGTGATATCGGGGCGGAGCGGTGTGCGGATGATTTTCTTCTGAAGGTCACGCAGCCCGTCGAACGGGTCGATGAGTTCGCCAAAATCTGCCGCATTCAGGCTGATACCCATGGCGTTGATGGTCAGGTCGCGCCGGTTTTGATCGTCTTCGAAGGTGCCGTCTTCGACAAGGGGCTTGCGTGAATCGGCCCGGTACGACTCGCGTCGCGCGCCGACAAATTCCACCTCCCACGGCGGTCCGTCGCCACGGTCTACCCGCAACATGGCCGTACCGAAATTGGCAAATACGTTTACCGGTACCCGCTGCGCCCGGCCCACGGCTTCGGCCAGTGCGATGCCGCTGCCCAGACACACCACGTCGATGTCTTTGGAGGGGCGTTTCAGGATTAGATCCCGCACAAACCCGCCGATTACATAGGCCCGAACGCCAAGGGCATCGGCCTGTCGGGCGATCAGGTCAAAAACGGGATTTGTCTGTAAAGTATCGCTGAAGTTCATTTTTTAGTAGCAGATCGTGCCGTTGGTGGTTAAGTAGTAGTGATTCTCAGGCAGGCGACCATTAACTACTAACCACTGACCATCAGTCATTTTCGTAAAAATTTGATTTCGCCGTTTACGCCGAGCTGCATGATGCGCGGCAACTGTACCGGGACTGGCGGATTACCAAACCGGTCGGTTACGGCGGAGGCTATGGCATCGGACAGGGTTTTGCTTTCGAGCGGAATCGTGAGCAGCCCCTTTCCGAATCCGCCGATGAGCCGTACGACCTCCGGCGATAAGGCCCGCCGGATGGCTATTAGCGGCCGATTGGTCAGGAAGGCAGGTGCCAGGTTTTTGCCCCCCTCATACACCACGGTCAGCGGGTTTTCGGCAAATTCGACCAGATCCCAGGCAATGTCGGGCACTGTGGTCAGGTATAAACTCAGTTGCCTGGCCTGGTCGATGAGCAGCGTTGGCCATGTACCGGTCGGCGTCAGCGTGAGCAACTGCCCGACGGCTACATCGCTTAACGGGTCGGCCGCTACGGACCAGCCTGTTTCGTCGGCAAGGGCAATCAGATGGCCCTGCCGCAGTTGGTAGGTGATGTCGCGGATGGATGAAGTCATGGTTTTATAACCCGCAAAAGTACGGCAAGTTTCGGTTGAATCGGCGTCGGCCTTTAAAATCGAACGGGTAATGCGATCAGAACTGGTCGTGGGACGAAAAGCTGCTTTCGGATTGGAACGGGGATGAACCGGACTGCCGCCACGGCCCGGTCCCGATTCTGAAAATAGAACCGATGCGCACAAAAAAACGGACGGGTCCTGTCTGATCGACAGGACCCGTCCGTTACCGGACTCCAGTTATCAAGCCTTGATTGACTACGACAGGTATTTTCGCAGCATCCAGGCCATCTTTTCGTGGGCTTCCATCAGACCCGTCAGGAAATCGGCGGTACCGGCATCCTTCAGTTCATCGGTAGTCGTATCCACATCTTCCCGAAGTTCGCGGGTGAGTTGCTCATGGTCGGCCAGTAGCCGCTCGAACATATCGTGCGTTTTGATCTCTCCGGCAGTCGTGTCCTCTTCCAGACTGGCACCTTTGATAAAAGCGTCCATGGACGAAAAAGGCCGACCACCCAGGGTACGAACGCGTTCGGCCACCTGATCAATCATTTCTTCGAGTTGCCTGTACTGCTCTTCAAAAAATTCATGGTATTCCTTGAAGCTTGGCCCGGCTACGTTCCAGTGGTATTTGCGGGTTTTGATGTAAAGTACGTGCAGGTCGGACAGGTACGCATTCAGTAATTCGTTGTCCTGTTTGAGCACATCCTGATCGAGGCCAATATTGGGCTTGATGTTTTTGAGGGCTTTCTCCTGGGTCTCTGGTTTGTTCAGATCGGTAGTCATAAGCTGAGTAGTAGGTAATGCAGTAATAACCCGGATTAACTGAAATTGTTGCCGAAAATTAGATAATGGTTTAATTGTCAGACATTTGCGCTGTGTTTTTATGGTACCTCCAGCACGATTTTACCGGTATGTTCGCTGCGCGCCATGAGTTGCTGTGCCCGTCCGGCTTCGGCCAGGGGCAGGATCTGATACACAACGGGCTTCAGTCGTCCATCCGTCAGTAGGGGCCACACCTGTTTCTCGACATCAGCCGTCAGGGCGGCTTTGACATCAGCGTCGCGGGGTTTGAGCATACTGCCACTGACGGTAATCCGCTTCTGCATCAGGGTGGGAATGTGAAGCTGACTCTCAGCCCCACCCATCGCGTTGATGAACATCAGTCGCCCGTCGGTGGCCATCAGGCGCAGATTTTTCGGGGTGTACGCCCCGCCCACCATGTCCAGAACAACATTGATGTTGACGGCGCTGAGGGCTTTTTCAAAATCGTCAGTCTTGTAGTTGATGCACCGAACGGCCCCCAGGTTTTCGCAGAATCGACATTTATCATCGCTGCCCGCCGTGGCGTAGGCATTGGCCCCGAATGCTTTAGCCAGTTGAATGGCCGTTACACCAATACCACTGCTGCCGCCATGGACCAGAAAATTTTCGCCACGCCCGAGACGCGCCCACTGAAATACCGTCGACCAGACCGTCAACACTGTTTCGGGGAGGGATGCAGCCTCCACAAACGTCAGGGCAGGCGGTACGGGCAGGCAGTGTCGGGCGTCTACGGCAACGTACTCCGCGTAGCCGCCCCCGCTGATGAGGGCACACACGGCGTCGCCTACCTGCCAGCGGCCAACACCGGGGCCGCACTCCTCAATTACGCCCGCCACTTCCAGGCCGGGAATCTGTCCGGTTGGGTCGCTGCCGTAGCCGCCCTGCCGCTGGTGAATATCGCTGCGGTTGACGCCCGCAGCCCGCACCCGAATCAGTACCTGACCGGTGCCGGGTTGTGGGGTTGGCTTGTCCTGAAGTTGCAGTACGTCGGCATCGCCGGGTTGGGTTATACTGATTGCGTTCATAGACATATAACCGGATTGCCCCGTTTTTGGCCAAAAAAATCAGGCAGAACAAGGGTACTCTGATAGAACAAATCGGGCGAAAGTGAGTAGTTAGGGTATCTCAAACGCTGGCAGAAGCATGAATCCAGTCAGTCAATCTACTGCCGATGTAACGGCCGCTGTCCGCAAACAGCTAACGGCCCTGTTGCTGGGCAGTAACGCCCACCAATCGTTCGACGATGCGGTTGAAGACCTGCCCGCGGCCCTGCGGGGGGAGGTTCCGGATAAATTGCCGTACAGCATCTGGCAGTTAGTCGATCACATCCGTATCGCGCAGTGGGATATTCTGGCGTTTTCCCGCGACCAGAATCATCAGTCACCCTCCTGGCCGAGTGGCTACTGGACAAAAGATGTTGCCCCGGCGGATGATGCGGCCTGGGAGCAGGCACTGGCCCAAATCCGGCAGGACCGCGATGCGTTTGTGGCCCTGCTCCATGACGAGCATCATGATTTATACGCCCCTTTTGCGCACGGCGATGGCCAGAATCTGCTCCGCGAAGCCCTGTTGATTGCCGACCATAACGCCTACCACGTCGGTGAAATTATCATTATTCGTCGGTTGCTGGGGGCGTGGGAAGAGTAAAGTTCCTCAAACAAGCTTGTACAAACCATGCACGATACCACCTTCCTGGTCCAAGCGGGGTTCAATAATGGATGCGAACCGGTCATCTTCTTTTTCGTATCTCCTGAATAATGAATAGGCAACTAAATCGGCTAACTGAATGAGTCGTGAGGCTTTAGAATCCAAAAATAAAGGGACTTCAGCCAAGTTTCTGAGAACGCCCCATGTATGACCAACGGTCCTAAAATCAGTAGCCAGATTTTGTATGGTTGATTCATAAGTCGATTTGTCAAAAATGATAACTCCCCGTTGGCTATCCCCTGTTTTGTACAGACGCATTAGGTACTGATCGAATCGGCTGGCCATCTGCTCAAACGATAATTCAACCGGGTCGCGGGGAGAAGCCAGCGTTTTACGAATGACACAAGCAAAGATGCGGTTTGATTTATGAGATACAGCAAAGACTGAAAGACAATCCTGCAACGCCTGAATACGGATATCCGTTGGAAACTGCCGCCAGAATCCTTTTCCCTGAAACATAGGATTACCGTGAAGTTCAACTGAATTAGGGTCTGCAGGATTAAACCGGGCTGCAATTTTGTCTAATTCGGCAGCGATCCAGAAATTTTGTCTCTCAAAAAGGCCGATGCCTGCTAATACGAAATGATGTTGAGCCGGGTCACTCACCGTGCCGGATTCGTCGCAGTAAAGAAGATACATTGGAGTGGGCCTGAAACAAAAAAGACAGTCGAGGAGGGACCATGCCCTCGCGGTCTGAATGGGTCAGGCCTCTCGACTGTTATTGGCCAAACAAGCTAATTTTTAGATTAGTTGCAAATCAATTACGCACATTTCTTCATGAATCCTGTGATAATGAAGAACTTTTCGTCGTTTAAAGCAACCCCGCGAAGACCTCCTTCGCGTAGATCAAATCCTGTTTATGCGCGTCTACCGGCCCCATTGTATCGGGTGATCCCGGCTCCAGACACTGTTCCAGCACCAGCAGCGGCCGGGTATTCAGCGTTTTCAGCGTAGCGGCCAGGCGTCTGTAGTCGATGTCGCCATCGCTGAGGGTTTCCTGCCAGATGCCGCTTTTCGACTGCCGGATGTGGACTTCGACGATGCGTTTGCCGTATAGTTTCACCACGTCGAACAGGGCGATCTGGGAGTTGCCGGAACCCCGGTAAACCCAGTGGGCATCCAGGCAAAGTGACACGTTTTTGGGGTCAGAACTCAGCAGCATGTGGTGAAATTCGCGGGCGGCCTGTCGGTGTTCGGGCGCGTGGGTGTGGTAGGCGAGCGTCAGACCACGCTGGCGCAGTTCGGCCCCCAGCCGGTCGAGGTTTTTGGCCTGCTCGGCCAGTTCAGCGTCGGTTTTATCGTCGTTGCTACCCCATTTGATCGGGTTTGGATTGGTCACGATAATGCGGGCGCCAAGCGGTTTGGCGGCATCGGCAATGGCCAGCACGGAGTTGATGGACTGTTGGGTTTCGTCGGGTTTGTGCAGGCTGCTGTTTACGTACAGCGACGGCATCGTGAGTTTATATTTGGGCAAGAAAGGAGCCAGTTTACGCACCTCATCGGCGTTGTTGAACGAGGGTTCGTAGGCGGTCAGACCTGCCTGTGTAAACTCTGTCAGCGAGGCATCGGGATCGGCCATCCACTGCTTTTTTGCCCGATTATAAAACGTGTTCCAGGTATAGGCGTTGCAGGAAACAGGCAGCGGTTTTGCCGCCGAACCCGCCTGAACGGGCTGACTGTCCGACAGTAGCGTAGCCCCGGTGAGGGCCGTGAGTACCGTTAAAAAGTGGCGACGGGTTGGGGGCATATTACCTTAAAACTGCTTTAATTTATTTTAACGTCGTTGAGACCACGCCTAAGGGGTTTATTAAATATTGATAAAGATATAGCATTCATTAAATTAATATAAGAATTTAATCCTTTTCTTACTTCAATTTTATATTGATCAACATCTATTTCGTCATTCGTTTCTCTCGAATGAATCAATCTGTCTCTTAACTTCCTGAATGAGATTAGGTTATTCCAATCTTCAGACCTCGACAGGTCTATCTTAATATCAAATTTCTTGGTACTCTGACAATTCTTGTGGTTAACTTAAAAAATGCAGGAAACCGATTTTTACGAACAGCTTTTAGCCTTGCCTGATTTGCAGGTTCAGCGCGTCGAGTACACCGCTACACGCATCACCTTGTTTTGCCAACTCGA
>JBBQLG010000115.1:0-21531 GCA_038327655.1 Cytophagales bacterium
ACGCCGTTGATGAACAGATCGGGCAGGGCAGGAGCCGTTGTACCATCGCTGTAGGTCACCTTAAAGTCTACCCCGCTGAGTGCCCCGTTGGTGGAGTAGCAGGTAAAGCTGGTAATGGTCAGCGTAGCCGGGCCGGTAGGCATGGTCCCTGGGTTTACCGTAATCGTAAACATCGAACTGTCCGAGGCTCTTTTGTTGGTACCGGTTATGGTTACCGTCGAGGTTCCCGGCGTGGTGGGCGTACCGCTGATGACGCGGCTGTCGGCATTAAACATCAGCCCATCCGGCAGCCCGGTTGCGGTGTAGGTAACGGGTCGCGAACCAGCAAACTGATTAACCGTATAGGTGAAAGAGGTACTCACGGTGGCCGTCTGGTTGTTGTTGGCCGTAGCCTGTGGTGGGTAATAGGCACTGACGTAGATGGTAAAGCTCGTGCTGGCCATACCCGCGCTGTTGGTCCCCGTTATGATCACCGCTGAGGAACCAGACGGGCCACTCGGTGTACCGCTGATGATGCGGGTGGCAGGATCAAAGGCAAGCCCCTGGGAAAGACCGGTAGCCGCATAGGCAATGGGCGCGCTACCCGTAAAGGCATTGACGGTGTAGGAGAAAGGTACCCCCAAATCAGCCATCTGGTTGGCGTTGGTCTTCGCCACCGGTGCCGTAGCCGTCGCCACCGGCGTGATAGTAAAGTTTGTATTCGAGACGTCGAAGAAAATATTACCGACAGCCTCCACCCGTAACCGGGCCGTCGACGTAGTAACATTATTCGGCATCACAACCACCTCCGAACCGTCGTTGGGCGTACTGGCGAGCAACGTGGTCGGGAAGGTCAGGCCACCATCGGTCGAGAGCTTGATGGCGACGTTGGCGCAACTGATTGGGGCCTGGTTGGTTTCTACGACGTTCCAGGTAACGGTCTGCTGCGAGTTACCCGCTACCGTCGATGCGCTGTCGAACGAGGTCAGCCGGAAAGCACCCGACGTGTTTATGACCGATACACTCGTGCCGGCATCGGCAACTCCGCCTTTGAGGTCACGCACCGACACCCGGAAGTTCATGGTACGGGCAATGGCCGGCAGGCGTTCGCCAATGATGCAGGTTGCATTTGTTGGGCAGGTAGCCCCCGGAAAACCGGTGGGATGGGTGCCTGTATAAGAAAGTCCCGGCTGATTTTCGCCCGGCACCGCGTTGTTTTGCGGATTGAGAATAAACACCGTGCTGGGAAACGTGCGCTGAGACGTCTTGACCGGCGAATAGGGCCGCAGGATGGGACGCTTCACGCCGTCACTATCGATGTCATACACCTTCGACGGAATACCCCCAAAACCCGAAGCACCGCCAACCGGTGGCGGCAGGTCATATTCTTCCCAGGAATATAGCAGATTGGCTCCGTGGTCGTCGTCGTCGTCGGCATCGGTGCCGGTAGCCGTCAGCGTAAACGGCGTCAGGCGGGGAATAACGTATGCGTTGCCCGCCGAAACGGTCGGAATGGCGTTCTTGTTGCCGGCAGTGGTACCGCAACCACTGGTATATTCAGCCAGATACGCGGTTGCCCTGGTAATGCTGGCGATGTGAAAGGAAGGCAGGGCAAAGTCGTTGTACTGCTGCAGGTTGCGCTCTTCGTTGCAGATACCAACGTAACTCATAATGGTCGAGCCGGAGGCTACTTCGTAAGCCTCACTCGAATCCCGCGTTGTGCAGGCCCCGTCTTCGTCCTTCACATTATAGGTGTGGACCATGTTGAATTGATGGCCTAATTCGTGGGCAAAATAATCGACCACAAACGGATCACCAGTATCGGTACCTCGTGCACTGTAGCCCCGCGCTTTGTAGTCAGCAGTACAAAGAGAAAAGGTGTTCGCTACCCCACCGCCCCCGGTGCCAAACAGATGCCCAATATCATAGTTGGCGGTGTTTACCTTTAAATCGACGACTTTCTGGTTAATGGCCAATTGTGACGCACTGTCCGTGTTATCGTAAGGGTCCGTGTCCGGGTCATCAAAAATTAAGTTATTGGGACCGTTGGTATCGGGATTGACCAGCATGAAGCGACTGGCCAGTTCCCGCTCATAAATACCGTTTATCCGGTTGACGGCACTCACCACCACGGCGAGTGCGTTGGTCCGCACGGTGGCTAAGTTGTTGGGAGTAGCCGAGTACTTACCCGCATTTCGGGTCCACTCGCCGGTGGTAGCAATGGCAATTCGGAATATGCGAACGGTCGTGCCGTTGCTGATCAGATTAGCGTTGGCAGCGGCCGTCCGTAACCCGTTGCCGTTTGCTTTCAGGCCGGGTAGGTCGAGTTTGTCGGTCGTGCCGATGGTGCCGCAGTGGTGATCCCCGGCCGGACTGTTAACCGCGCCCACCTTCCGGGCATCGCGGGCGTAGTAGGACTGGTATAAGCTGCCGCCCGATTCGGTAGTAGCCCTGGCGAAATAAACGGCATCCCTATCGACACCCCAAATCAGGGCTTCAAAGCCCAGACTTGACAGGCTCATCCGAATAATGTAGTCTTTGTGAACGGTGCCTTCACCCTCGTACGTTTTGATCGTTGGGTTGGCAGCCGCCAGCGCGGGCGACATCACCAGCGTTTCGCGCAGGGCGAAGAGTTCCGTAGTGCCGTCGGGTAAGGGGAGGGCAATCTTTACGGCTGCTTTGCCACGCTCATCCTGCTTAGCCGTGTTGGCCAGCGTGCTTCGCAGTCCGGCTTCGTTGAGCGTATACAGCTTCGCGTTGGGGATAGCGCGGGCGGTTGCCGCAAGGCGACCCTTGGCGGTTGATACTGGCTCGAAAAAGGATTGTTGAGCCTGAGCGGTTGAGAGCAGAGCCATGAAGGCCACACCCGTCAACAGAAAAGTAAGTAAAAAATTGACGCGCATAGATTTGGTTGACATTGATGACGTGATAATGAACTGAATGCCGTTAATGGGACACGTAACGGCTGTTTATATGTTCCACAAAACACTCACTTTGCCAGCCCGAAAAAAATACCTCGTACGAGGTATTTTTGCCCCTTTTTCGCCCTTTTTTTGGCTCCAACCATATGGTTAGTCGTACTTTGTTTCCATACCATCGGCGATGGCCCAATAGACACCAGGCTTCCGGTAGATGAGAGGTATGAGTAAAAAGAAGAGTAGTCTGCTGGTCCTCCTCGTCGGCGTTTGCGTCGGGCTGGTGGCTACGGGCCTGCTCAGCCGCAGGGCTGCGCAGCCAATAGCCGGACGGGCCAGCGCCAGCTTACCCGTCTATACCCTTACTGACCAGTTTGAGTCCGAGTCGTTCAACACCCGCATGTGGATCAGCCAGGACTTCGTGGTAGACCCGGATGCTTCGCTGACCCAAACCCGGCGCACCGTCCGGCGTCGGTTTCGTCCCAACCGCGACCCCCGCGCCTTGCTGCATGGCAACATCGCCTACGCCCCCGTTGGCTGGGCGTACATCGAGTTACGTAATGCCACGAATCAGACGCAGGCGCTGGTTTTGTCTATGCCGCACTACCGCGCCACAAAGGCGACGCTGTTTTTGGGGGGCGACACCGGCTTCGATTCCATCGGTACGGTGCAGAAGACCACCCTGCCGGGGCAACGGTTTTTCCCGTTTCTCAACCTGGCGTTTCCCATCACGTTGCCGCCCCATGCCACACTACCCGTGCTGCTGCGCACCGAAACGTTTGTGGGCTTTCACGAAGTCAACGTCCGGCTTTTCCGGCGGGATGTTTACCTTGATACGTCCCTGATCGATACCGTCCGGCAGGGGGCAGAGGTCATCATCTATCTGATTATTGCGGGGGTAGCGTTGCTGATTGGCTGGCGGTCGGCAAACCGGTTGCTGCTGAGTTTTGGCGGGTACATGCTCTCGCTGAGCGGGGCCTTTTCCTGTCAGTACGGCTACCCGTTCTTCTTCGCGTATCCCGCCTGGCTGTCCGTCAACGCTGATACGCTCGGCACACTGGCGCTTCTGTTTACAAACATCACCCTGCACCCGTTTTTGTACGAGGTGATCAAGCCCGCCCTGCGCCATCCGCACCGGTACCGGCGGGTGGTACTGGCCATCTGTGCCGCCAATGCGCTGTTTATCGGGCTGCACGTGCTGCCGTACCGGGATTACGGGCTGGTCGGTTATCCGGTTAGTATCGGGATGAATACCCTGCTGACGATTAACGCGGTCTGGCTGCTATATTTCGCGTGGCTGGCCTTTTACCGGGCGGGTATCTGGTCGATGCTGCTGATCTGTCTGCTGGTCTATTGGCCGTTCTTCCTGAACCAGGTGCTGGTTTTGGTGCAGGTGGCTCAGGGGCAAAACCCCAGTCCGTTTCGGCTTCCGGTGTCACAGCCGCTGTTCATTATTCTGGCCCTGAGTTACCTCACCTTCGAGCGGTTCAGGAAACAGTTGGTGACCCGGCAACTGTTGCAGGCGCAGGTGCTGCAAACCCAGGAAACAATCAATGCCCTGCGTCGGCAGGAGATTGAAGGCATTGGCCGTAACCTGCACGATCAGGTGGGCAACACCCTGGCTACGGTATTAAGCTATCTGGGTCGACTCCCCACCGATACCGAAAAACTCCGCGCTATTATCGTCAGTGCCATTAACGAACTGCGCTTTATGAGCCATAATTTAGTGAAAGATGACGAACGCCCCCTCACCGAAAAGGTCGATACGCTGGTCAACCGGTTCAACGACTTCGCGGCTATCCAGCTGTCCTACGCTGATTACACCCACCGGCAGATTGACCAGTTATCCATTCTCAAACAGCAAAATATGTACAGCATCATTCAGGAACTGCTGACCAACATTATCCGGCATTCGCGGGCGAAGCAGGCACACGTGCAGTTTTTTTGCGATGGAACCACCGTCGATGTCAGCGTGGAAGACGATGGCATTGGTTTCGACTGGCCATCCGTCAGCGGGGCCAGCGGTATTGGCATTCAGAATATTCATAAACGGGCGGCTCTCTCGAACATCGAGGTGCGTTTCGACCCGGCCCCCAGCGGCACAACCATCCTCCTCAAAACAAGCCTTACCGATGCCAATCCGAACCATTCTCATTGACGATCACTGCCTGTTCAACGATGGCCTCAGTTTAGTGCTGCGCGAATCGCCCGATTTTACGGTTGTGGAGCAGGTCTACGACAGCCGACTGGCCCTAACGGCCTGCTCCAAACACGCGCCTGATCTGGTACTGGTCGATTTCAATATGCCACACGTCGACGGGTTGGCGGTGGTCGAACAGGTAAAACAGCTACCCCATCCGGCCCGGATTGTGGTGATCAGCATGTACGCCGAAAAACGCGAGATTGCCCGGTTCACTGAGTTACTGGTGGATGGCTACATTGCCAAAACCGTAGCCGCCGACCGCCTGCTGACGCTGCTCCGGCAGGTGATGGCGGGTGAGCGGGTGGTCGAAACCGACAACCCGACCCTGCCGCGCTCCGATGATACCTTCGTGGTCAGGTACGGGCTGACCAAACGCGAGATCGAGATTCTTAAACGGGTGAAGCAGGGCCTGACGACCGAGCAAATTGCGGACGAGCTATTTCTGAGCTACTTTACGGTACAGACGCACCGCAAAAACATCAGCCAGAAACTACCCTTCGACACCAAAAAAGACTTCTACGATTTTCTGGCCACGCTGGACTAATGCTTTTCAGGCGGTAGGGGTGTAGTGGAGTCGTGATGTCGGCGACCCTGCCAACATCATCTCACGGATTTAGCTATTAAGGTAGCCTCCAGGTTGTGAAGCCTCCTTCAGGGGGTTGGCGGTTACTTGATCCCGTACGTTTTCACGAATTTGTAGTGCGTGGCCTGAAACCCCAGTTGTTCGTAGAACCGGTGCGTATCGGCCCGGATGCGGTTGGTGGTTACCTCTACGTTAATAAACCCCTGTTGCCGGGCAATACAGTCCAGTGCATCCATCAACTGGCGGCCGATGCGCTGATTCCGGCAGTCTTCCCGTACGAATAACTCCTGAATCTCGCCCACTTTGCCCGTGTGGTGCAGCAGGTATTGGATGTGGCAGCTAACGAAGCCGATCACCTCATCAGCCTGCTCCGCCACGAGGTAACAGACCGCGTGATTCGTCAGGTTGAGCCGGAAAACAGCCCGGAAGGCGATGGGATCGAGCCACTGATTTTCGAGTTCGCACAAAAAACGGTATACGGTATCGGCATCACGCCCTTCGGCCGGACGGATAAGCACCGCAGGTGTGGCAGGAGATAAGGGATTCACCGGAACAGGCGTTAAGACGTGGGAAAGGGTAAAATAGGGGTCTTGTTAATAGTGCTGAAGCGCGTCGGACGGAAAAATGTGGGTACCCGTCAGGCCCTGCTGCGCCGTCTGGAGCATGGCTTCGGCTACTTTGGCCGCGGCAACAGGTTTGAACCGGTCCGGAATCAAGGGGCTGAAGAGTTGCATGACGCTTTCACTGATTCGTTCGCCCAGCCGGGCTTTCGGGCAGTTACCCGTTAGCAGCGACGGGCGGAAAAGAAGCAGCGTGGGGTAAGCCAGCCGCGCCAGATCACGCTCCAGTTCGCCCTTGACCTGGTTGTAGAAGAATGATGAATTAGCATCGGCACCCATCGAAGAGACCAGTGCGAACTGACTGGCCCCGTTACCAAGCCCCAGCCGGGCAATCTCCATGGGGTAGCCGTAATCCACCTGCCGGAACCCCGCTTTAGACCCGGCCTGTTTCCGGGTGGTCCCGAGGCAGCAAAAGATGTCGTTGGCCTGCACCAGTAATCCGTTGGGGTGATCGAAGTCGAACAACACTTCCTGTAGCCGCGGATGCTGCCAATTTAGCGAACGGCGAACCAGAACCTTAACCCGTTCATAAGCAGGCGATTCGACCAGACGACGGGTTAGTAAGTCGCCAATCAGGCCGGATGAACCGACAAGTAGTGCGGTTTTTAAGGGATTAGTCGTCATGGCCGTCGCGGGTTTTCGCTAATTTAAGGCCCGAAATCATATACCCCGCAGTTCATTCCACTTTTCCCACGTTATGACGTTCTTTCGCCGGTTACGGGCACCCGCAATGACCCTGTTGGGTGTCCTGTTTCTCCTCAGCTTTCGCCCGTCCGACGATCCGTTTGTGGACCGTTTAGTCGCTCGGCTCACGGCCTATATTCAGCAGTTTCCGACCGAAAAAGTGTACCTGCAAACGGACCGTGACCGCTACCTGCCGGGCGAAACCATCTGGCTGAGTGGCTACCTGTTCAACGGCATCACCCACGGCATCGACTCGGTCAGCGGGGTGGTGTACGTCGAACTGATTGAGCCGGTGGGCCGTCGGCGGGTGCTGAATGCCCAGCTACAAGCTCTCGGCGGGCGGGCACCCGGTCAGTTGCTGCTACCCGACTCGCTCCGGGCGGGGCGGTACCAGCTTCGGGCGTTTACGAACTACATGCGCAATTTTTCGGACGAGTATTTTTTCACCAAAACCGTTACCGTGCTGCCGGCCGCCGGTACTGTGCCCGCCCGCCAACCCGCCGTGGTGCCCACCGTCGATGTGCAGTTTCTGCCCGAAGGCGGTCAGTTGGTGGCCGGGCTAACCAGCCGGATCGCCTTCAAAGCCGTTGACCAGTCGGGCCGGGGCCGCGACGTGACGGGGTATATTCTCGATGCAAAAGGGGATACCACCGTGGGGTTCAGCAGTCAGCAGCGGGGCATGGGTTTCTTTAGTTTTCAGCCCGAAGTGGGGCAGGCCTATACCGCGTTCGTGCGGCAGGCGGATGGCACCAACACCCGCACTGTGTTTCCGGCGGTTCAGCCAGCGGGTTATGTGCTCACGGTTGATAACACCACCAGCAAAGACAACATCCGGGTATTTCTCACCCGCACGCCCGCGCAGGCTACCGCCCCCCAGGCGCAGTTGACGCTTGTGGCACAGACGCGGGGACTGGTGGTGCAGGTGGCTAAGGTGCCCGCCGGTAAAACGGCCGCGCTCATTCAGTTGCCCCGCGCTCAGTTTCCCGAGGGCATTGCTCAACTTACCCTGTTCAGCGAAGCGGGCGTACCCGTCTGCGAACGATTGGTATTTGTCGATAGGAATAACCGGCTGAAAATCAACATCACACCCGCACAAGACCGCGTAAAGCCCCGCGAAAAAGTGGCCCTCGATGTTAGCGTAACCGATGCAAATGACCAGCCGGTTTCGGCCGTACTATCGATGGCTGTAACCGATCAGGGACTGGTACCCGCCGATACCAACGGAGCCACATTGGTATCGCACCTGTTGCTGTCGTCAGATCTGGCGGGTGAGGTAGAACAGCCGGGTGCGTATTTCGATCCGGCGAACAACGCGCGTCTGACCCAGCTCGACCTCCTGATGATGACCCAGGGCTGGCGTCGGTTTACGTGGCAGCAGGTACTGACCGATTCCCTGCGGAACATCACCTACCCACTCGAATCGGGCCTGTCGCTGACGGGCCGGGTGGTACGACCAAACCAGAAAACGGCCGGTAAGGTCAGACTCACTTTCCTGATCAGCCTGCGCGACAGCAGCCGGACGGTGCTGTCCGGCGAGTCCGACGAACAGGGACAGTACGGGGCTTACGGGCTGAATTTCACGGATTCGGCTTCGGTGCTGATTCAGGCGGTGCGGGGTAAAAACGACCGCGCCATTGATATTTCGCTCGATCAGTTGCTGAAACCCACCGTAATTGTCACTCGTGTACCGTTCGCGCCCGTCGAATTCGGACAAAGTGAATACGAAGAATTTGTGCGCCGGACGCGGGAATATTTAGCCATCGAACGGCAGATTCGGAACAACCGGGAGGTGTTGCTGTCGGAGGTGACGGTAACGGCGAAGCGCACCGTGGAGCGGGATTCCCGCAAGATTTACGGCAATGCCGATGCGACCGTGAAATTCGATCCGCTCAATACGGCGGGGGCCGTCAGTGTACTGGATGTGATCCGGGGTCGGGTAGCGGGCGTTCAGGTACTGGGCAATGGCTTCAACACCACCGTACAGATTCGGGGCGTCACCAGCCTCTCCGGGCCAAGCGAACCCCTGTTTGTGCTGGATGGCATGCCAACGTCCAAAGGAACGATTTTTTCGATTCCGGTAGGCGACGTGGATTACGTGGACGTGCTGAAAGGACCGTCGGCGGCTATTTACGGCTCGCAGGGGGCCGGGGGCGTCATCATCGTGATGACCAAACGCGGGTCGCCCAATCTGGATTACAGCAAAGACCCGGTGGCGGGTTCGCTGCTGGCCAAAATAGCGGGCTATACGGCCGTGCGCGAGTTTTATGCGCCCCGCTACGACGTGGCCAAACCCGAACACACCGGAACGCCGGACCGTCGACCAGACTACCGCGCCACGTTGCACTGGACCCCGCTGCTTCGAACGGATGCGGCCGGTAAAGCTACGGTTCATTTTTTGCGTCGGATGCTAAAACCACACTACACGTTGTCACAGAAGGCGTCGCGGGCGACGGTCGGCCTGGCACAAGGTCGGCCAGCATTCGGGTGGAGTAGGAATTGCCGGGACAGCAAGCCTGAGCAACGTATAGTTAGAGTGACCGATACTTTACTTAGCCTCCGGGAAAGGCTTTATATCGTCATCAGTGAATTTACGGGGTACGCTATTTTCGTCCCAAACGTACATTTGTCCCTCGCCGTCAATGAAATACGAGCCGGGTTCAATTTTTCTTGTACGTTTGGCGGATGTCTTCGATAAAGTCTTGGTATCGTTTGATATAACGCTTTTCGTTGGTCGCATAGCTGGTGACAATAAAAGCGAACAGGGTAGTAGAGTCATCCCGTTTCGCCACGTGTAAAAAGGTTATATAATGGCGTCCCTTGTAAAACGAAACGCAGTCGTATTGGGTTTCATCACCCTTAATCGCTTCGAGGCTGATATTACCCCGCAGGAGTTTGGCAATATCGGAAAATTTAAGGTCGTGGTACCGTTTTTTGGGATCAGGCTGGCCCAGATCAGCCCGATAGTTTTCAATAATATGGTCGCCAAATTTGGTCTGAAAGAACAATTCTGCTTTTCCATAGGGCGTGTTAATGGTGGTGTCTTTAGTGACCAGCAATCGTTTCATAACCGCGAAAGTAATCATACTTTCGGATTCCGTCTGAGGTGGAGTAGTACTGAAATCAGTAGGTTGCAGCAGGTTGATAAAGGCAGAATAAACCCGGGATGTACTCCGACATAACGGGCCATTGAAACGACTGGCGTAACGTCAGCAGGTTCACGTAGCCACACGCGAAACCAACCGGCAAACGCATCGGTTATAACGGGACTGTCGATTTGGTTTTACCGTATATGCATCGTTTGGGTTGGCTGCTGGCCATTTTGCTGAGTTTGCCGCTGGTGGCATGGAGTCAGGATACATTGCGTACGGACAGTTTTTTTCGGATCGAGTCCGAAAATGACGTCTACCAACTGCGCAAAAAAGACATCACCGACCGGTATTATTCCAACGGGCTGCGGCTGACGATGCAAAGTAACTACTGGTCCCGCTGGCCCACACGCCGGTTGCTGTTGACCCTGCCCGTACGCGCCAACCATGCGTACGACCGGCTGTATCAGGTCGAGATCGGTCAGGAAACCTACACGCCCCGCACCATTGTCCGGCCCAGTCCTGAGGTGCAAAACGGGCACTATGACCGGCCGTATGCCGGGTATCTATACACCTCGTTTGGCGTCGTTTCGACCGATGCCACCAGTGGGCGCAAACTGACCAGCAACTTAGTGCTCGGCGTGATTGGGCCAATCAGTGCCGCTGCTGAGGGGCAAAAAGCCCTGCACCGGCTCATCCATGACATTCAGCCGGTGGGATGGAACCGCCAAATTCGCGATGATATTGCCGTGAGTTATTCGGTGCGCTACGAACAACGACTGGCTGGTCAGCCACTGCGCCACCTTGAATTGATTGGTTTGCTGGACGGCAACATCGGTACGCTGACCAACTACGCCGGTACCGGGCTGACGCTTCGGTTTGGCCGTTTCAACGATTATTTTCAACGGGCCAATGGCTTATACGATTCCCGGCTGGCCCGTCGGCGAAACGGGGTAACGGGTGGGCAGCGGCCGTTTCAGTTTTATACCTTCGTGCAGCCCATGTTTCGGGCGGTGCTGGACAACAGTTTGCTCACCGGCGGCTGGCTGAATGGCAACAAAGAGCCGTATGCACTGCCCTTTGCCGAACTGTTGCACGGCTATACCCAATTGGAGTACGGGGGCGTGGTGGCGTACCGGGGTTTTCTATTTTCGTTTACGACCGTTGTGCGCAGCCGGGAGTATCACACGGGAGAAAGACAACAGTGGGGCCGTATTACAACGCACTGGCGGTGGTAATCCAGCGCTCAGGATTAGACGCAATCAGCACGTCCAACTGATTCATGATCATTGCCATTCCCCCGGAAAAGCCCATTTGGATTAATGCGTCGAGCTGCGCTAAATCGTCGAACGTGATCTGCAAAACAACCAGACTGCCGTTGTCGAGAGGGCTGAAGTCGACCTCCCAGTTCGACTTGGGCATGTTGTTGTCCAGATTCCCGTCGGCGTCCGAGAAATTGACGAGTTGGGTAAACCCTTTTTGGGGCTGAATGGTCTGATACCGACCCAGCGACCAGCTTTCTTCGCCCGCCGGGCCAACCATGGCATAATGCCAATGCCCACCCGGTCTGAAATCCATCGACTTTGTTTTTGCCCGCCAGGGTTTGGGTGCCCACCACTGGTCAAGAATCTCGCTTTTGGTAAAGGCAGCCCATACCAAAGGCAGTTCGGCATTGAACGGCCGCTTGATGGTAATTAACTTGCCGGGGCGGTCTACGGAAAAATCCATGGTTAAATTCATAGTCAGTTGTCGGGTTGGTTAAGGGTTATCAACACATCATCAAGCTGGTTGAACCGGCTCTCCCACAGTTTTCGGAACGGCTCGATCCACTGGTCCACTTCTTTAATCTTCGTTACGTCGAGCCGATAGTAAATCTCGCGCCCCTGCTGTTCCTGTTTCAGCAGATTGCACTCGGTTAAGACGCGCAGGTGTTTGGAAACCGCCTGCCGGGTCGTATCGAAGTGTTCCGCCAGCGCATTGGGCGTCATGGCTTGCAAGGCAATCAGCGCGATAATGGCTCGCCGGGTTGGGTCGGCAATGGCCTGAAAAACATCCCGTCGCATCTTAATCGGTGGTGTAGGTCAACACGATAATACCGCAGTCGAACTGGTTGGCGGTTGCTGCCCGGTAGTGTTGCCGTTCGGTCACTTCCCGAAAAATGGGCATCCCACTACCCAGAATCACCGGGTTCACAAACAGGTGTAGTTCGTCGATCAAATTCTTCCGGATGAGTGATGAAACAAAGGTGCCGCCCCCATACACAATCAGGTCACGGCCCGGCTGATTTTTCAGCGTCCGAATTTCGTCGGCCAGATTGCCAGTGGCAATCGTCGTGTTATCCCATTCCGACGTGGTCAGCGTTCTGGAAAAGACTACTTTGGGGGTCATAACCATTTTATCAGCCCCTAACTCGTTGGTGATGAGGGCGGCTGTCCAGTGGGGAATAAAGCCCTGGGCCAGATTCCGACCCAGTAAAATGGTGTCAACGGGTTCGGTGAGTTGGCCAACATAATCGATCAAGTCGTCGGACCAGTCAAACGTCATCCAATCCATCTCGCCGTTGGGGCCTGCAATAAACCCGTCGATGGTCATTTGTATCTGTAGCTTCAGCCTGCGCATTTGGTTGTTCATTTACAATGAGAAACCGTTCGGTTGCAAATATACGCGCAACTGTTCGGTTGCGCAAAAGATTTCTGTGTTTTTATTGGCCTGACTCACAATCTTTGTGACGTAGCTGACTGCTGACAGGTTTGCAGCAACGGCGGCTATCCCACTGACTTCCCGCCCCATGAAAATCATTCTTGTTTTAGTATGCCTGCTGATTCATGTCCAAACCGAGTCCCTCGCGCAGCAACCCCATTATCCCACGCTCGGCCGGGTTGTCCGAACGGATGCGCGATTAGATAAACTGATACCAACAGACGCCCGGATTGAGGTTTTGGCGTCGGGTTTTGTCTGGGCCGAGGGGCCGGTTTGGGTGAAGCCCCGCGAGGGGCAGGCGGGTAATTTTCTCTTGTTCTCGGATGTACCGCAGAACACGATTTACAAATGGACCGAAGCCGACGGACTGACCCCTTTTCTAAAACCATCGGGCTACACGGGCCTGCTTCCCTACAGCGACGAACCCGGCTCCAACGGCCTGACGATTGATAAACAGGGTCGGCTGATCACCTGCGAACACGGCGACCGACGCATTTCGGCCATGCCGCTGACCGGGGGCGGGGGCAAGCAAACCCTCGCCGACCGCATCGACGGCAAACGCCTGAACAGCCCCAATGATGTGGTGGCGCACTCGAATGGCAGCTACTACTTCACCGATCCGCCGTACGGCCTGCCTAAACGCGAAAACGATCCCTCCCGCGAAACGCCCCTGTTTGGCGTGTACCGCATCGCACCCACCGGCAACGGAGCCTTTACCACAACGGCGGTCGTTCGTGACCTGACCCGGCCCAACGGCGTAGCCCTCTCGGCGGACGAAAAAACGTTGTACGTGGCGCAATCCGACATGGACCGGCCGGTGATTATGGCGTATCCAATCGGGGTGGATGGGTCAGTAGGCGTAGGCCGGCTCTTCTTTGATGCTTCGGCCTTGCTAAAACAGGGCTTACAGGGTGCCCCCGATGGCATAAAGACCGACCGCGATGGCAACGTCTGGTCGACCGGGCCGGGTGGGGTGCTGGTGATTTCACCGGCGGGCGAGTTGCTGGGGCGTATTGAAACCGGCGAAGCCACCGCCAACTGCGCCTGGGGAGACGACGGAACGACGTTGTACATCACCGCCGATATGTTTCTCTGCCGCATCAGAACCACGGCGCGGGGGGTGTTATAGCCTGCCGTTTGCTCAAGTAATTGGATTAAACGGACGCTTGCTCCCTGCGGGATGCTTTAGTAACTTTGTCAATAACCCGGCCGAAACGAGGTGGCCGGTTACTGGTTAAGTTGTCTCATGCTTGAGAACCGAAAATACAGCGTCATTGCCGCATTCCTGATCGTGGGCGCGATTTATTTGTTCCGCCTGTTTTACCTGCAAATCCTGGACGACAGCTATTCGCTCGGCTCCTCGAAGAACTCCATCAAGCGTGTCATTGAAATTCCCTATCGTGGTCAGATTTATGACCGCAGCGGCAAACTCATCGTGTACAATACACCGGTATACGACCTCTACGTGACGCCGAAAGAAATGAAAGTGCCCGATACGCTGGCCTTTTGCCGGATGATGGACATTACCCGGTCCGATTTCGACAGCATTATCGGGCTGGCCAAAGCCTATTCGTCCCTGAAACCATCGCTCTTTCTGCGGCAGCTTTCCAAAGAAGATTATGCCCGCATTCAGGATGCCCTCGTCGACTACCGGGGTTTTACGCCCGTGATGAGTTCCATGCGTACATATCCCGCTCATACCCTGGCCAATGCGCTGGGTTACGTATCGCAGATCAGCAAAAAGAAGCTCGACGAGCAGGAGGTTCCTTACTACCGGCAGGGCGATTACATTGGCCACAACGGGCTGGAACAGCAGTACGAAACCGACCTGCGCGGGCGCCGGGGGGTGAAATTCGTGATGCAGAACGTCCGGGGTGTCAACAAAGGCTCGTGGAAAAACGGGGCGTTCGACACGCTGGCCGTGGCCGGGCAGAACCTCTATACCAGCATCGACCTCGACGTGCAGCAGTTTGCCGATTCGCTCATGCTCAACAAAGTAGGCAGCATCGTGGCCGTTGAACCCAGCACGGGTGAAATCTTAGTATCGGTATCGGCACCATCCTACGACCCTAATTTACTGTCGAGCCGGTTTTTCTCGAAAAACTACGTCAAGCTCGCCCGCAACCCCTACAAACCGCTCATTAACCGGCCCATCATGGCCAGTTATCGCCCCGGCTCTACCTTCAAACTCATTCAGGCATTGGTGGCGCAGCAGCAGGGGACGCTGTTTCCGAGCACGTTTTATTCCCATGCCGGGGCACCGGTGGGTTGTCACTGCGCCGGTGGCTACACGCTGCGGGGAGCCATTGCCAAGTCCTGCAATCCGTATTTTTACTATGTATTCCGGCGGATGATCTATGCTAACGGCGACCGCAACACGTTCCGGGCGTCGGCGATTGGGTTGCAGCAGTGGCACGATGCCGTTTATAAATTTGGTATCGGGCAGAAATTAGGCGTCGACTTACCCAGTGAACTGCGCGGCAACCTGCCCGATGTCGACGATTACGACCGGATGTACCGGGGGCCATTGCGCTGGAAATTCTCGAACGTGTATTCGCTCAGCATTGGTGAAGGAGAACTACTGATTAGCCCGCTCAAATTAGTCAATCTGGCGGCTGCGGTGGCTAACCGGGGCTACTGGATTGTGCCGCATTACGTGAAAGGAATTGGTCAGCTTGGCGCGGGTATTCCCGATCAATACCTCGAAAAACATTCCGTGGGCATCGACCCGCAGTATTTCACGCCCGTGATCGAAGGGATGCGGGGCGCAGTGGTGCAGGGTACCGTAGACAAAGCGGCTAACCTGCCGGGTACTGAGTTGTGCGGCAAAACCGGCACGTCGCAGAACGCCAAGATGGGGCACCGATTCGACCACTCGATCTTTATTGGTTTCGCGCCCATGAACAGCCCCAAAATTGCGGTGGCCGTATTCGTGGAAAACGCGGGCTGGGGGGGCGATGCTGCGGCCCGGGTAGCCGCGCTGGTAGTGGAGCGGTACCTGAAACGTAAAACCGAAGCCAATGCGCTGAAGGGCCGGGTAATCGAAGCCAACTACATGCCACGCCTGGCACCGGCCCGACCGGTGGCTCCCCGCAAAATTGATTCGGTCGCGAAACCCGCTGCCCCTAAACCGATGATGACCGGCCGGCCAACCGCCAAACCAGCCCCCGTCGCCATCAGCGGCAACTAATCTCTATCTGATACGCTCATTAATCACCTGCACTTTTGGCCCGCGATCCCGAAATAACCCGCAACATCGACTGGGTAACGGTCATGTTTTACATTGGCTGCGTGCTCATGGGCTGGCTCAACGTGTATGCTGCCGTTTATAGCCCCGAAACGCACCCCAGCCTGATCGACTTTTCGACCAATGCCGGTAAGCAGCTCATGTGGATTGGTACGACCATTATTCTGATTATCTGTATTTTAGTCTTGAACCACCGCTTCTTCGACACGTTTGCCTACGTCATCTACGCCGTCATGATAGTGGGCCTGCTGCTGGTATTGGTGGCGGGAACCAACATCAACGGGTCGCGGTCGTGGATCAAGTACGGGGCGTTTCAGATACAGCCGGCCGAGTTTGCCAAGTTGGCTACCGCTCTGGCCCTCGCCAAGTACCTCGACGTGCCGGGCCTGAACCTGACCAAGCGCAAAGACCTGCTGCCCATCGGCGGCTTGCTGATTCTGCCCTGTCTGCTGATCCTGGCGTCCAACGAAACCGGCTCAACGCTCGTTTTTGCGTCGTTCATCATCATGCTCTATCGGGAAGGGCTGCCCGGCTGGATTCCGGCAACGGGTATCGTCCTGGCGTTGCTGCTCGTGGTGGCATTGATCTTTCCCAAACTCTACATCTTTGGGGCTATTCTGGCCCTGGGTGGCCTGGTCGTCTGGCTTATGCCCCGCTACAACCGTACGTCGCGCAACCTGATCTCGATTGGGCTGGTGGGGGTGGCGATGATGGTCTTCGCCACGGGTGTCGACTTTTTTGTGAACAAAGTCCTGCAGCCCCACCAGCGCAACCGCATCAAAGTCCTCATCGACCCCAACGTTGATCCGCTGGGCGTCGGCTGGAACGTTACTCAGGCTAAAATCGCCATTGGTTCAGGCCGGTTATCGGGCAAAGGGTTTTTGGAGGGGACACAAACCAAGTTTGATTTCGTGCCCGAGCAAAGCACCGATTTCATCTTTTGCACCATCGGCGAGGAGCATGGCTTTTTGGGTAGCCTGATCGTGGTCGCCCTGTTTATGGGCTTGCTCTGCCGGATTATTTTCCTGGCCGAAAAACAGCGCAGCCGGTTTGCGCGGGTCTATGGCTACTGCGTGGGGGGCATTATCTTCTTCCACGTCATGATTAACATCGGCATGACCATTGGCCTGATGCCTGTCATCGGGATTCCGCTGCCGTTTTTCAGCTACGGTGGCTCATCGCTCTGGTCGTTCTCGATGCTGCTGTTTATTTTCCTCAAGCTGGACTCCCGCCGGGCCATGACCCTGTCGAGGGTTTGAGCAGTTGAATGATTGAGTTGTTGACTGATTGAATAAAGCAGGCAAGTCTGCTTGACTACCCCAACAACGTTGGCAAGGACGATAAACCAGTCTGTCTACTTCATTCGATCAGTCAATCCTCAATCAGTCAGCGGAAAGCCCAGAATACCATCGCCCAGCCGGCAATCATAAATACCCCGCCAATGGGCGTGATGGCACCCAACACGGTGATACCCGTGGCGCAGAGCACGTACAGCGACCCGGAGAATACCACTACCCCCGCCAGAAACGAATACCCCGCGTAGGTCAGCCATTTTTGCGCAGCAGGATCGCCCGCCGTAATGTGTAACAGGATGCCAACGGCCAGCAGGGCCAGCGCGTGGTAAAACTGGTACTTAACGGCCGTCTCGAACGTCTCGGTCCGGCCCGAGGCCGTCAGCGATGCCCGCAGGGCGTGGGCACCGAACGCGCCAATGGCTACACTCAACAGGCCCAGAATGGCCCCGGTCTGAATAAAGAATTTCATAAAAATAGGTTGTATACGATACTGTGTTTACTGCCTCGCGCCAAAAATAGCACTGCCAATGCGTACCAGCGTACTGCCTTCTTCGGCCGCAATCCGGTAATCGCCACTCATGCCCATCGATAATTCGCTGAACCGGACGTTGAAGCGATTCGTTTGGGCCAACCGGTCATACAGGGCTTTCAGTCCCCGAAATTCCCGGCGAATCTGATCTTCTTCGTCCGTATTGGTCGCCAATCCCATCAGGCCGATAATGCGGACGTTAACCAGCGCGTCGAGATCGGGCGAATCCAGCAGTTCATGCGCTTCGTGAGCGGTTAATCCGAACTTCTCTTCTTCCAGCGCAATGTGAATCTGGAGCAGACACTCGATCGCGCGGTTGTGTTTGGCCGCCTGTTTGTTGATCTCCTGCAACAGTTTTAGGCTGTCGACGGAGTGAATCAGGGCAACAAACGGGGCAATGTATTTAACTTTATTGGTCTGTAAATGACCGATTAAATGCCACTCAATATCGGCGGGGAGTTGCGGGTGTTTGTCCGCCATCTCCTGCACCTTGTTCTCGCCAAACCGGTGGCAGCCCGCGTCGTAAGCCTCGCGAAGCAGGGCAACGGGCTTGGTTTTGGTCACCGCAATCAGGCGCGTGCGGGGCGGCAGCTGATCTTCGATGTGGTGAATACTGTCGGCAATGGTCATACGTCGGGAAGAGTGAGCAGCGTGGGTTACTGTGATTTGTGCAAAGGTAAGTTTGAAAGCGATGAGGAAAGCGGTAGTTTTTGCGCTTAATTGGTCGGTTGGAAAATGCGGGAAGCAATAAACCGCTGGCCGGTTATCGTTCTAAATCCGTCGGTCCGCCGAAGCGGTTCCATCACTTGAATCCTCTTAAAATAACCCAACTAATGGAGTCCAGTCCCGAAAAAAGGAATACCAGTCGTAACTACCTCTTTATTGCCCTTGGCCTGATGGTCGCCCTGAATGTGCTGCTCCTGTATTTGTGGTTTCAGGAGCGGCAGACCAACAAAACGCAGGAGGTTACCATTGCCGCCCGTACCGAAGAAGTGCTGGCCACCAAAATGAAACTCGACTCGATCTCGATCCAGTTGGATGCCAAAATTGTTGAGATCCAGAAATTAGGCGGCAGCGTCGACTCACTGGTGAAGATCAAAGCCCAGCTCGAAACCGACAAACGCGAGTTGAAAAACATGAACGCCTTTAACCTGCGGAGCTACCAGCAGAAGATTAGATCGTACGAAGCCATGCTCGTCGAGAAAGATGGCGACATTGCCCGGCTCAAAAAGGAGAATGGCATACTTACCGAACAAAATCAGTCGTTGGTGCAGGAAAACTCGACGCTGAAAACGCAACGGAAATCCCTCACTGATTCGGTATCGACGTACGCCGGCATCAACCGCGACCTGTCCGAAAAAGTCACGCGGGCATCGGCACTCCGGGCGGAGAGCATCACCATCGACGCCCTCAATAGCCGGGGCAAAGAGCGCGATGGGGGTACTTACAAGGCCAAACGCATCGACAGGCTAAAAATCACCTTCCGTCTTGGCGATAACCCGCTGGCACAACCCAACGACAAAACCATTTACGTCCGCATCCTTGACCCCGCCGGGGCGATCATCTCCGACATGGCGACCGGTTCGGGGGAGTTCACCGTTGGCGGAAAAGGTATGGTCTATACCGCCAGTCAGCACATTCTGTTCGACAATACCCGGCAGGAGGTTAGTTTGGTGTACGGTCGTGGCCCGCAACGGTTCGGCGAGGGGCGGCACATCGTTGAACTGTACTGCGAAGGGTTTCGGATCGGAGACGGCGAGTTTGTGGTGAAATAGGAGTAAGTAATTAAGGGTAAGGGGTTAGTGGGTAGCTTGTCAAAAACTACCTGCTAACCCCTTGTCACTATCGGCTAAAACCATTACCTTTGCCCCCTCATTTCAAACCTGTTACAAAAAAATGTTTCCAATCAACTACGAGACGGTGTTCATTTTGACTCCCGTTTTATCTGATATTCAGGTAAAGGACGCCGTTGACAAGTTCCGCAAAGTGCTGACCGATGCCGGTGCGGAAATTGTCCACGAAGAAAGTATGGGGCTGCGTAAGCTGGCCTACCCGATCAAAAACAAGAACACAGGCTTTTACCAGTTGTTCGAGTTTAAAGCGCTGCCGACGACCATTGCCACGCTCAACATTGAGTACCTGCGCGATGAGCGTATTTTGCGTGACCTGACGACCAAGCTCGACAAACACGCCGTTGATTACAACGATCGCAAGCGGAACGGATTAGTAGGCAAGAAAAAACAAACTGACAATGCAGCCACGGAGACAAAATAACGCCCAGAGCAGCCTCCAGAACGAGTCGCTCAACCAAAACGAAAACCGGAAAAAATACTGCCGTTTCAAACGGTCCGGTATCAAATACATCGATTATAAGGACCCCAACTTCCTGCTGAAACTGTTGAACGAACAGGGCAAAATCCTGCCCCGGCGGTTAACCGGTACCAGCCTGAAGTATCAGCGCAAAGTAGCCCAGGCCGTTAAACGCGCGCGCCATCTGGCCCTGTTGCCCTACGTTGGCGATTCACTAAAATAGAGTTTGTAGTTTGTTGTTTGTATTTATTGCCCACTGTAACTGTCGGCTAACTACAAACCACGAACCACAAACGACAAACTTCTCCAAAAAATGGAAATCATTCTCAAAACCGATATTGCCGGCCTGGGCTATAAGAACGACACCGTAGCGGTGAAGCCCGGATACGGTCGCAACTACCTCATTCCACAGGGGTTTGCAGTGATGGCGACGGATTCTAACAAGAAGATGATCGCCGAAAACATTCGCCAGGCCGCCCACAAAGCGGAAAAAATCAAGAGCGATGCCGAAGCGATTGCTACGGCCATTGGCGACCTGAAACTGACGATTCCTGCCAAAGCGGGGGAGAGCGGTAAAATTTTCGGCCGCGTCACCAACACCCAGGTAGCCGACGCACTCCGTGTGAAGGGCTTCGACATCGACCGGAAGAAAATTTCGGTTGATGACGTTAAGTCGCTGGGCGAATACAGTGCCACGCTCGATCTCCACAAAGATGTCAAGCACAAGGTCGCCTTTGAAGTAGTAGCGGCTGAATAAGTCCTGTATCAATCGACTGTCATCGAAAAGACCGCCCAAAATGGGCGGTCTTTTCGATTTTTCGGGAGTTGAAAAATCAAATTTCTGCCCGAGAAAAATAACTGCTCATCGCTTAGCTTAACGGTTGATTTACAGCGTATTGATCAGAATGTTTGATCTGACGCAGGGACCCAAACAGTCTGTTTTTTTGTTGATTCAGTATGCAGTTTCATACCGAACTTACCCCCGAATCGTTGCCCGTTCCCATCCGGCTCACCGACCGGATTGTCACCATGGGTTCGTGTTTTGCCGAGGTGATGGGCCATCAGCTGAGCGATCACAAACTCACCGTAACCAACAATCCATTCGGCACGATTTTTAATCCGGTGTCGATTCAGAAACTCGTCGCGCTGGCCCTGAGCGGTGGTCAGCCGGATGAACAATTATACGTAGAGCGCGACGGTATCTGGTTTCACTACGACTTTCACTCGTCGCTCTGGGCAAACAGCCGCGCCGACTTAACCGAACAATTAATGGTCCGGCTTCATACGGTCAGAGAAGCCCTACTTCGCGCCGACTGGCTGATTCTAACGCTGGGGACGGCGGTGGTGTACCGGCATATCGAAATAGGGCAGGTGGTAGCC
>JBBQLG010000116.1:0-21521 GCA_038327655.1 Cytophagales bacterium
GGCAATATGACCTACCAGGCCTTGTTTGAGCGGGTGCAGAGCAAGATTTCGCTGATCGACGTCTGCTACCTGAGTGGCCAACATGCCGAACTGGAATCGACCCAACCCAACCGGATGATCTTTGGTGGCGAGAAAGTTGAGGCCCGGCAGGCGTTCGCCATCAGCAGCCTGAACGCCACGGAGCACACCGCCATCATCAACGCGGGCAAACTGGCGGGTATGGACGTGGGCACCCGGCTGAAACTGTATAAATCGGGCGACAACCCGGCCACGGCGAAGGTGCTTGATTCGGCCATTGTGGAGTCGGCCAGCGCGTTGCAGGCCCAGGTTAAGTTTGGTGGAAAACTGCCGATCAGGCGGCCAATGGAAGGGCTGTTTTACATCGGTCAGCGCGTTTTTCACGACGATACCCTGTTTGTCAATGTCCGGGCATTGCCCACTGCCTTGCAGACTATGGTTCGGCAATTACCCGCTCAGATGGCCTACCCGGTGGTTTTTCGGACTACTGGCTTCGACGTAGCGGCCCTGCCAACAAAAAAACCGGCGGGTGACGTAATCGAATTCAGTTTGCCGAAGAGTGGCCTTGCCTACCCGGAACAGTCGGCGGACCCGGTCAGGCTACGCGCTATTTTCGAGCAATTGTATTGGGTTAAAACCCTGCGGCGCGTAACCCTGAAACAGGACGATATCGACGTTACCTGGTCGTTTGAACGTCGGCCCAACGCACCAACCGACACTACGGTGTACCTACGCACCTGGAAAGGCGAGCTACAGGCCAAGCAGGCTAATTCGGGTTATTTTCTGCGGCTGACAAACCGGGGCAAGGAAGCGGTCTGGTTTAACGTACTCGATTTCCAGCCCGACGGGGTGTATCAGGTATACTGGCCGCGGCCACAGATGGAAGAGCAAGGTTACCGGCTGGAACCGGGTCAGGTGCGCGAGGTACCGTTTACGCTGAGCAAACCATTTGGTAATGAAGTGTTTAAACTTTTCGCCGCCACGACCCCACTCGATTTACGGCCCCTGGTTGGGGGACAGTCGCGCGGGGCGGCGCGTGATGATCCACCCCTGACGCGCTTTCTAAAAAACCGCCTTAGCAGCCGGGGACCAGCCTACGCTGAAGACGCAAAAGAGGGCAAGACGATGGAAATTCACTACGTCATCACGCCCTGAAACCTACCTTATTTGGCAATGAACAGAAAATCACTGCTGGATTCATCAGAGCCGAACGACCCCATTTTCACGTTGGCCTCAACATGGTTAATGGCGATCTGCCGCTCTACAAACACTTTCAGTTCGGTGGCGGGCAAAATCCGGTAATCGCTGGCGGCAGCCTCGGTCAGCTTCTGGATAAAGAACCGGGCAAAAGGCGAATGCTGACCGGCCTGGCCATCGGGTACGGTCTGCTTACCTCCCGACGACAGGTATTTTCGGGTTTGGGGCTTCAGCTTATCGAGAATATAGGGCGTTTGCCCACCGGCCTCCTCAACGGAGACGCCCACCCCCCGCGTAGGCCCGTCGCCCCGAAATTCAGAACTACTTTGGGTGGCGAAATAACTATCGAAGGTGCCGCCGTAACAGACATCGAGCGTGAGCAGGACATGGCGGCAACGGAGTTTTGAGAGCAAATCCTGGAGGTAAGCAAATGACAAATGGTTGGTAAACGAATTATCAGTAGATTTAGAATCCTTCATCACCGCATAGCCTTGCTGCAACAACGGATCAAAGTCGCCGTGACCAGCCAAATAAACAAATAGCTGATCGTTCGGACCGAATTTTCGTCCGGCAATGGCCCGCAATTGTTGAATGCAACTATCTTTCGTCGATGCGGTGAGTAATATGGTTTGAAAACCAAATTTTTCACGCAGCAGCGTTTCAATAGCGCGGGCATCGAAAATAGGGTTGACTAATTTTTTGTAATGAGAATCCGTAAACGTTTCATTGGCGATAAGTAAGGCATAATCGGTCCGGCCCGCTGTTTTCGTACCACCTCGAATCTGGTAAGCACCCGCCGCGCTCGTTGCCTGAATCGTTTGCGCTAGTACACTGCAACCAGCACCTATATTCGCAGCCATAAACAAGGCAAATAAAGCTATGCGGATAGTAAAAATAGGCCGGTTTATCATTGACTTTTTTTGTAAATTAATCATTTAATTGATGGGGGTCATTACTTATTCTCGTATTTATTCCTGGGTTAGTCTGTGGCCATTGCTGTCCTTGTTGCCGATGGGTACGTATGCGCAAAAAATTGACAACCTGCGTCACGACCCGTTTGGCACCGACATCGTGCTTGCCTATGACCTGACGGGTACGTTGCCTAGTCAGCAGTTTCTGGTGAAGGCCACCTGCCAGAATGGCCCGCAAGTGATTGAACTGCAAACGACAGAAGGAAATGGCATTGGCCGCGTGCGGGGAGGCACCGGGCGGCAGATTGTCTGGCACGTACTCCGCGACATTCCCGAATTAGTGGGCGACAACATCACCTTTACCCTAACCGCCGTGATGCTTCAGGAACAACGCGACGCGCCCACTACCACGACAGCTCCCGTGTCGGTGTCTGACCGCAAAGCGGCCCTGTTCAACGAGCTAACGTCGCTCACTGACACCTACCTGGAGCAGGTGTACAATGAGTGTACGGCTTTTAAAACGTTTGGCGAACGGGCCTTTGAAAGTCGCAGTGATCTGGAGCGCATTGATAAGCAGGTAACCCGCACGAATGAGACTTACGAGAAACTACTTCAGAATAAAGAAACGTTCAAACAACGTATTCGTAGTTTGTGGGGTAACGAAAAATTAAACGCCGATACTGACCTATTTTTTAGCCGGTCACTCGATCAGATGCACCGCTCTTTCTTGCTGCCCTTTAATGATACCCTCAAGCGCATTAACGACGCTGCAAGCGGCAGGCTTAAAACCCGTGAGCGAAATGAGTTAATTACGCGCATCAAAATAGAACTCGACATTCGTACCTCGCAACTACGCGAGGAAATAGACTCGATCAAGGGCGATGCCAAGGGTTTTTATGCGGCGTTGAATCAATAAAGTTTCAGCTTAAGTTTTACGTTTGTTCCTTGCCTTCTGATACGCGCCTACGCTCCGGTATATGGATACACTGCTCTTCTGTTATGCCAATAATCGGGATCGTCCACTGAGCGAGCTGGGTAAGGAAGATAGCCAGATTGACCGGCTCCTCGACCCGCGCAGTAGCAAAAATCAGTTCCAGAAAGTACGCGATTCCTTTGCCACAACCGAGTCGGTGGCGGCCAAGATCCTGACGTATCGGGATACACTCAGCCTGTTTCATTTCAGCGGACACGCGGGCAGCGATGTGCTCCTGCTCGAAGATTCTGCCGCCCGGGGCATGGGCATGGCGCAGTTGCTGGCCCGGTGCCCCAACCTCCGGCTAGTGTTTTTGAATGGCTGTTCCACACTGAACCACGTCAAACTCTTGGCCCATCAGCGGGTCAACGCGGCAGTGATTGCTACCATGGCACCCGTTGATGACTCTGTAGCCACCCGCTTTTCTAGCGCGTTTTACCAGGCAATGGTCAACCAGTATTCGGTGCAACAAGCACTGGATCAGGCCCGGCTCAGTATCCAGATCAGCCGGGCCACCGCCATCGAGACTATCAGCCGGGGCGGGCTGGAAACTGCTGCTGAGGTAAGCCTCAACCAATGGTATGTCTATTACCCCGACGAGCAGACCGCCCGCTGGGAGCTACCTACCGGTATCGCTACGGAAGCTACCGCCTACGTACCCAACGCCATCCTGCGCCGGGCGCTGTTTGAGGCCCTCCGTGCCTGTGACCCCACGCTGACCCAACTCTTTAAAACTAAACAGTCGTTACCCACCGATGGCCTCCGCGACTGGCTGCATGAGGAGCAACTCCGTCGGTTGCCCTTCCCCCTGTCGGAGCCGCTGCGCAAATTGTTATGCCCGCAGATTTCGCCGGAAGGCAAGCTCGTGCAACCCACCGCAACCCACGACCGGCTGAAGCAGTACATAACCCTGTTCGACTCGTCGGTTGATCTGCTGCTGAGCATCCTCCTGGCGCAAACCCGCACTTGGCTTCAGGCCGTCACGCCTGAGCAACGAGAGGCGCTGGATGCCCCGGTGAAGCAGCTTGTAGGGGAAGCCATAACGTCTGGCTGGGCAGACTGGGGTATTGGGCAACTGACAAACGCTGTACAGACATTACGAACGTTTTTCAGCCAGCATCAGATCGAGTTGTTTGTTCCCGAACTGGGTACGTGGCTGGAACGCTTCAGCACCGATGCCGACTTGGGTGACACGCTTAACTTCATGTTCACCCTTAAAGCCCGGCTGGCCGACGACAACGGCGTGAGCAACGTGCCGTCACTTTGTCAGCTTGGCGAAGAACACCTGAGCCACTGGCTACAGTCGGCGGGTTACTGGGCGGCGTACCGGCTCGAATCGTTTAAAAACATCCGGGCGGTGCGGCTCTATCAGCAGCTTCCCCAGTATCGCCACGAGATGGTGGTGCTCCGAACCAGCCAAAGCTACCGCACCGATGAGACCTATTTTCAGGAAATCCAACTGGCCGACCTCTGGGATTGCCAGTCGGTACTGCTGGTCAGAATCCAGCGGCAACTGGCCGAAACTGGTTCGGTGGAGACCCTGGTGCCCACCGGATTTCTGAATCTGGCTCCGTTTGTGATGGACCGGAACGTGTTTCTCAAAAGCGATAATACTGTTTTCGACCTTTACAGTTTTCACGATCAGGTGTCAGGCGTGTTACGCTACAAACACATCAGCCGCCCCGACGATCAGCTACTGGCTATCGGTTCTGACGATAGTGACCTTCTTGGTAAACAGGACTTTAGCCTATTACGCGGACAGGTCGATTCGCTGCGCTCGCTGCTTTCGCTGGCTCCCGATACACTGTATCCAAACACCGCACCACCTACCGACGACCTTGACAGCGACGCTCTGGCCCGCATCTGACCGCTATGCTTGCGCCACCACCCACTAAAAGCCCTTTCAAGTTCCTGGATGCCTATACGGCCCAGGATAAAGACCGTTTTTTCGGGCGTGAGCTAGAGCAGCGGCGACTAATTGAACTGCTGTTTCGCTCGCGGCTGATGCTGGTGTATGGCCAGTCGGGCACGGGTAAATCCAGTCTGGTGCAGTGCGGTTTGACCATAGTCATGTCGCCATCCGATTATTTTCCGGTGTTTATTCGGCGTCGGACAAACCTGCTCAGTTCCCTTCAAACGGCGTTGGGCAGCCTGCTGGAACGACCCGACGAAACGGACGTGGTGGACCTGGTAACCCTGCTATCGCGTTACGTCATGCGCCCCGTGTACCTCATCTTCGACCAATTTGAGGAGTTATTTATCAGCGGCGATAAGGCCGAGCAGGTTGCTTTTTTCGCCCTGCTCAAGGCATTGTATGCCTCATCGGCCTCTATAAAGCTGATTCTGGTGATGCGCGAAGACTATATCGCTTACCTCTACCCCTATGAAGCCAGCCTGCCTAACCTGTTCGATTTTCGGCTACGTCTGGAGCCGATGAGCGAAGATAACCTTAAGGCAGTCATCGTGAAGATGTGCCGGGCGGCGGGGATTCAGGTTCAGGACGAAGAGCAGACGGTTCAGCGCATTAACGACAACAATAAAACCCCCAAAAACCCCTTTCAACTCCCCTATCTACAGGTCTATCTGGACCGGCTCTGGCGCACTGCACGGGCGGGTCAATCAGCTTACGAGACGGCCCCGGTCAGTTTCAATTCGGCGCTGGTTGATGGAGTTGGGAAGATCGAAGACGTACTGACCCTGTTTGTCGACGATCAGGTGCAGGCCATTGGCGGGCAGTTTTCGGACGAAGACCGTTTGGCGGTAAGGCGCGTGCTGGAGGCGTTCGTCACCTACGAAGGCACCCGTCGTGAAGGCACTGTACTGACATTGTCGGCTGAAACTGGTCATAGCGTAGCGCTGGTGAAAGCCATTGCCAATGCGCTGGAGACTGCGCGCATTTTGCAATACGACGACGGCGTGTATGAACTAGCTCACGATAGTCTGGCCAGGGTGATCGACAAAGGCCGCTCGACCGAGCAGCGCCAAATCAACGATATTCTCAGGAGGCTGAATGAAGACTGGCAGGACTATGTAGCCAAGAAAGAACCCGACGACCTGCTGTTGAGCCAACGGCGGCTGTCTGAGATTCAACTCTACGAAGCAGACATCCAGGCCGAACTAACCCGTAGCAACGCCAACGCGGCGGCCATTTGGCAGTTTGTGGAAGATAGCGGCGCATCTCAGGAAAAAGCGCGGCAGGCCGAACTCAGTGAGCAGCGCAGCAAGAACAACCGGCTCCGACTGACCATTGCCGGGGTATCGGTGCTGCTGGTAATGGCTGTTGGTTTGGTGTTCTATGCTTTCGGGCAGAAAAGAATGGCTGTAGAAGCAGGAAAACAGGCAAAAATAGCCGCGACAACAGCGCAGCAGGAGGCCCAACGGGCGCAGGAAGCCTTGAATTTAGTAGCACTTCAGCGAGCAAGCGACGCCCAGGCAACCGGTCTACGCTACCTTGATTATCAGGAACCCCAACTGGCCCTCAACGCCTTTCTCGCGGCTGATTCGCTATTCCGACTTATGACTGATGTCCGGCTTACGACTGGTAAAGCCAGTTTGCCAGCCAGCAATACGCAGGAGTTCAGGCGGTTAAAAGACCAATTGCCGGATCAGATAAACCAATGTAGACATCAGCTTTCCCACCCCCGACAATGAACCGCTTCATCCTTCATATTGGTTGCTGGCTATTGCTGCTTACTGCCCGGGCGCAGCCCTGCCCAGACTATGCCCGGCTCATCCGCGAAGGCAATGCGCTGATGCAAAGCCCGAAGCCACAGTACCGCAACGCTTTGCACAAATTCAATGCTGCCCGGCTGTGCCTGCCCGACAGTGCCTCGCAGGTCGACAAACGTATCAGCATCCTGTTTGCTGCCATCGAACACGAAAAAGACGAGGCAATCCGGCTGAAAAAACTAGCTGATAGGGCAACAGAAACGGCCCAAACAGCCCAGAAAGCTGCTACTGAAGCCACTATGCGGGCACAGGCACTATACTGGGCCAGTGAAAGCGACAAACTCCCGCCCACCCAGGCCGTCCGCCTGCTCGAACAGGCAGGCCGGTATAACCTGAAAGCAGCGCCCGTGTACGAGCGAATTGTCAGGCGGTTCAATGAGAGCGATTCCTTACCCTTCTACAGCGCCGATTCATCTGAAGATAAGTTGTACTACAGTTCGGCAGGCTTTACTACTGAAGGGAGCCGTATTCTTGCTACTAGTACAGATGGTGTGGCTGTGTTATGGGATCGTGATGGGGAAACAGTAATAGAAATAGGTTCTTTTTTAACTGGTGTATACTTAACCGTTCCTTTGTCTGATGGATGTCGGATACTTACTATTTCAATGTCTGATACAGCCAGGGTTTGGGATCAGACTGGTAAGTGGCTGCAAACATTCACTCTCCGAGGCTTCATTAAGTCAGCCACGTTTTCTCCCAATGGGGATTCGCTACTGACGGCTTCTACCGACAGCACGGCCAGAGTTTGGGATCTGACTGGAAAACTATTATTGACGCTTGTTCATCAGAGTACGGTCAATTCAGCAGTATTCTCCCCCAATGGTAGTCGAATACTGACTGGTTCTAACGATAAGACAGCTAAGGTCTGGGATCTTGAAGGACACTGCTTAGCTACACTTCATCACGGGGCTACAGTTGTCTCGGCGGTATTCTCCCCCGATGGTAACCGGATACTGACAGCTTCTAGTGATGATGGGCTGGTAAAGCTCTGGGATCTTGAGGGGCATCAGCATGGGAAACTATTTATTCCAGGCACAGTCCACACAGCGGTATTTTCGCCCGGTGGAAACCGAATCCTGACCGCATCTAGTGATAAGACAGCTAAAGTCTGGAACCTTGAGGGGGAGTTATTACAGGTACTGCCTCACCAGAGTGCTGTACTATCAGCAGTATTCTCACCTGATGGAGGTCAGATCCTTACCACTATATCTGCTTTTAATGATTTTGATGCTGCTCATCACCGTAATTTGCTTAGAGTCAGGCTCTGGAATAGTGAGCAAAACTGGCTGCGGACACGCTACAACCAACATACTGTAAACTCAGTAGTATTTTCGCCAGATGGGAGTCGGCTTCTGACCACGTCAAGAACGTATGGCGATACGATGGCGACGGTTTGGGACCTTGCGGGAAAGCCGCTACTGACCCTTCCACAACGGGGTAAAGTGTACTCGGCGGTATTTTCGCCGGATGGAGACCGGATGCTCACGACATCAAGCGATAGCATCGTTACGGTCTGGACGAAGAACGGCAGGCAGCTATGTACACTTCCTGTGTCGGATTTAGTCTATGAGGCGGTATTTTCGCCAACTGACAATCGGATACTTACCCGGTCTTACAACGGTAAAGTTACCGTCTGGGACCAGCATGGGGTGCCATTATACGTGCTGCCTCAGCGTTTCGTTAAATCAGCCTCATTCTCACCTGATGGCAACCTGATACTAACAACGTCCAGCAGGGGTGATACAACCATAGTCTGGGATCGCGACGGAAAGTTGATCCGAAGGTCGCTGGCGCTGGAATCACTTCGCTTTTATAACCCTCGCTACTGGGGTATTCGAACATATCACGTTAACTCAGCAGTATTCTCTCACTGTGGAAGTCAGGTAATCATCGCTTCTGACAGCCTGGTAACAAGTTGGCGGATAAACTTGGCATTTTCCTGGAGTCCGCACTTCGCATTTTCCTCTAAATTGGACATTCCGGGTTTAGTCAACTCAGCTAGTTTCTCACCCGATAGTAGCCAGATTATTACCGTTACCAACCACAATGCCGTTACCGTTTGGAATCTGAATGGTGAGCAACTATACACGCTGCCAATTCAGGGTTCTGTCTCCTCAGCGGTGTTTTCTCCTGATGGCAACTGGATTGCGACCGATTCCAATAAGGTGCTTTGGCTCACGCCGGAAGGGGCGTTGAACTGGCTAAGGAAAAACCCAGGTAAAGTAGCACCACTATCCGCTGAGATTCGGGAAGCGTATGGAGTGCTGGTTAGATAAGAAAGAAGCTAATATGCTAAAAGTTTTGAATTTCGTTCAATGTGTAGTTGAACAAATCGGGTAATTTCCCCGGCCCGGCGAAAATCGACCGTTTTGAGCCGATTTTTACAAGTTTTTGAGGAGTCTGTCCTGCCATAAACAGTCGATATTTCAGGACAGTAAATTGATCATAAGAGCAGCCCAACGTGTGTTGATTAGGCTGATTCAGGCAGAGAAGCTATGAGGCATCCGTGGTCAGTTGATCAAGCAGACGAATACCTGGAATTGGACTCATGCCTGGATCTTATCAAGCTTAGACAAAGCGTGTTGCACTCGTTGCCCAAAACGAGGTTGATCCAGTTTGGCCAATCGTCCGTGGTCGGCAACGAAAGGAATAAGCAATGCCTAAGGTATTTGAAGCCGACTGGCCAGAACGATCCATATAATAGCTCACCAGTGGAACGACTTATTACGTCTTCTCCAAATTATTACGTCTTCTCCAAATTCCGGCAAAATATACATAGATTTGCCAGAATTTGGAGAAGATGCAGTTGACAAACGACCTAGTTCATAAAGCCCTACAAGAGCAGTTTAGCGGTCAGCAGTCCATCTCAAAGCTGGCCCTGACCGCCTTTCTACAGCTGCACTATGGTGACGCCAAATCCTCGACGCTGGCTTGGCGGCTGCATGAATTGACCCAGGCAGGCATACTAATCCGAACGGGTTATGGGCACTACGACCTCAATGACCGGCCTACTTTCATTCCCACGCTCTCGCCTACGCTTCGGAAAATCAACGAGCGCATCACGGCTGAACTACCCTTTACCGACTGTTGCGTGTGGGACACGCGGATAATCGCTGATCTGATGGTGCAACAACCGATGAATTATTTACAACTCGTTGAAGTGGACCGGATAGCCTTGTCGGCGGTGTATCAACTCCTGCAAGCGCGTCCGGTGTTGATACACCGCAAAGCCCCCGCTATCTATCTCTACGAGGATTGGCTCACCCTGAGCCGCAACGGCACACAGCACTACGCGCCGGTGATACTCAAACCCCTCATCAGCGAGGCTCCCCGGCAACCCCTGGACGGCTATGTTACAGCCCCGTTGGAAAAAATACTCGTGGATTTGCTGGCGGATCATTCCTTGTTTTTTGCCTATCAGGAAGAACTGGAGTATATCGTTCACACCGCCTTCGACAAATTTATCATCAACCGGGATAAGCTGCGGCGCTACGCCCGACGGCGCAACCGGGTTGAGCAGGTCGATCAACTGCTTCAGCAGTTACCCACTACCAAACACCCCTATGATTCTTGACGAGACATTCTCCCCTGAGTGGCTGTCGGCCATTGCCAAACGGTTCCCCAAACCCGTTGATTTGAAGCTACTCGAAAAAGTAGTCCATGCCTTGAAGCTGCTGGAACAGCTACAGCGTCAAGGCATGGACTTTGTGTTCAAGGGAGGCACCTCGCTGATTCTGCACTATGAACAGCCCCGCCGGTTCTCGATTGACGTGGACATCATTATGGCCCAAAAGCCAGAGGATCTGATTAGCCGTTTTGAGGCGATTGTGGCAGCAGGGGCCTTTTTGCGGTGGGAGGACGACTCCAACCGGGCTTCACACGTCGGCGTACCGGTAGGCCACTACAAGTTTTACTACGTGAGCCAAGTAGATCCCCAGCATCCGCTTGAACCTATTCTGCTGGATGTGCTTTTCGCCGACATCAAGTACCCCCGCACGGTCAAGAAAGCCATCCAGCACCCGTGGCTCAGCACGAGCGAACCGCTCACGCTCGTGCGGCTACCTGACACGGACAGTTTACTAGGTGATAAGTTAACGGCTTTCGCCCCCAACACGACCGGTATTCTGTATACCAAAGGGCGACCGGCTGAAATCATCAAACAACTCGTTGACGTGGGCCAGCTCTTCGATGCTATTACAGACCTAACGGTCGTTGCCCGGAGCTTTTTCACCACGGCCCAAGAGGAAATTGCTTATCGCCACCTGACGATTAGCCCCAACGATGTACTAACCGACGTAATCAATACGGCCTTGCTCATCACCCGCCGGGAGGAGAAGGATGTTCATTTTGACCAGTTACAGGGAGGGATTCGGCGGCTCACTAACTTCGTCATCGGGGGCTTTAGCATTGAGGGGGCCATTTTGGCCGGGGCGAAAGCCGCTTATTTAAGTCGCTTACTGAGGGAGGAAACGATGACGGTTCGTCGGTATGGCCAACCGGGCGAGCTAGCCAGTTGGCAATTGAGCGACCCCGCTTTTAGCCGCTTGAACAAACTGCGAAAATCTCAACCCGAGGCTTTTTTCTACTGGTATCTGGCTCTTCGTTAATCATCCATCAGCTCGTAAATGTGTCACCAGTAGCTTCTAATCAGGCCTTCGATGAGCGAGATTGCCTTGACTAACACCTACCCTATTGCTACGAGTGTGCTGAAATAAATTCTAGGTTTAAGCTATTGCTAACTAACTAGCCTACAACTCTATCGACCACCCTGCATCTTCCGAAGCTGATAAAATAGCTTTTCCAAAAGCCGAGTATCGTTAGTGATGATGTCGGCAGTGGCGGTCATGCCAGTTTTCTGCGTAAGGGTTTTGTGGTAGGTAGTGTGCAGGCTGTCGGGCAAAACCACACGGGCCAGAAACACGCTATCGCGGTATGGAATGGTCGATATAGTCGTGATGCGCCCCCGAACGGCACCATATTCCTGATACGGGTACCCAACAAAACGGATCAGCACTGTCTGGCCTTCTTGTACTTTGCCCGCATTGTGCTGCGGTACATATAACTCGCCTATATAGCTGGTGTTAGGGGGAGCCACATAAAACAGTTCTTGATTGAGTGCAATAGCCTGATTTTCCTGTACAGTACCCATGAAAATCAGCTTACCGCCCACGGGTGCAGCTAGCACGTACTTCAGCTTCCAAGCATCAACTGCACTTTGTAACGTGTTGAGGGCTTGTAGAAACTTGTCGCGTTCTTCAGCAACCTGCCGGTCAAGATCCAATATCTCCTTGTCCTTCGCCCGTTGGGCCGTCAGGTTGCTGATGAGTGCCGAGGCCGATTGTTGGTAAGGCAATTTGCGGGCAATGGCTTTGCTTTCTTCATGCTTTAAGTCAAGTGCCGCAATTACCATTTGTTCGGCCAGTCGCTGTTGAATGGCGTAATCTTCTTCGGCCAGTGTCTGGTCGCGGGCCTGTAGCTGCTGTTGCTGATGCAGGTTAGCGGCTAACGCTTGTAAATCTGTGATTTCCTGCCTCAGCATCGCCTTTTTTCGGCTCGAAAAACCATTAGTCAAGTAAGCCCGAAGCTGAATGTGCGCCTGCTCGAAGCTCTGGTAGGCCGTTTGCAGTTCGCCCAATTGGTTATACCGCGACAGATTTAGCCGTTCGATGCTCTCTAAATTGCCCCGACGGGCGGTTTGCCACGCCTGTGACAACTGTGCCGATAGGCGTAGCACGTCGGGGTGGTGGGCAGTACTTTCCAGAAACGCCAGCAACTCACCCTGCTTCACTGGCTGCCCATCGCGCACCAGTAGGCGCACAATTTTGCCGTCGGTGTGGGTCAGCACGGCTTTGGGGGCATTGGTTGACATAAGCCGAAACGAACCATGTACTAAGTCGGGGTAATGAATGAGCCAAGCGCCTATTAGCACACCTAGCAGCACGACCAGCACCAGCAGTGTACCCCAACGTAGTAACCATGTTGGTGGGCGGGTCAGCAATTCCTGCACCTCTTCGGCCCGCATTTCCTGAAACGTAGTTGTGGTGTTCATAGGCCCAGTTCCAACTGGTTTTTGACTAATTGCCAATACGTACCCTGCCGGGCTACCAACTGCCCGTGCGTACCCTGCTCGATGAGTTGCCCTTTATCGAGTACTACAATCTGATCGGCGTGGCAGACGGTACTGAGCCTGTGCGCTACAATCACTACCGTCCGATTTTGGAAGAAATCGTTCAGATTGGCCATGATAGTGGCCTCGTTGTTGGCATCCAGCGCGTTAGTAGCCTCGTCGAAGAAGAGGTACTGTGGGTTTTTATACACGGCCCGCGCAATTAGAATCCGCTGCCGCTGCCCCTGACTAATACCACTGCCCTCGGTGCCGATTTTGGTGTGTAACCCCGATGGCAGTGTGTCTACAAAGTCGCGTAGGTTAGCCACCCGCACGGCGTGGTCGAGTCGCTGTGCATCGATACGCTCCACACCCACAGCTATATTACGGGCGATACTGTCGGAGAACATGAAGCCATCCTGCATCACCACGCCGCACTGACTCCGCCAAAATGAATGCCCCGTATTCCGTAGTGCCGTATCGCCTACCCGTATTTCGCCCCGGCCCGGCTCGTAGAAACGGAGCAGCAATTTGAGTAGGGTAGTTTTGCCGCTGCCACTCATGCCTACAATGGCGGTAGTTTTGCCCGCTGGTATCAGCAGATCAATGTCGCGTAGCACAGGGTCGTTGCCCGCGCCGGGATAGGTATACGAAAGCTTTTGAATGCTGATGCTCTGCTCGGCAGGTAGTTCATCCACGCGCTCCTGACCAACTGGTTCTTCATCGGCCAGCGTATGAATTTCATTGAGCCGTTCGAGGCTGATTTTGGCATCCTGCAAACCCTGCACGAAGCCAATCAACTGCTCGATAGGGCCGTTTAGCTGCCCCACAATTTGCTGCATGGCCAGCATGGCACCCAGGGTCAACTGCCCGTTTATGACCGCCTGTGCCGCCAAAAACGTGATGAAGATGTTCTTGCCCTCGTTGATGCTGAACGCCCCGGCCTGCTGGTACTGGCTCAGGGCCAGCCCGCTCATCTGGAGCCGGAACAGCCGTGCCTGTAGCCGCTCCCACGCCCAGCGCATAGGCCGCTCGGCCCCGGCCAGCTTGATTTCCTGCATTCCCTGAATAAGCTGAACAATACTACTCTGGGTACGGGCAGAGACATCGAACCGTTTAAAGTCGAGCTTACGTCGCTGCCGCAGAAACAGTGCTATCCAGCCCACATAGAGCAGGCTCGATAGCATAAACACGCCGAAGATGGGCAGACTGTAGAGGGCCAGCACCGCCCCAAATACCAGCAGGTTGAGTAGCGAAAACAACACTGACAGTGTTTGGCCGGTAAGGAACGATTCGATACGGTGGTGGTCGCCGATGCGCTGCATGATGTCGCCAAATTGCTTGCTGTCGAAAAACGACACGGGCAGACGCATCAGCTTGATCAGGAAATCGGACAGGATGCTCAGATTGACGCGGGTACTGATGTGAAGCAAAATCCAGGACCGGATAAACTCGACTGACAGCCGACCGGCCATCAACATGAGTTGCGCCCCCAGCACCAGATACACAAAGGGCAGGTTCTGCGTGTTCACGCCCACATCGACCACCGATTGGGTCAGGAACGGAAATAGCAGTTGCAGCCCGCTGCCAACGGCCAGCCCAACGGCTAGTTGTGCCAGCAGCCGTTTATATTGCCAGAGGTAGCCCAGCACCCGCCCGAAGCCATAGCCAGGCGTTGCGTCGTCGTCCTGTTCGTAAAAGGCAGGCGTAGGTTCGAGTAACAGGGCCACGCCCTCTTCGTGCCCGTCAGTTTGGGTTGAGAGCCAATGCTGACAAAACTCGTCGGTGGTGTAGGTCAATAGCCCACGCGCCGGGTCGGCCACGTAGACCGTGCCGCTACGGTGTGGTGGCCTGGGAGGTAGCGTAGTGAGCAACTGTTGTACTTCAGGCGGCACGACCATTTGCCCGTCGCGCATCTCGAACGAGGTCAGTGCCGGTAATGGCTGGGCGAACCTGCCGATAGGCGTAGGTGCATTGCGGCCCCCGTTGATGCGGCTCATCCAGCCACCACCCGCACGGTTGAGGGCGTAGACCACCACAAAATGGTTCTGGTCCCAGTGGACAATACAGGGCATCGGTGCCTCGGTAGCTAGCTTTTCGAAGGACAGCTTTATGCCCATAGTGCGAAAGCCGATGGCTTCGGCAGCTTCGGCAATGCCCAGCAATGACACCCCTTCTTTGCCAATCTGCGCCTTTTCCCGCAGTCAGGTAGGCCCGCAGTCCATCTGATCAAGTTGGGTATGATGGGGAAAGGTTTTATTTGTTAGCAAGCTCAAGTTAACGGATGTTTAGTAACTGGTTGATATAAACAGGGCGACCATCTGGGCTAACGCCCTGAACCGTGATCCGGATTCGTTGTACTACATCCGATTTGGGAAAGGAAAGACGTACCTGGCCCTGTGTATCTATCAATAAGAGCGGTTGCCAGAGAAGAACATCCCGGCGGTCCACTTCCTTTCTATCATCGGATACGGTAGCTTCATAACGGGGCTGATAAAATTGACGCTGCGCCGCGTAGCCAAGAGCAACCACCTCCGAGCCGGTCTTGAGCAAGCTAAGACTTGACTTACCGTCCCATTTTTTGGAATAAAAGGCGATAATGCCGGGCGCTCCCCGGGCACCGTACATAGCACCTCCTCCATTTTTAATCACCTCAATCCGGTCGATAGTGTGCGGGTCAAGCATTAACAGGGCACTTCCCGAAATGGTGGTCCCATCCAGTAGGTACAAGGGCTCGTTGCCACCAGAGTTAAACGAGCTTGATCCCCGAATCACGACAGAATACTCACCTGAGATTGAGCTTTTCCGGCTTACCTGTACGCCGGGAACCCGGCTAGCTATCATCTCATAGACATTCGGATAGGTGCCCGCTTTGTCGCCAGGCTTGATGGTGGCATCAGGGGTCCCATGCACACTAACCCGACGGGCTTCTGTGTCATTATCAGGCCGGGCTGCCCGTACCACCACTTCTTGTAGCACCCTACCCGTACTGGCGGTCAGACGTAACTGCGCTTTGGTGCCATAGTCGGCTACTGTTGCCAAATAGCTCTGTTCCCGGTAGATCGGTGCCTCAAAGCGCAGGCCGGGCTGATCGAAAACGGCGTGAGCCACCAGCGGCTTGAACTGGTCATTCATTACCTGCACCCGGATCCACACCGTATCTACCCAGTTCAGGTCGGCTAGCCGAAACCGACCCTCGGCATTAGCGCGCGTTGATCGGGCAAACAGGACGCTATCCCCCGCTATAAAGTGAAACAACAGGTTGGCATCAGGAACCGGGCGGCCTCTTCGAGTAAGTATCCGGCCCGTTAATCCCAGGGTACGGGTAAGCGCTTGGCCATCCATCACACGGGGAGTGACCAGCCGTCTCCACCCTTGAGTGAGGAGTAAATCGTCAATTGCCTGGCGGGTTTGAGGTGTGTTATCCTTAAAATAAATCTCGGGTTGTTCAACTTGGCCTTGCAGATCACCAGTCAGCAGCAGATGAGTTCGGAGCGTAGGCCCAGCAGAATCGGCGGGAACCTGACTGTCATCAAGTACAGCGGCTGAGCCTGACAACTGAACCGGCTCTCCCTGCTCATTCGTTAGCCTGAGGTCGAGACTAATCTGTTCATGAGGCGCGTAAGAAGGTTGGTTAGGGGTAAAGACCGCTTTGACTGGACTGCGTCGTTCGGGCACAAAAACCAATCGCTCGGCATAGGCCCGCCCCGCCTCATCACTGAGCGTGATTCGGGTTACGCCTGGTAGACAGCGGGCCGTTGATATGCCTAGCTGCGCTTTCCCTTCTTGGAGTTGGAGCTTGGTTTGCTGAACCAGTTGCCCCTGACTTTGAATGGTAAGGAACACAACACGCTGTTTCCACTGGGGAGAAGCCCTTATTTGCACCGCCAGCCAGGTGCTGTCAGTAACCCAGTCGGCTGCTAGCGTAAAGCCGACAGAATCGACTGGGGGCAACCGGAAAGGGTGATGGACCGCCTCTGCTTTGAGTTGGTAATAATAGGGTTGATTAGGCCCTGGCGTCAAGTTGAGGCTCCCCATACCTAGCGTATTGGTACTAAAGGGGATGGCTTCACCTCCTCCTGTTACCACCTGACCCGATACCGAACGGCCCCGTCCGGTGCGATCCACCACCTTTATACCTACCCTACCAGGTATTCCACTCACCCAGCGGCCTCCTTCAGGCAGCCCCTGCACATCCAGGCTATCATCTGTCTGAGCCGTAGTCGACGCCCCGGGCGAGAGGGGTCTGCCGGGGTTGACCACGGTCAGGGTCCGTTCAAAGGTAGGTTGATCTCGTTGGATACCGTCGGTGATATAAGCCCGCAGTCGATAGGTGCCCGTGGTCAGGGTATCGGCTAGCATAAACGATCCACTCAGTCGCCCCTGCCGGACGGGAATCCACTGATGTTCCACTCGTCGATTGGTGGGAGATACCAACTCGACGTGTATTGCCTCCTCCTGAGCTTCGGCCCGTGTTCCGGCTAGTTCACCCGTAGATGGGTCAAGCATATAGCCACTAAACCAGAGCCTGTCGCTGGCCACATAAAACGGCTTGGCGATATGAAGAAAAATGGCTGCGGATGTGTTTTGCTGCTGGTCCAGCAGCGAGCGGGTTAGAGAATCGAGCCGGGCATCGGGTTTCATCAGCTTGCCCGTGTTGCCCGTGTTTAGGGTATCCGCCCGGCTAGTCATATAGTCGAGGCCGGGGTTCCAGTCGGCAGGAAGTAGTGAGGCTAACCGGTTATCATTCATATTTCCTCTCAGTTCCATACCCATCGGCTGCGATACCCAACCGTTAGTGGTCACTGTGGCGTAGCCTTTGGGTAGCAACAACAGGGTGTAGGCAAAAGGCAGTCGCCGATAGGGCGAATTCAAGGATACCTTCCGGGAGTATATGATTTCCAAGGGCCTGGTGCTTCTCAACTCACGTTCCTGGGGCAACTCGCCGGGGCGAAACAAACTATCGGCCTGGACAGGGGTGCCTGGTTCCTGACCCACGAAAAGGAGGAGCGGAATCCCAGGGTCGGCTGGTACATCAAAGGTGGCCTGATAGACCAGAAACCCTTCTTTTTCTTGGGTGCCTGCCAACAGGCTAGTGATCAGATGCCGGAGCGAACCCCGGTAGGCTCGTTGCCTATTGCGCTGCCAGATCTGCTGTTGCTGGGCTGTTTCGGGCTGCATCTCCTCAAAACGGCTGGTACCGGCATAGAAGGTGGCTTGCCGAAAAGTCTGAAAATGACCCAGGTCATAATAGAGCCGGTAGCCTAACGCCTTGTTCTCAATGGCGAGTGGCTCATTGATGCTGGCTCGCAGATAGCCACCTTCCTGAGTCAGTTTTACCTTTTCCAAGTTAGTGATGCTGCATTTATCGGCAAACAAAACGTCGCCCAACAGTTCACGTTGAAATTGGCGCAGTTGCCGATCATACGCCTTAGTCCGTTTGGCCATAACCGTCACCGAATTCAGTTCCCTGGCTTCGGGTTGTAAGGCCAGCAAAACGGAGGGGGTGTGCTGATCAACCAGCCGTAGGGGTTGGCGACTAGCCTTATAGCCTATGGCCGTGGCCACCAGTTCGATTGATCCTACTGGGCTATTGGTGAGCGTAAAGTGCCCCACACTGTCGGCCGTTGTGCCTCGCGTTGAGGAATTGATATAAACGCTGGCGAAAGCAATGGGCTTCCCCGTAATGGCATCGGTTACCCGGCCCGTGAGTTTAGTGGTCTGTTGAGCCATCGTCAGACCGACCGAAAGAAGCAGGTACAAACTGGTTAGCTGATAACTTCTCGTTGCATTTATAAGCTGATTCATATTTTTGTCAAAAAAGTGGGTATCGTTTAACAACAAGGGTCTAAAACATCGATAATTTAGCAATAAATAAATACTTAGTAATTAAATTTAATTAATACTTACTATTAAGCTGGCAATGGTTTCAAGAGACAGTTTGAGAGCCTAAGTACTAACTAAAGTGGGTAAGCGCTTATACAATACAAGTTTACGCCATAACCGTGATTTTTGACCAATTTTGTGTGACTAGATAATGCATAATATATCAATATTTTTTGCTTTCTCTTAGTAAATTATCTGGTTAGGTAAGGTGGAAAAACTCTTAAGTGTTTGCAGTTTAATCGGTAAATTTATGGAGGATCTCAGTTAAGAGAAAAATCATACTTAATGCACAGTGTACTTACAGAGATAAATCAAATTGTGGTCAAAATCCCAATTTAATTTATCTCTGTAAGTACACTGTGCATTAAGTATGATTAACTACATCCTGCGGCATAAGCTGATTGCCCATAGGCTTGCTGGCAAGCTGAATAACTAAAGGTCGTTACGCAACAGCCATACACCGTACCAACCCTTTGCGGAGAACCAGATTGGTCGCTATAGCAAGCAACGTTCCCAAAATTACCGCTTTGACAGTAGAGATCTCCGCCTTTTACGGATTTCATTTGCTCACGAGAGAGTAATCCCTCAGCAAATCGCGTTAATACCTTTTTCATATCGAAATTGGTTTATAGTGAAACAATTAATTTATGTGAATCGAATGAATCCGGGATTGGGAAAGACAGCGCAGCCAGCAGGGAATCAGGCAAGGCTTTGTCGGGAAGTAAACGGGGCAACCGATACGTCAGAATCGTTTGTAGCTTTTGGCTAATCTGGGTAGGGGTATCGGTCAACATTGAGCCTGCCAGGCCCCATTTTTTCTCGGTTAATCGGGCAGTATTGCCTGTCTGATCCACTTGGTTGTTGAGTGGGTATGCCAGCATTGGTACGCCTGCCAACAGGCATTCTTTCAGGGTCATTAGCCCGCCGTGCGTCACCATCGAGTCGGCCCAGGTAAGCGCGTCCAACTGCGGCACAAAGGGTAGGTATGCCACATTAGGTACGTTGGGTAATGCGTCGGTGGGCAGGTCGCCCGTTGCCAGCAGCAAGAACCAGTTGGGTTGTTGCTGTATGGCCTCAACCAATTTCGGCAGGAAAGCGCGTATGGGTTCAGCATTCGCGCCCGATAGTGTGCCGAAGGCCGCATAAATCACCTGCAATTTACCCATTTGCTGTCGGGGCCGTAGCTGCTCTTTCAGTGTCAGGTACATACCGGTTAGGTACGCCGACTCGTCGCGATCAGGAGCTGGGTTCAGGAAAAACTCATTCGGGAGTGGCCTGAACCACTCGTACTCCAACGAACGCGGAGCCAATATCACGGTGGGTACGTTGGTGAGCCGGTCGTAAAACGCATTGCCGCCAGCAAACAAGTTGCTTACCTGTATTCCTTGCCTCTGGGCTAATCGGCCATCAAAATAGGTATCGTCTTTACCCACGAAAGCCCATCGCTGCCTGGTGGCCCCAACGCGGCGGTGGAACAGGTGGCGTTGCCAGAGCAGCCAACACCACACTACCGAAACAACCGAACCGGCTGGTCTATACGTGCTATTGAGAGGCGGGATGTTCGTGTGTTGCCGGGTCGAGAGTTTTGTATTGATAATCGCTACCGTAGCGAACGTATCGGCTACGTAGAGGGCATAATGGCTCAGGTGTTCGTCCAAAAAAATCAGCGTGGGCTGGTACTTGGCCACTACATGCCGGATAGCCTGCACACAGCCGTACCACTCACGGTAGCGGCGGTGCGTAGCTCCTGTGTCGGCTACGGTTTGCAACCACAGCCCAACAAACGCTTTCAACGAACGAACTACATATGTAGGCGTATTTTCCAATTCGGTAAAGCCAAATCCCTGCGCCTCCATCATGACCCGCAGGTGTGGTGGCCCCGTAAAAACCGCCATGTAGCCGCGCTGCTGCCACAGCCGGGCAAACCCGAACGAGGCCATATAGTGGCTCGGAAAAGGCAGCATCACGAACAGAATCGTGGGCATGACAGCGTTTGGTTAAATAGTCTGGGGTTGCGTTGAAGCCATGTATCGGATCATTCGCAGCGCATCGGGCAGCGTGTACTGTGGTGGAACGCGGAGGCCATCGATAAACAATGTGGGCGTAGCGTCGATGTTGGTCTGTTCGCTCCACTCCTGGTTAGCATAGACCACCAACTCGGCGTTGGGCGCGGCTCCTGCGAGAGGGTAGGCAGCGGCCCAACGGGCGTAGTCGGGTGCTTCGCGGCTGTACCACTCGGCTAGGGCCGTCTGGGCGGGGCCGTTTTGGGGTAGGGCCATTAGGTGCAGGGCTACCTGTGTTTTGCGTCCGGTGGGGCCGTCGAAGCTAAACACCACCTGTACGTTTACGTCATCAGTGTTGCTCAGGAGTGCCTTTAGTTCTTTGTGTTTGCGGGCGCAAGGGCTACAGTAGGGGTTTGTCACCATGGTGATGGTGTGGGCGGCATCGGGGTTGCCCAGCCATACCGGGCGCATATCAGGCGTAACTGATAGCATGGGTGCCTGCTGCCGCACGAGTGCCAGAAACAGGTCGGGGTCACGCCGGAGCTTGATCAACTGCTCATGGTGCTGTTGACCTTGCTTGTGGCTAATGAGCAGGGGCTTCAACACAATCCACACCAGCGCGGGCACGAGTAATAGCCCTGCTACCAACGTGTAGGGTTGCCAGGTGTTGGGTAAGTTTGTGTAGTACGTAGCTGCCA
>JBBQLG010000117.1:0-21229 GCA_038327655.1 Cytophagales bacterium
TTAGACCTTAGCTATTAAATTAGTATCCAAGTCGTGAAGCCCCCTTCAGGGGGTTGGGGGTGGAGCAGGCCGACATAAAAATTGATCTCAAGAAGGGCATTCCGGCGGTTATTTAGTTCAAGTCAATAAATCGTAGGCTGATAAAATGATATTCTACATGAATCGAATGACGATGAACTGGCTCGTTACCCTGCTTTTAGGTCTGACTGTCTCGGGTCTGAGCCGGGCCGATGACGACGTCAACTGGAAGAAGGTCAGGGTGTTGGTGTACACCAAAAATGGGAAGGGCTATGTCCACGATAACATACCCAACGCGGTTCTGTGCATTCAGAAGTTAGGGCAGCAGCACGGCTTTGCTGTCGACGTTTCCGACCACCCGACTGCTTTTACCGATGCTAATCTGAAACAATACACCCTGCTGATTTTCCCCAGCACGAATAATGATGTGTTCGATACCGACACGCAGCGGCTGGCGTTTCGGCGGTACATCGAAGCCGGGGGCGGCTTTGTGGGTATTCACGCCGTTGTGGGTACGGAACGGAACTGGACCTGGTTCAAACGGATGATTGGTGGCACCTTCGCCTGGCACCCGCCCTTTCAGAAAATCAGAATTAAGCTGATCGATTCCGGGCACCCATCCGTAAAAGGATTACCCGCCGTGTGGGAAAAGGCCGACGAGTTCTATTTCACTAAAGACATGTCGCCCGGCCCAACGGTCATTATGGCGAGTGATCTGACATCCATCGACTCGACGCAGGCTGAAAAAGTCAGGACGTTCCGCGGGTCGTACACTGAATTATACCCGTCGGTCTGGTACTACAATTTCGATGGTGGCTATACGTGGTGTACGACGCTGGGACACGCCAAAACTGACTATGAAGACCCGACGTACGTTCAGCATATTTTTCAGGGCATTACTTTCGTGGCCGGGCAGGTAAAAAAACTGAATTACGGCAACGCTTACGCCGATTCGCGGGACACCGCCATCCGATGAGCGTTCACTTCTCACCGAATTTCTATTATCGCGCTCAGAGCTGAAACACCTGTTTCATTAAAGGCTTCGATGGCAGCAAAATAGGGAACGCCAATGTTCAACGCCCGCAGTTCGAGTTTGGGCGGAGCATCACCCCAGATCTGGTAGGTCTGGTATAGTTTGTCTTTTGCAATCCCCCATCTGATGTTGTACCCAACTACAGACGTTCCGACAGGCTTTGCCCACGAAATGTCGGCGTTACGCTGATCTTTCTGACGATGGGCCGTCAGGCCGACGGGTAGGGCGGGGGTTTTTCCGGTTGCGTTACCAAACACCCGAAACGCATTGATGCTCAGGTACGGCCCCGCCGTGTAGTCGTGTTCATAACGGACGTATCGGGCTTTGATGGGCTGAGACAGTTCCACATACGCGCAGGCCCGGTCGCGCCGGGGTTCGCGGCTGGCATCGTACACGGTTTCCCAGCGTTTGCCGTCGCGGGAAGTCTGGATTTTGAATTGCGTGTACACCGTTGAATCGGAGTCGAAGACGGTGTTTTTATAATCGAAATAATCGACCTGTACCGCCCGAACGGTACATTCCGTACCGAGGTCGGTGGTGAGTGATTCGCCCGGTTTATTGGACGCGGCCACCCAGAACGTACGCGGATTTTCGTCGGCTACCCGGTCGGCGGTTACGGTATCCACAATGGCCTGCGACCCGGTAAAAGCGGCTCGGTTGGCTACTTCGCCGGATATCGCCAGCGTCGATGAGGCTACTACGGGTTTGCGGTAGTTGAGCAGCATCCAGCCCGTAAATAAGTCGTCGCGGCTCTGGATTTTCTTCGTGGCTGTGTAGTGCGGAAAATCGCCGAACCGCGTATTTACATTCATCTGATCGTCTTTGTCGAAACCGGCCGGGTGCATCACAATGCGCCGTTCCATGCCCCAGTTCACGCCAATCCAGGTGGTGCCGGTGTTCCAGTAGTTGCCAAAATTATCCTGAAACGTATTGCCGTGCCCCGTGCCGGTGGCAAAACCGCCCGGCTTGTAAGCGATGGGGTTGTACGGCGCGTATTCCCACGGCCCCAGTGGGTTTTTACCGACGTAGGTACCATTGCCGTACACGTTGTATTCCGTACCGGGACCGGCGTATTGCAGGTAGTATTTGCCGTTGTATTTGGTCATCCAGGCACCTTCCATAAACGGTTTCATCAGGTCGGCGTGGTTCGGCCCGAAGCGTTCCCAGCCGTGCTGATACGGGTCGAGCCAGAACATGGCTTTGTAAGCCTCCGCCGGATTAGTGCCCGCGTAGGTCAGGTTACGGCTCTTGTCCAACTCCGCGCCGAAAAGCGGATACACATTGGATGAACCCCAGTACATGTACCACTTATCGGTATCGTCGTCGTGGAAAAGGGCCGGGTCCCAGGGGCCGATGTCTTTGGGCAATCGGGGCAGCCACCGGTTATAAAATTTGAGTTTTCCTTTCTCCGGCTCGGTCGAGATGAAGATCGGACGTTGCTCGAAGGTGGACTGAAACAGGTACAGCGTATCGCGTACCGACAGCGCGGCCGGGGCACACATGTCCTCCATCGGCCACTTATCCGGTACAACGTACTGCCAGTTCATCAGGTCTTTCGAGTGCCACCAGCCGCCCTGAATCGTGACGAACAGGTAGTATTCGCCGGGGTTGCGTCCAACTTTGTGATTGATAATGACCGGGTCGGCCCCGGACCGGTACGAAATGCGTTCGTTGAGCTGCTCAAAATTGTACCGATAGCTGATGTCCATCGGGTTGCAGTAGGTGCGCGGTTGCGCGGGAGCCAAATCAACCACCAAACACCCGACTACTACCAAAAGGAACCGAATCATGAGAAGACCATTTACACACAAAGACAGCCATAATTAGCTGTCTTTGTGTGTATAAAGTCAAAAAAGAGGTGGTTCTACGCGTTTTGTTGACTGCCTAAACTTCAGAACGTTACTTTCAGCAAGGCGTTGTCGCCGAGGCTAATGACGTAGTAGCTGTTGGCATTAATCTTTTTGAGGGCCGTTGGCAGGTTCAGTCCGGTGGCCAGTACGGTGGTGCCCGGCTTGTTGACCCGCACGAGCCGTCCGGTACTTGGCGTCCAGCCCGTTGCGCCAAACGTACCGTACTCCAATACAACCGGCCCCGGATTGAGGTCGATACCCGTCATGGAGTTGAAGCCCGACTGGTACACCGACACAACTCCCGCTGGTGTTACCTGGTACACAATGGCGTTGCCCGCCGGAAAGGGAAAGCCCAGCAAGGTGCTGACCAGCAGATTCTGCCCGTCGTAGACCACGCCCGTCGGTACGCTCTGGATGGCGGGTGGCCCAACCGGCGTCGGGTTTTTGATGCCCGGAATATTGGCGAAGATGCTTAACGCCCCCGTACCCTTCACCCGGCGGGTAATTACGTTGGCAGCGGCATCGGCAATAAACAGATCACCAGACGGCCCAATCGTCATCTCGTACGGGTGCGATGCCTTGTCGGGATTGTCGGCAGCGGGCTGCGCGGCTACAAACGTACCGATGTCTTCGAAGGGAATGTCTTTGGCCAGCAGGGGTGGATCACCGATTTTAAATGACCCTACACTCGCCTTGTAGAGTTTGCCGCTCGAGTGCAGAATATAAAGAACGCCGTCCGCAAACAGCAGGTGGGATAAGCCATCGACCTCGCCCTGAAAAATACCCGAGTCGAAGCCGGTGATAACGGGATTGATTTTGCCGTCGGCACTGATAATGGATACCCGACCGTCGTTTTTACCCGTACCCGATTCGGCCACCCAAACCCGTCCGCTGGCATCGGTATCAAGCCCTAAGGGGGATATCAATCCTCTTGCCAGAGTTACTACGCCGGGTCCTGTTGGTGCATTCACTTCGTCCTGACAACTCGTGAGCAAGCCGCCGAGCAGCAGTCCTCCCGCAACAAGCAGCGCATAGTGCCGGGTGGTTTGAGTACGTAAGTCTTTGTTCTTCATTGATTTGTGTTGTTTTTGGTTCAGAGTTAATTTCCCGACAAGGTAAGTAGAGTAGTTGGTGCCTAACCAAACCGGCTTATCCAGCGGTATAAGCTTTGTGCCAGTGGTCAGGCATCGTGGTCCTCGCGCAGCCGTCGCCGATTTATGCCTTCGGGCCGTACGTCGCCATGTGTTCGGGCTCATAGAAAACTCCGTTATTATAGCGGGCATCGAGGGCCTTGAACCGAGCCAGGCTTTCGGGCGCGAACGGGTTGGCCCCTTCGTTGTGCAGGGCCGCGCCGAGGTCGGAGAGTTCTTCGAGGTAATGCGCAAAATCCTGCAAACCGGGATACATATCCAAGAATCGGGCGGGTTCGTTGTGGCTGTTCCAGAAGGTATGCACCACGCCACGGGGCCGGAAATGATAGCCGCCTTTCGGTATCTCAACAACTTTATCGCCCTCCAGTATGGTCATGGTGCCGTCAAGTACGAGCATGATTTCGTCAAGCTCATAATGCACGTGGGGCGGTGGGCCAAACTGCAGGGGAGTCATAAAGGTCTAGATGCAGGAGAAGGTGCCGCCGGTCTGGGCGTGCTGCATTTTTACGCCAACAGCCATGCCCAGCACATTGAGCATGGGCGCGTTGTGTGCATTCTGGTCGGGGGGCGTGTAGGCCGGGGCAAGTTGGGGAGTGGACTGGGTTGTCATTGGAATTGGTTTAGTAAAGCGTATTGATAAAAAACGAGTAAATTTGTTAGCGACACCTTGCTATTAAGTAGACTATGACAGCAATAACGGTTGAAACAACGGATCAGAAATACCTCATCAGCATTGATCGAAGTCTGATGGACAAGCCCAGCTTTTATGCCTTCTTTGAGCGGCTACGGCTTGAAGCGTTAGCCCATCAAATTGAGACGAACGAAACTGATTTAATGGCTTTGAGCGAAGAAATTAAAGCAAACTGGTGGGCGAAAAATCAGGCAAAAATCACGAGCCAGATAGCCAGCTACAATCCGCCAGGTTCATGATTGAATCCGTAATTGTGGACACCAATATTGTATTCGCGGCCATTCATACGGCTGATTCACTGACACGCCAAAAACTGCTTTCCTTGCCCTACCGCTTCGTTTCGTGCAATTTTCTGTTTGTCGAAATCTTCCGGCACAAAGAGCGCATCTTCAAAAACAGTCGTACAGACGACGAAATCATTTACGATTACTTAGAAAAAGTGCTGCATCGCATTCACTTTTTCAATGAAGAACTGATTAGCACCGAAAGTTATTTTGCCGCCTATCATCTCTGCAAAGACGTTGACCTCAAAGACATTCCCTTTGTCGCATTATCACTCGAATTGAATGCCCCATTGTGGACCCGCGACATCGTGTTGAAAAACGCAATTCGCGCTAAAGGCTTTACCCTGATCTTTGAGCCTGGCGAATAGCCGATTTATGCCTTCGGATCGTACGTCGCCATGTGTTCGGGCTCATAGAAAACTTCGTTATTATAGCGGGCATCCAGTGTTTCACTTCACTTCTACGAAGTTGCCAGTGTTGAAATACTGCGACGTGAGAGCCGAAATTTTCCAGCTACTCCCCACTTTTTCGAGCACCAGAAAATCCTGATTGCCCGCGTTGCTCCAACTGGCAAAGGCCACATTTCCCGCAATGCGCAGGTTTACGGACGCCGGTTTCGTACTATCCGTGGCCGGTGGTGCGGTTTTCATGTAGCCGCCCACCATTTTCTTCATGTTGTCGATGCCCCGCGCCAGCAGTACTTTATTATCGGCGGTGGTAATCTGGTAGTACAAATCGGGCGACTGCACAAAAAAACTGGCAAAGGCGTTCAGGTCGCGTTTGTCGGCCGCGGTGCCGCGGTCATCGAGTGTTTTGCGGATGGTTGCGTCGTCGTGGTTTGCCGTTTCGGCGGTTTGGGCATGAACGATGGCGGGCGTTGCCATGAGCGCAGTGGCTGAGAGGGCAAGGGTGATAAACAGGTGTTTCATTGGGGAATGGGTCGGTGAACTGGTTGGTGAGAAATAAGGGATTAGCTAAAAATCTGAAGTGAAGAACTATGCTGATTCTGCCACCGAAGCAACCGGTACCGTTACGGTGGGTTTCTGGAAACGGGCGTTGAGATACTGCCGGGCCGGTACTTCCACGAAGCGATACGTCAGGGCCGATACGCCGAAAACCAGGGCCAGCCAGCCGAAACAGTACAGCCAGATTTCGGGCACGGATGATGTCGTTGGCAATGGAGGCAGGCCGAGTGCATATCGAATGAGCCGACCCGAATCGAACAGCACTTCGTTGACTAAATAGACCGAAAAGGACAGATCGCCAAGCCGTTGCATTAGCTTGGTAGTCAGCAGGTTGTTGACAACCGACGAGCCATAGCCAGCCGACAGGATAATGAGCGGAAATGTACTCACCGTTACTAAATCCGACAGGCCGAGGTGCATCGATAAGGCCATGGTGCCCGCCAGCCCCAGCGTTGCGTAGCCGTTAGCCAGCCACGGTTGTCCCCAGCGTTGCCGGAACAGCCCGTAAAACAGCATCCCGACGCTAAAGCTTAGCGCACACCGCATAAAGGCACCCCCAAAAGCAGGCGGCACGTTCAGTGACCGTACCCACGGATACTGCGGAAAGACATTCAGCCCGTAGACCAGACCCGCATACAACCCCAGCAACCCCGCCAGACCGATTACCCGGCCCCAGTTGGTCAGGCGGGAAACCGGGCCGTAGACGAAGGGAAACAGTACGTACATCCACCATTCGACACTGATGGTCCACGACGGGCCGTTCCAGGTGTAGCCCGGATAAATACCCATCGCCTGAATCAGGACCAGGTGCGCGGGAATGGCCGAAAGGTCGAACACCGATTTCTCACGGGCATCCAGCGGAAAGCCAACCCACAGAATGCCGACAAAGAGCAGAATAGCCCAGACGAGGGTGAACAGATGCAGCGGGTAAATCCGGGCGAAACGGGCTTTTATGAACTGCCAGAACGCGGGTTTCTGAACCGAATCCGCGAAGAACCGGCCGTAGACATGGCACATAATGAAGCCGCTGAGGACGAAGAAAAAATCCACGAGCAGATAGCCTTTCTTAACGAACAGGGTGGTTTCGGTCGAAAACAGGGTGCCTTTGAACGGCCCGCCCCAGAACAGATCGAAGTGAAAAAACAAGACGATCAGGGCGGCAATACCCCTTAGTGGGGTCAGATTGGTTAGGTAGGCAGGCGAGGTGGACGAGGGTTGCATGAGGTAGATGGACGTGTTGATGGGGTAGTGGGGTAGTGGAGTGATAGCCGCTTGTAAACGGGACGACCGTTTCATACGGTCGTCCGTTCCTTCGGCGGTAGCGGCTGCGGATTGAGGGCCACCGTAGCAAGCTTGCCACCAAGTCGCCCACCGGCAAACGCGGCTACCGATGCCGTAACCGTGTCGCGGCCGAAAAGCGCGGCCGCTCCCAGGCCACCGGCTACGGTCAGGCCAGCCACAATAAGCCGATTTTGCAGCGACCGCTCAACCGGCGGATCGGGCAGGCCCGGCCCCTTTGTCCACCACCAGTCCGGCAGGGATGACATAGCAACTAATGTGGTGAAGAACATACGCTTGATTGGTTAGAAGGTGAATAAATGCATTGGAAATAAATGGATAAGTGCCGGTCTGTCTGCGCAAACTCAGGTCGATAGCCAATACCATCAGTCCGAGGAATGCGGTTTTCTGGACTTTGCTAACCTATTAGTAGGTATTCGTTGAGTCGTTAAAACAGACCGTCGATGGAAACACCGTCGAGGCAATTTGTTAGTTATTGGTAAAGTGTCGATTTACCGAGTAAGGGCTTACCGTCGTTTCGGCCCCAGTTGATTGTCTGCTCCTGCCGGTAGAAGATCCACAGTACGGGCAGGCCGCGTGGCACGGCGTTCATGGAAGAATCCCGGCCCAAAATCCGTTTCCAGCACCAGATAAAGTTTTATGTAGGGCTGTAATTCGGGCGTAGGCAGGTACGGTTGAATCGGTTGCATGGATAGACGATTGGCTAAACGACTGGTTCGGCGGAACTGGGTGTGTTACAGCAGCGTAGTCGCGAAAACCGCTCTACAGGCAAACACCACTCTGTTACCGACTGAGGGAACGGTTTGGTTAGCAGGAGATGACGGTGGGAACTGTAGCGGAGAATGGGCACGCAGGCAACGCCCTGATGCATCCGAAGAATCGCTTTAAAACCCTGACCTACAAAGAAATACTAATCATTCTGCTCACGAAAGATAGCGCAGTTACCCACAAAAAAGTTAGCCACTTTGAGCCAACGGTAAAACGGCCCGGCAAGCAGGAGTCGCTACGGAGGAGATCGTTGGACTTTTTTACCGAACGACAGCCGTCTTCTAATGAAAACGCCCCGAACCTGCGCAGGTTCGGGGCGTTTTCATTAGAGGAAGATTGCGCGTTACATCCCCGGCTTCAACAACGGTTCCAGCGTTTGCCAAACGGTGTTGGCGACGATTTTATGCCCTTCGGCGGTGGGGTGAATACGGTCCGGCTGGTTCAGGCGTGGGATACCCCCAACGTTTTCTAGTAGAAACGGGATGAGCGCAGCCTGATTTTCTTTTGCCAGTGCCGGAAAAATGTCGCGGAACGGTTTCGTGTACTGCGCCCCCATATTGGGCGGAATCTGCATCCCGGCGATCACAATTTTGGCCTGTGGATTCTTTAGTTTCACCGAGTCGATAATGGCCTGAAGATTCGCCTTGGTCGACGGCGGCAAAATACCCCGCAGGCCGTCGTTGCCCCCTAATTCGAGCACGAAAACGGCTACCGGCTGGCGCAGCACCCACCCGATTCGTCCTTTGCCTCCCGCCGACGTTTCGCCACTCAGCCCGGCATTGACCACGCGGTAATTCAGTCCGGCGGCTTTAATTTTTTCGCCCACTAAGGCCGGAAAAGCTTCTTCGGGCTCTACGCCAAGTCCCGCCGAGAGACTATTCCCAAAAAACAGCACCACCGGCTGTTTATTAACGGGCGCGGGAGTCGCTTGGGTCGTTGCGCGGGTGGTATCGGCAGGGGTATCGGTTTTGGTGGTCGAACCGGACGTACAGCCCAGCAGGCTCATTGCCAGCACTAAACCGGCAGGGAGAAAGGAATAACGACGATTTTTGGTGAAAGAGATACTAAGCATTTGGATGAGAGCGATTGGTTTGGTGTATTCGGCAACAAAGAACGGGGGTAAACAACGGCTGTTCGGTCCGCTTGCCCACCGATACTCCCGTTTATCAACAATTTAGCGCGTAACGGAGCGTATCAGGCCGCTCGTTGGTTATAACCCAAAAGTAGGTTTACCGGTTAATTAACCAGCCTGTTTTGTGTACGGACATCGCATCGTTCGGTCGCCAACAGCCAACTCTATAGATCATACAACCTGAACAACATGAGTATTTTACGCGTCGAAAACCTCACCAAAACCTATCAGAGCGGTGGGCGCAGCCTTACCGTGCTGGACAACGTCAATTTCGAGATTCAGCCCGGCGATACCTTTGCCATCGTCGGCCCGTCGGGTAGCGGCAAAACAACCCTGCTGGGTTTGTGTGCCGGTCTGGACCGGGCTTCGTCGGGCAGCGTGTACCTGAACGACATCAAACTCGATACGCTCAGCGAAGATCAGCGGGCTGCCGTTCGGAATCAGTACGTCGGCTTTATTTTTCAGAATTTCCAGTTGCTCTCTACGCTCACGGCGCTCGAAAATGTGATGGTCCCGCTCGAACTGCGGGGTGAACGCGGTGCTCAGAAAACAGCGCAGGAACTCCTCAACCGGGTTGGCTTAGGCGACCGGGGTCATCACTACCCCACCCAGCTATCCGGTGGCGAACAGCAGCGGGTGTCGTTGGCGCGGGCATTTGCCAACCGCCCCAAAATTCTGTTTGCCGACGAACCCACGGGTAATCTCGACACCGAAACCAGTGCTACCGTAGTCGATCTGATCTTCGACCTCAACCGCGAAGCCGGTACCACGCTCGTACTCGTCACCCACGACCTCGAACTGGCCGCCCGTACCCAGCGCATCGTCCGCGTAAAAGGCGGTAAAGTTGTATCGGACTCGGTTGGCGAAGCCGTTCGTAGTTAGACAGTTTGTGGTTTGTAGTTACCTGACAAAAACTACAAACCACAAACCACAAACTTAAGAAAAGTGAATCAACTCAAATCTCTCCCCACCGCTCCCGGTTGGATCTGGCGCATGGCCTGGCGCGACAGCCGTCGAAGCCGCCAACGGTTACTGCTGTTTATGTCGGCTATTGTGCTGGGCATCGCGGCTTTAGTCGCCATCAACTCCTTCGGCGACAACCTGGCCCGCAGCATTGACGAACAGGCGCAGGAACTGCTCGGTGCCGATTTAACGGCTTCGTACAACAAAGAACAGCCCGCCGGTACCCAAAATCTGCTGAAGAGCCTGGGGCAGGAGCGGGCCTATGAAGTGGCCTTTCCGTCGATGATCGTTTTCCCGAAAGCGCAGGGACTTCGGCTGGGACAGGTGAAAGCCCTCGAAGGGAACTTTCCGTATTATGGCGATTGGGAAACGCAGCCCGCATCGGCCGTTGGCCAGTTTCGGCGGGCAATGGCGACCAAACAACACGTCGCTCTGGTCGAAGACGGACTGCTGATTCAGTTCGGTGCGCAGGTCGGCGACTCGGTCAAGATTGGCAACCTGACGTTTTTGGTCGCGGGCCGGGTCATGAAAACGCCCGGCCAAACCGCCATTGCCAGTACGGTAGCCCCGTCGGTTTATATTCCGCAGTCGCTGCTGAGTCAGACGGGATTGATTCAGGTGGGCAGCCGGGTTAACTACAAATATTACTACCGGTTTGCCCCGGCGACCAACATTGCGGCCATCGCCAAAAAGCTGGAGCCGCAGTTCGATAAATCCGGCATTTCGTCCGACACGGTCGAAGCCCGGAAAAAACAAACCGGCCGCTCCTTCGACGACCTGACCAAGTACCTGAATCTGGTGGCGTTTGTGGCCCTGCTGCTCGGCTGCGTAGGCGTGGCGAGTGCCGTTAACCTGTACGTGAAGGAAAAATTACAGTCGGTCGCCGTGCTCCGAACGCTGGGGACGAGCGGGCAGCAGGCGTTCCTGATTTATTTAGTTCAGACAGCCCTGATGGGTCTGCTGGGGGCCATCATCGGAGCCCTGCTGGGTTCGGTGATTCAACTGCTGCTACCCCGCGTGTTCGGCAGTTTTCTGCCCGTCACCGTCGATACCGCTATTTCGTGGGGAGCCGTGGGGCAGGGCATTGGTACGGGTTTACTGATTGCTACGCTGTTTGCCCTGCTGCCGCTGTTAGTCATTCGGAAGGTATCGCCGTTACGGGTTTTGCGGGCCAGCTACGACGACGATACCGCCAGCCGCGACGGGTGGCAATGGGTCGTCTACGCTACCATTATCCTGGCGATCGTCGGGTTCGCTTACTGGCAGATTCATAGCTGGAAACTGGCTTTGGGCTTCACCGGGGGATTGATTACCGCGTTTGTGGTGCTGGCGGGCATGGCGCAACTGCTGATTCTGGCCGTTCGGAAATTTTTCCCCAGCTCGTGGAGTTACGTGTGGCGGCAAAGTCTGGCCAACCTTTACCGGCCACAGAATCAGACGCTTATCCTGGTTGTTTCCATCGGCCTTGGGGCTTTTCTGATCGCGACGCTTTATCTCACGCAGACACTGTTGCTGGGCCGGGTGCAGTTATCGGCCAGCGGTGGGCAGCCGAACATGGTGTTGTTCGATATTCAGAATGAGCAGAAAGCGGGCGTAAAGGCCTTAGTGAAGCAGTATAAAATGCCGGTTTTGCAGGAAGTCGCCGTGGTGACGATGCGGCTCTTGGACATCAACGGTCAGTCGGTCGAAGCCATTCGCAAGGACACCGCCCGTAAAATTCCCGAATGGGGCCTCACCCGCGAATACCGCGCTACGTACCGCGATTCGCTGATTTCGTCGGAGAAACTGCTTTCCGGTCGCCCGCCGTACATGGCCAACAATGGTGTGCCACACATTTCGGTGGACGATGATTATTTCGGTCGGCTGAAGCTGAAATTAGGTGATACCCTGACCTTCAACGTGCAGGGAACGCCCATTCAGACCGTTATCGGCGGTACGCGCAAGGTCGACTGGCAACGGGTGCAAACCAACTTTTTAGTTGTGTTTCCGAAGGGTGTGCTGGATCAGGCTCCGCAGTTTCAGGTGCTGATGACCCGCACCCCCGACACCCGGCAGGCCGCCCTGTTTCAGCGGGAATTAGTCAGTCGTTTTCCCAATGTCTCCGCCATCGACCTCGGGTTGATTCTGAAAACGCTGGATGAGATTCTGGGCAAAATATCATTCGTGATCCGGTTCATGGCGTTATTCAGCATTATCACCGGGTTACTGGTGCTGAGCAGTTCGGTCGTCATCAGCAAATACCAGCGGATTCAGGAAAGCGTACTGCTGCGGACGCTGGGGGCTAATCGAAACCAAATCCTGCAAATCACCCTGATCGAATACCTGTTTCTGGGGTTGCTGGCCGCGCTGTCGGGTATTCTGTTGTCGTTGCTGGCGGCCTGGTCGTTAGCCCGGTTTGTATTTGAGGTGCCCTTTACCCCTCAACTGGTACCCCTGCTAATTATTACCGCCGTGGTAACGGGATTGACCATGCTGATTGGCGTATTCAACAGCCGCGATGTGCTGGTACGACCCCCGCTGGAAGTATTGCGGGCCGAGTAAAACGCATTATCTATGTTCTTGAAAAAGGCCGGGTTGAACAGCGGAGGACGTTGCTGTTTAACCCGGCCTCACTTTTTTGCGGCTCGGTGTTTTATCCCGATTCTAACCCTATTACCGTTATTTCTTACCGAAAAACGATGTAAATCTGCATTTCATCGAAAATTAACTGAATAGTCATCCAATAGAAAGACTTTTGAAGCGTAGTTAATGGTAAGCAAAATAAGTAAATGAAAAAATGTTTTTAAGAGCCGTTAATCATAATTAATAGTTCAGAAATATATTTCTTTTGCTTATTCGTATATAGAGTAAGTAGACAGTGTAACTCAGTTCAGACAGATTTATTAAACTGAAAAACCATGCAAACGTTCATCGCTATTCATCACAACGGAATTACCCCTTCTTTCACCTCGTTTCCGACGGTAACGGCCGCCGAGATGTACCTGAACGAATTGCTCAATACCCAATGCGTTTCAGCGACTGACTCCCTGGCCATTGTCCGGGCAAGCGACGATAAAATCATTTACTTCAGGCCACAGAATAATACACTGGACAGCCTGCGGGCGGGTCTGAATCGGCGGGTGAACGTATTGCGCGGGTTGTGGGAAGCGGTTACGCAGTGGGTTGCCGAGCCATCACTGGTGCCGGTTGAGGTGCCGACTCACGACGGAAAGCGTCGATAAAAGGAGCGTAAAGCGTCTGTTTAGAAAAATAAGGTACCGGTTGTGACTTCGGGCTAAGTTCCCGTCAGAACTGAGTAGTTAGCTTATCTTGAAGCGACTGTTTCCACTCTTACTGTAATTTGTCTTTCTGTGTTACCTTTAACTCATTATTTTATCGGTTTGCGCGGTGCCGCGGAAAACAGGATGAAGTTGGGTATCGGCAGACTGGCGTACGCTGAAGACTAATGCAACCATTCACCACCATTCACTACGACGGTACATCGCCAGTTTTCAAAAGCTTTGCAACCGTTCAGGCGGCCGAAGCGTATCTGCGCGAATTAATTGTGTCGCGCCAGGTTTCTTCTTCTGACTCATTAGCCATTATTTCCAACACCGACGACCGGGTTGTTTATTTCAAACAGCACAACAATACGGTTGCCAGCCTTTACGCGGGGCTGCATCGACGTACACCTTCTTTTGCCCAGCACTGGCAGCAGTTTCTCCAATCCGTTCAGGAACGTCTAACCATTGCCTTCTCCGCCCTGACCGATGTAGTGGGTCGCCGGTAATTGGCTCAATTGTGCTTTCTTAGTCGGCTCTATGCCTAGGCTACAGGCCCCATCAATTCCCGCAGAATTTTTTGTGCGGCAATGGAAATCACCGTTCCCGGCCCGAATACGCCTTTTACACCCGCATCGTAGAGATACTGGTAGTCCTGCGCCGGAATTACTCCGCCGGCAATGACCATAATGTCGTCGCGGCCGATTTTTTTCAATTCCTCAATCAGTTGCGGGACCAGCGTTTTGTGACCGGCTGCTAAACTTGACACACCCACGATGTGTACGTCATTTTCGGCGGCTTGCCGGGCTACCTCATCCGGCGTCTGAAACAGCGGTCCCATGTCGACGTCGAAACCCAAATCCGCGAAACTGGTGGCAATGATTTTAGCCCCCCGGTCGTGCCCATCCTGCCCCATTTTAGCCACCAGAATCCGGGGGCGTCGGCCGTCGAGTTCGGCAAACTGATTGGTCATTTCGCGGGCGATGCGGAAATTCTCGTCGTCGGATACTTCGGCCGAATAGATACCGGATACGGCCCGGATGGTGGCTTTGTGCCGACCAAATGCCTTTTCGAGCGCGTCCGAAATTTCACCTAAGGTAGCGCGGTGCCGGGCGGCCTCCACAGCAAGGGCGAGTAAGTTTGCCTGATCGATCGCAGCCGGTAGGTAGGCCACTTCCGTTAAATCTGCTAATGCCTGTTCTACTTTGGCTGGATTGCGCTCACTTTTCACCCGATTCAGCCGGGCTACCTGCGATTCGCGCACGGCCTGATTGTCGATATCGAGCAGGTCAATTTTCTGTTCCGAATCGGGTCGGTAGCGGTTTACGCCCACCACCACATCTTTGCCCCCGTCGATGCGGGCCTGTTTACGAGCGGCTGCTTCCTCAATGCGCAGTTTGGGCAACCCCGTTTCAATCGCTTTCGTCATCCCGCCCAACTGCTCGACTTCGTCAATCAACGCCCAGGCTTTTTCGGCCAGTTCCTTCGTCAGGTATTCGACGTAATACGAGCCGCCCCACGGATCAACGGCGCGGGTAATGTCGGTTTCGTGTTGCAGGTACAATTGCGTATTGCGGGCAATCCGGGCCGAAAAATCGGTGGGCAGGGCAATGGCTTCGTCCAAGGAATTGGTATGCAGGCTTTGGGTACCACCCAAAACAGCCGCCAGGGCTTCGATGGTCGTGCGCGTGACGTTGTTGAACGGGTCCTGTTCCGTCAGGCTGTAGCCGGAGGTTTGGCAGTGAGTGCGCAAGGCCAGCGACTTCACGTTTTTCGGACTAAACTGCTGCACAATTTTGGCCCACAAGAGCCGCCCGGCGCGGAGTTTGGCGATCTCCATGAAGTGGTTCATGCCGATACCCCAGAAAAACGAAAGCCGGGGCGCAAACTCGTCGATGTTCATACCCGCCCGGATGCCGGTACGGATGTATTCCAGCCCGTCGGCCAGCGTGTAGGCCAGTTCGAGGTGAGCCGGAGCACCTGCTTCGTGCATGTGGTAGCCGCTGATGCTGACCGAGTTGAACTTGGGCATGAATCGGCTCGTGTACGCAAAAATGTCGCCGATGATGCGCATCGACGGTTCGGGCGGATAGATGTAGGTGTTGCGGACCATGAACTCCTTCAGAATGTCGTTCTGAATCGTGCCCGACAGTTTATCCGGCGAAACGCCCTGCTCCTCGGCCGCCACAATGAAAAACGCCATGATGGGCAGTACGGCCCCGTTCATGGTCATGGACACCGACATCTGATCGAGCGGAATCTGGTCGAAGAGCAACTTCATGTCTTCCACCGTGTCGATGGCGACGCCCGCTTTTCCCACGTCGCCGACTACCCGTGGATGGTCGGAGTCGTAGCCCCGGTGCGTAGCCAGATCGAAGGCAACGGACAGGCCCTTTTGCCCCCCGGCTAAGTTTCGGCGGTAAAAAGCGTTGGAGGCTTCGGCGGTAGAGAAGCCCGCGTACTGCCGAATGGTCCACGGTTGCCGCACGTACATACTGGCGTAGGGTCCCCGCAAAAATGGCGGAATACCAGCCGCATCGTGCAGATATCCCGTCGATTCAACGTCGGCGACGGTGAATCGGGGCTTCAGTTTGATGCCTTCGGCTGTGGTGTAAGATCGGTTCACTGTTTCGGCTGAAGCAGGTATCGCGGTCGCTGAGTGAGGTATTTGTTTAAAATCAGGGCGCATACAAGTGCTGTCTTAATTAATTGAACGCATCGGCCAGTCGTCGGTTGGGTAAACTTGCGTTTGCACGGTCAGCCGCATCCGATTGGGTCGGCTCCGGCGCGTCGGCTTCCCGGAATCTGTTCACGCCCACCATCACCCGACCGTTTTTCAGGGCGTCGACCTTTGCCTGATAAGACGCTTCAAGTTCTGACCGGACAAAACCGGACTCGTGGGCTGTCAATAAACCACCCATCGCTTCTATTTTCAGGAAATACGTCCAGGCGGCTTCGGTCAGTTCATGGGTCAGGGTTTCGATGTAGTAAGACCCGGCTGCGGGGTCGGATACTTTGTCCAGGTAACTCTCTTCGGTCAGCAACACCGATACGTTGCGGGCAATCCGATCGCTGAAATCGCTTTCCGATGTTTCAGGATCTGCCTTGTAGGGCAACACGGTCAGGACGTCGCAACCACCGATTATAGCAGCCATGGCTTCGGTTGTAACGCGGATCAGATTGGTATAAGGCGAAACCGCTGTGCTGTAAAACGTGGAGGTCCGGGCATAAATGAATGGCCCCGGATGCTCCGAATCGGGCCGATACGCCGATAGAAACCGCGGCCAAAGCACCCGCAATGCTCTCAGTTTAGCGATTTCCACGAAATAACTGGTGCCGACGGAAACCGACAGCATCGTTTTTGGCATGAGTTCCTCCACTGTCAAACCCGCTTCCGTGAGTGCATCGTACTGTTCGGTGAGGGAACCAAGCAACAGGGCCAGTTCCTGCGTGGCGGTGGCACCGGCATTGTGAAAAACGGTGCTGTCTGCACAAACAGTCCGAAACTGGGGCGACTCTGCTGTTGACCGGGTTGTGGCTGCCACCTGCCGTAGTGACTCATCGGCTGGTTGGCCCGTTTGCAGATACCGGGCGACGGGGTCGTTCAGTAAGCCACCTCTGGTCTGATAAGGCGCAATGGTTTTAAGTACCTGAACAAACGCCGTGAGGCTGCCCGCTGCCCGAAAAAAAACGGGCGTGTCGCTTAACTTGATGCCATTGAGTAGTTGAGACAAGGAAACCTCCGTCATCGCATCGTTCAGGACCAGCACGAGGGCATTGGCTCCCCGCGCGAGGTCGTTGCGCAGGCGTTGGTTATCGGCTTTGGGTTCCGTCGTCCGGCGTTCGGGGGCATTGAGCCAGCCGGTTACCGTTTTCTGGGCCACTTGTATCGCGCTGAGTGGCAGTTCGCTCAGGTTTTCGGCCGTATAATACGGTTCCAGCGTAAATCCTTCCGGGAGAGACCAGTGCAGGCTGTCGGGGGCCGACGGGTCTTTGAGGTCTTTCTGGACCTGCGCCCGCCAGGCGGCTTTGTCGGCGGGGGGGAAGGGATTGGTACTAAGCGGCTCCATAACGCGGGATGTTCGTTCGATGGGTAAAATTACGGCTTCGCAACCCGGCGTCCAACCCCTTGTGATTGGCGAATGTCGCATTCATTGACGACATTCGCTGTTGCCATTGGCCAGGCCGGAAAATTCAATTATTTTTTGGTATTGCCGACTATCCACCCGTCAACCCAAGCGGAATTTCTCTACTTTTGTCTCCCTTTTTTGGGGCCACTTAGTCCAGTTCCGTGAATAAACCCGTACCACCCGTAATGCAGCGCGAAGTCTGGACCGTATGGAACCAATGCCTCCAAATCGTTCGGGAGAACGTGCCCGACCAAAGCTACAAGACTTGGTTTGAGCCGATTACGCCCCTGCGGCTGGACGGAAAAGTGCTGACGATTCAGGTGCCGAGTGAGTTTTTTTACGAGTGGCTCGAAGAAAACTTCGTCCATGTTCTGCGCAAAGCCCTCGATACAGCCATCGGTCGGGACGGGATGCTGGAGTACTCGATCATTGTGGACAACGGCAACGAGAAAAATCGCCCGCTCACGGTAAACGTTCCTACTACCAAATCACCCCAAAATGCCAAACCAGACAATGTAAACGCGGATATCCTGAAGAGTCCGTTCCGGCTCAAAGACCTTGACTCACTGACGCTTGACTCGTACCTGAACCCGACCTACGCGTTTGACAACTACGTGGAAGGCGACTGCAACCGGCTGGCCCGGTCGGCGGGGTTTGCCGTGGCGCAGCGGCCGGGCATCACCTCGTTCAACCCGCTGATGATTTACGGGGGCGTTGGCCTGGGGAAAACTCATTTGGTGCAGGCTATCGGCAATTACATCAAGAATAACAATCAGGATAAATTCGTCCTCTATGTCACGTCGGAGAAGTTTACGAACCAGTTTCTGAACGCGATTCGCAACGACGGCATGCGCGATTTCACCCAGTTTTACATGCAGGTGGATGTGCTGGTGATCGACGATGTGCAGTTTTTGCAGAAGAAGGAAAAGACGCAGGAAATTTTCTTCCACATCTTCAACCACCTCCATCAGTCGGGTAAGCAGATCATTATGACCTCGGACCGGCCCCCGCGCAATCTGGAGGGACTGGAAGACCGACTGCTGTCCCGCTTTAAATGGGGCCTGACCGCCGACCTGCAAACGCCGGACCTGGAAACGCGGATTGCCATTATTCAGAAAAAACTACAGTCCGAAGGCGTTGACATCGACGCGAATGTGATCGAGTACCTGGCCCACAGCATCAACACCAACGTCCGCGAACTCGAAGGCGTGATTGTGTCGCTGATGGCGCAGGCCTCGCTGAACCGGCGTGACATCGACCTCGATCTGGCCCGGCAAACGCTCCGCAACATCGTGGTCGACTCGGATAAAGAGGTGACCATTGACACGGTGCAGGAGTTAGTCGCTGATTTTTTCAATGTTACAGTAGCCGATCTGAAATCCAAGAGCCGTAAGCGCGAAGCCGTCCATCCCCGGCAGATTGCGATGTACCTGGCCAAAGAAAAAACGGACTTGTCCCTCAAATCCATTGGCTACCATTTCGGCGGGCGCGACCATAGCACGGTCATTCATGCCATTCAGACGCTGAGCGACGAGCTACTGAAAAATCCCGAAACCAAAGCGGATCTCGACAAGCTTCAGGCCCTGTTCAAGTAGGTGAACATTCGATTTCTGCCCCGCCACCGGATCAACGATGCCGCCTGGAACGGCTGCGTGGCCGCTTCTTCCACTAAAATCCTGTACGGCTATAGCTGGTATTTAGATGCCGTGACGTCGACTCCGGGCTGGTCGTGGGCGGGTCTGGTGATCAACGGTGAGCAGGCAGGGTATCAGGCCGTGATGCCGGTGCCGCTACGCCGGAAGTGGGGCCGGTGGGTGGTGCATCAACCCCTGTTCTGTCAGGTACTGGGTGTTTTCTCGCGGGACGCTGTCGATCCTGAGCCATTTTTTGCCGTTATGCAACAGCGGTTTCGGTACGGGTCTATTCTGCACAGTCAGCAAATTCCCGACGCCCCATTCCTGCGACTGACCATCCGGCAACTCCACACGCACGTACTGGATTTATCGCTCGACTATCCAACCATCGCCCGCCGTTATTCATCCGACCGAAACGTAAATCTGCGCCGGACTGAAGCGGCTAACTGGACCGTTACTGACTCAACTGATCCTGAGCCGCTGATTCAATTATTTCAGACGAATCACGCGGGGAGCATACCAAACGGCGTAGCTCCGTGGGCGTACACCGTTTTTCGGACCCTTTTTGCCGAGTTGCATCGGCGTCACCTGACCATACTTCGCTACGCCCTGAAAGATAGCGTCATCCAGGCGGGCGCATTGTTCGTGCGGGAAGGAAACCGAATTATTTATCTGTTCAACGCAGCTACACCTGAGGGAAGAACCGGTAATGCCCGAACGTTGCTGATCGACCAAATCATCCGGGGAAATGCGGGTCAGCCCGTCGTGCTGGATTTTGAAAGTCCCGAAAAATCGTCGATTGCCCATTACTATGCCAGTTTTGGAGCCGTGGCCACGCCGTTTTGGGAAGTGCGTTATAACCGGTTGACGTGGGTAGAACGCTGGTTAAAGGACCGGTTACGCAGGGGCGGCATCCGCAACGGCTGACTTTCTGCTGTTGACTAAACACTACCTGCCAACCACTAATCACCACCTACTTAAACGCTTTGGCTTCCTGCTGAAGTGATTTATACTCAGCCGTATCCAGCACTTTTTTGTAATGTGCTTTGGCCAGATCATGATTCCCGGTGCGGGCGGCAATCCGGGCCAAACCGGCATCGGCAAAGGCGTGGTATTCTTTGGTATAGTTATCCACAACGGGCTGTTTGAGCGCATTCTGATAATACTCCATCGCTTCTCGGTCGTTATGCTGAGCTTTCTCCGCGACCATACCACTGAAGGCCGCCACCGCCACGTTCAACCATTTGTAGGGCATTTGCCGAAGACGCTGTAGGGCTGTTTTGCCATCGGTATAATCGCCGGTCAGCAATAAAGCTTCGGTATTCAGCATGTTATAGAACGGATTGTTGGGGTATTTATCCGTCAGGGCGTTGGTGTACGAAAGGGCGCGTGCGGGCTGATTTTCGTATTTGAGAAACAGATGGGCTAAGTAATAATTTGTTTCTGTTCGGGTGAACAGCCCGCGTTTAGCCGCCGTCTCCATCTGCCGGATGCCAAGGGCCATATCGCCGTCCTGGAAGAAAAACATCAGCGGTTTCACAATCGGATGGTCCATCGGATACCGCTCGACGTAGTAATTGTACAGCCCGGTAGTGAAATAAAACTCCGGGTTCTTGTCCATCAGCTTAAACCCGTCCTTCATGTAGCGGTACGCCCGGCGCGACTCCCCAACGGCTTTCATCTGCTCCCGTTCGTTGTTGTATTTCAGTGCCATATAACCATGAGCCGTGAGCGCAAAAAAGATGGCTTCGGGGTCTTTGTCGTCTTTATCGAGTCGTTTTTCGCACAGGTCGAGGGCCTGCGTGGCTGCCTGCACAAACTGCGCCGTAGCCGTTGGGTTGTTGTTGATCGGAAAATATTGCCACTGCGTCTGCACGGCCCTCAGTATTGGACCGACGGGGTGCTGCGGGTAGCGGGCGCGAATCTGACGGATGTACGGCTCGGCTTCGGCAAATTCAAAATTATAGATATGATCGAGGGCTTTGAGGATGGTCTGCTGAAGCGAGGAATCGGTCAGTACCTGAGACTGTGCAAACGCCGGGACGAGCAGG
>JBBQLG010000118.1:0-20103 GCA_038327655.1 Cytophagales bacterium
GTTCGTTAAATGACATCAGTTACTTTGAAAAAATGAAGTCGCTGAGTCAAATGTAAGGCGTTCTGAATCAGCGGGTTGGTTGCGGTCGAATTATGGATGAGATAAGCTCTACACGACCGTCACTGCACCAATAACACGAATCGTACCAAATATAATTCCGTGAGTGGCTCAATGATGGGGTAGGGCGGGCGGGTTATCAGAATAATAGAGGCTGTCCCGAGCCCACAGGTAGTAGCGCTGGTTAAGCTGTGTTAGCTTGTAAACAGGCGAAGCGGGCGCAATAAGTGAATCCGTTTTGGCATTTACATCCGTTCGGCGGAGGAGGGTATTGTTGGCAACCGCCAGCAAAGGCAGTGCATCGCCGTTGGTAGTACAATTCGTAAAAAAGGTTTTTTCGGTCGGCGTCAGGGTTTTTACCTGTTGCCAACTGGAGCCCCCGTCAGTAGAGGCCCACAGTTGAGAGGTGCTGCCGACAACATACAGCGTATTCGCTATTTTGAAAACGTTGTCAATTTGGTAAGCAGCGTTTAGGATGGTTTGGTCATCACCCTGCGGATTGATTTTGACTAATTTTCCCTGATTTGCGGAAGAAGACGAGTAGCTTATAAAAGACTGATTGGTAAAAGTATATAGCTTGGCCAATTCTCCCCCACCTCCGTTTGGCTGGTATATCGGACGAAAATAATCGCTGACTGGCTGTAAAGTCAACTTGTTCTGCGCGTCGCTTACCAGCTTAAGTTTGTAATAGTGGAAGTAATAATCGGCCGTTGTGTATCCCTGCGAGACAAGGGCTAAAAACAAATTACCGGCCTCGTCGAGAGTGCCACTTCCGTAGTAAGGTGTGTTCAGCCATATTTCGTCTTCGCAGTAGTAATAAAGGCAAGTGCGTTCGTGTCCCGGGTTGGTCTTTGGGTGTAGTATCTGACTGATGGGTACGCTCAGCAATGGTTGCTGATCGCGGCTATAGTCGTAAATCGAGAGGATGGGTTCCAACTGGGCTCTGTACCGGTATGTATAAACAACGGTATACTGGTCATTCACGCAGATGGGGTAATCAATTGTTGTTGTGTCGTTTAGATCAATCCGCCCGGTAATCGCATTAGTTGGATCGACGCGTCGTGTGCCTTCGCTATTCTGGATAATCAGGTTGGCAGTCGTGGCCTCTACGTGGCTAATGCGGGAAGTAGACAAGTCCGATAGTGATTTCCAGGCTGGTTGTACTACAACAGGAGCAGGCGTATTGTCTCGGCAACCGACCGTACCAAACATCAGCAGGCCGAAAAAATTAAGTAAAATGAGCGTTTTCATAGTGAGTGGACGTTGTAACTCAAAAATAAAACGTGGTATGTATAGTAACATTAAGACCTTGTTAAAAAGGTATACTGATCTGTACCCGGCTATTCTGTCCTGAGCTAAAACGCAGTAGTCTGGCTTTGTTTGCTTATTTTTAGGTGAACAAACTACTCTACCTCATGGCACCTACTACCCGAAAAAGTCAGTTGCATCGAACGCTGCTTACGGTTTCGTTCCTTTCGCTGATTATGTACTCAACTCATGCGCAGGACGCCCTCACCTACCAGACGCCCCCCAAAGCCCTCGCCGACCTGGTAACGGTGCCGCCCACGCCCGGTGTCAGCGTCACGGGCAAAGGCGATCAGATGCTGATTCTGGAGCGGGCATCGGCTCCGTCCATCGCCGAACTGGCCCAACCCGAATTTAAGTTGGCCGGTCTGCGCATCAATCCGGCCAACAACGGACCGAGTCGGGTTACCTACATCACTGGCCTGAAACTGAAAAAACTGCCCGGCGGGAGCGAGGTAGCGGTGAAAGGTTTACCAACGCCGACCCTGATTTCGTACGTGCAATGGTCACCGGACGAAACCAAGTTTGCCTTTGCGGTATCGGGCGACGCCAAAATTGAACTTTACGTGGCTGATGTCGCGACGGCCACCGCGACCCGCGTGACCGATAAAGCCCTGAATGCCGCGTATGGTGCGCCGTTTCAGTGGGTGTCGGACAGCAAAAGCCTGATCGTAAAAACTATTCCCGATGGGAGAGGAGCATCCATGGCCGTAAATCGTGTACCCGTCGGGCCAACGATGCAGGACAACAGCAGCGGTAAAAAGGGACAGGCTCCGACCTACCAGGATTTGCTGAAAAACCCGGCCGATGAGCAGCAGTTTGCGTATTATACCACGTCGCAGGTTGTGCGGCTGGGCCTTGACGGATCGGTGCAACCCATTGGTCAGCCGGGGATTATTGCCACAGCGTCGCCCTCGCCGGACGGAAAGTATGTGATGCTGGAGACCGTACACACGCCATTTTCGTACCTCGTGCCGGTCTACCGGTTCCCGCTGAAAACGGACGTATTTGCCATTGGCGGTCAGTTGGCGAAAACGCTGAACGACGGCCCGTTGCAGGAAAGCGTTCCCTACAGTTCCGACGGAGCACCGAGCGGCCCGCGCGATTTTGAGTGGCGCAACGATGTACCCGCTTCGGTGTATTATACCGTCGCGCAGGACAAAGGCGACCCGAAAGTGAAGGCCGACATCCGCGACAAAGTATTTCTGGTCGACGCGCCGTTTACGGCCGAACCGAAGGAAATCTATGCGGCTGCATTTCGGTTCACCGGTTTTACGTGGGGCAACAACGCCACCGCGCTGGCAACCGAACGATGGTGGCAGACGCGGAAGCTCATTACCAAAACGGTTAATCCGGGCGGTAATTTTCAGGCAGTGGTGCTGTTCGACCGGTCGTTTGAGGATCGCTACGCTAACCCTGGCGAACCCGACACGAAACACAATCAGTACGGCCGTGAGGTGCTGAACATCCTGCCCAACAACGACATCATGCTGGTAAACGGGCAGGGTGCCTCGCCCGAAGGAGACCGCCCGTTCGTGAGTGCGCTGAACCTGACAACGAAGAAAATTACTCCCCTCTGGCGGTCGGAAGCACCCGTTTTTGAGCGGCCCATTGCCGTGCTGGATGCGGCCAATGGTGTAATTCTGACCACCCGCGAAACGCCCGACGAGAATCCGAACTACTTTATCCGCAACCTGAAAAAGCGCGTCGCTCCGGTGCAGGTAACGATGTTTCCGCACCCGTACCCGCAGTTGAAAGGCATTCAGAAACAGCAGCTCCGGTACAAACGCGCCGACGGCGTCGATCTGACGGCCACGTTGTATTTGCCCGTTGGCTATAAGAAAGAAAACGGCCCGCTGCCGACGTTTTTGTGGGCGTATCCGGCGGAGTTTAAGAGCAAAGAAGCGGCCGGACAGGCATCGGGATCGCCGTACCAGTTTAACCGGATTGCGGCCATGGGGGGAGCGGTTTTTGTAACGATGGGTTACGCCGTTCTGGACAATGCCAGCATCCCCATCGTGGGCGAAGGCGATAAAGAACCCAACGACACCTACGTAGAGCAGCTGGTATCGAGTGCCAAAGCGGCCATCGACGAAGGCGTTCGCTTAGGCGTGGTCGATGCGAACCGGGTGGGCGTGGGCGGACACTCGTACGGTGCCTTCATGACGGCTAACCTGTTGACGCACAGTAACCTGTTCAAAGGTGGTATTGCCCGCAGCGGGGCCTACAACCGGACGCTGACGCCGTTTGGTTTTCAGAACGAGCAGCGCAGCTACTGGCAGGCCCCGGACGTGTACAACAAAATGTCGCCGTTTATGAATGCCGATAAAATGAAATCGCCCCTGCTGCTGGTACACGGCGAGGCCGACAATAACACAGGAACGTTTCCGATTCAGTCCGAACGCTATTACAACGCGCTGAAAGGCTTCGGGGCCACGACGCGGTTAGTGTTTCTGCCCTACGAATCGCACGGGTACGCGGCTAAAGAATCGTTGTTGCACATGCTGTGGGAAATGAACGGCTGGTTGGACAAATACGTGAAAAATCCGACTCCGGCGGGTGCGGGCAATGCCGCCAAGCAGGGAAGCGGCAAGGAGTAAGTGGTAAGCGGAGGGTAGTTGACGCTCACTTATTGATAAACCAGAACCGATAGAGCGTACAGATACCGCTCTGGAAAATTACGTCCTGAAAAGCCGCGTCGGTTAAAGCCGGACGCGGCTTTTTTGTGTACTGCACACTGAAGTAAATTAATTACCGATGGCTAAAGCATTGGCAAACAGCATGTCATATATCCGTAAATTTCTAAAAAGAACGGATTAGACTCGTACGACCATGCAACGACGCTTATTTCTCCAACTCCCGCTGATGGCCCCCACGCTGACTTTCGCGCTGCCACCCGTAGCTGATCAGCACGTTGCTGACCCGAAACTACCCAAAAAAGGCGTACTGGTTCGGGCGGGTCAGGATCGTTTCGACAAAAGTTTTACGTACCTCGATGCCCGCTTTGACATAAAGGTGTCGGGTAAAGATAACGATGGCCGGTGCGTCATTTTCGATACCATCCGCAACGAAAAAGTGGGTCCGTCGCTGCATATCCACGACGACTGCGACGAATGGTTCTATGTCATGGACGGGGAGTTTAAAATGCAGGTCGGCGACGAAACATTTCGGCTCAAAGCGGGGGATTCGCTCTTCGGACCGATGGGGATTCCCCACGCCTTTGTAAAAACGAGTGATGGCCCGGCCCGTTTGATGCTGATGCACCAGCCCGCTGCCCGTATGGAAGAGTTTTTTTACAAAGCCAGCCAGTTGGTGAATCCTACGCTCGAGACCCGCCGGGCACTGATTGAGCAATACGGCATGCGCTACGTAGGCCCGCCCCTCAAGCCCGATTAATTCCAACAAGAATGGACATACTTTTTTAATCAAACCGAATACCACTATGTCAATACATGCAAGCTGGACCCACGGCAACGGCCTCACCGTGGAATCACCCGAAAACCTGGCCCGTGTTGGTCACTTCGGCTGGGGAGCAGATATGTCCGTGAAACCAGGCAAAAGCAGTTGGTTTCACATTCCAATACCCACGCCCGTTATTGTGAGTGAAGGTCGAACGCACCTGCAACGCGTCTTTCTCCTGTTCGACGCCGAAGTGGGCAGCATTCGGAACGTACATGTGTACGATGGCTCGGCTAAGGTTCATGAGTTTAACGACTTAATGCTCAAGGGCGAGCATCGGGTGAGCCTGGATGCCCAGAACACGTTTAACCTGCCTGCTCAACACACGGTGCTTTTTGGTATCGGTATTTCTTTTTTGTTCATCGCTGATATCGGATTTGATAGTGCAATTCCACCTTCCCGACTGATACTGGGTACTGCGGGAGGTGATTTCGTAGTATAACTTCGGCAGGACAGCCGAACTAACTAAGGCAATACCTTATGCCACTTTAGCTTCGGTGCCGTCTGGCAGGATGCATCGGGCAACCCTGCCGTTTATATAGCTGCCGTCACGTCGCTGTTCTGGTAGACGGAAGCGTGGTTTTTAGGGACATTAGTAGTCATGGGACGCATGGGTCTGATGACGTACCTTTCAGACTCCATATTTGGGGTGCTGGGGTAACTCATTTGGTACTTTTCAGCGTTAAAACGCATCGAATGTCATTGCTTTGTTTTGCATGAGCACTGGACGCCCTGCGCGGCTTTGTGCTACTGGTTCGGTTGTCATTTTGGATATAGTATTTATCAATCCGGCTAACTTCTCATAATAATTTCTATTGAATTAGGCTACATAATCTATGGAAATATTGATAGATTGGCACTTCCAAGCAACTCATAAGCCATTCACCATCAATTCCTAAAGTCTATCGTTATGCATCGTTCAGGGTTCGCCATCCATTTAATCCTACTCACGACCAGCCTGCTGATTGGTTTGAGCGGGCCAAAAGTCTCAGCCCAATCCCGCGATTCGTTGCTGACTGTTTACGATACCCAAACGATTCACTCATTTGGCTCCATCTACATCAAAGGCAGCAAGCGACTGACGTTTCGTGAGCTGAGCGGCCAATTTGAACAGGGTGTAACGAAAGACCTCTACGAAAAATCAAGAAAAAGCCTGGCACTGGGCCGCTTACTGACCGTAGTGTCGGTGGCTGCTCTGGTTAGCAGTGCCATTCTGCGGAAAAATCAACAGACGGGCGGCTTTGCTCTACTGGCAGTTGGCGTTGGTTTCAACATAGGGAGTTTGGGGCTTCGCAAGAAATCGACCGAGCTGGTCGACCGGGCTTTGTGGCAGCGGAATAAAGAAATCCTGTTCAATGTCCGGTAAGGCTTCCGCCCGACTACCGAACCCACCAATGCTCATTCACGTCCACTGAACCCGCTCCCCATGAAAACCTACCCGGTTCTGTTCCTCAGTTTGGCCCTGTCGCTTTTCAATTCAGATGCGACCGGGGCACGAACAAATGCCCCCGCTGCTGATCCATTGGTCGTAAATACGGAAGCGGGCAAGGTGCGCGGCCAGCGCCTGAATGGCGTTACCGTATTTAGGAGCATTCCGTACGCGGCCCCGCCGGTTGGTGACAATCGGTTTGCCATTGCAGTCCCTCACAAACCCTGGCCGGGCGTGCGGGATGCGCTCAAATTTGGATCGACTGCCCCTTTTCCCCGTCAAACGGATGGGGACATCGAAGGCAAACCCATTTTCGGCCCGGGTTGGGTAAAAGGCGATGACTACCTGACGACCACCATCTGGACGCCCGACGTAGCCACCAAACGCCTGCCCGTGATGGTGTTTATCCACGGGGGCGCGTTTGTGCTGGGCACGGGCAACGGGCCGCTGTACGATGGCACCAACTTCGCCAAAAAGGGCGTCGTGCTGGTTACGCTGAACTACCGGCTGGGTATCGAAGGGTTTCTGAAAATAAAAGGCGTTCCGACCAACCTCGGTATTCGGGACCAGATTGCGGCCCTGCGGTGGGTAAAGAACAACATTGCGGGGTTTGGCGGAGACCCGGATAACATAACCATCTTCGGCGAGTCGGCGGGGGGCATGAGCGTGGGCACTTTACTGGTAAGCCCGGCGGCAAAGGGTCTTTTCAAGCGGGGTATTATGATGAGTGGCTCGGGGCAGGGGGTGCTGAGCGGGGAGCAGGCCGACCGCATTGCGAACAAATACGCGGAAGTCCTCCACATCAAAAACACCCGTGAGGCCTACCGTAAATTTTCGCCCGAAGCCCTGCTGGCCGCTCAGCCAAAGGTGAACGCGAAAATGGTGAAACTCGAGACCGAAGAGTACGCCGATCCTACGGGTGGGCTGGTGCTGTATTTTCCGGTGATCGACGGCGATATTGTTCCCGATGTACCGCTGAAAAGTATGCAGAAGGGTGCGGGCGGAGGGCATGATCTGTTGCTTGGCTACAACACCAATGAGATGAATTACTTCCTGATCCCCACCGGTTTACTGAAAAAAATACGGCTCAACCTCATTCTTAACAAGGCGGTGCAACTCGTACACCCCGCCCCGTCGGCCCTGATTGCCGTTTACAAAAAAGCGTATCCCAAACAGAAACTGGGCGAACTCTTCTCCACGATCATCACGGCCTATCAGTTTCAGGTGCCGACCGTGCGATATGCCGAAGCGCACAGTCGGCTACCGGGCAAAACGTATATGTATGAGTTTGCCTGGAAATCGTCGGTGGCGAACGGCATTTATGGGGCTTATCACGGCATTGGTCTGCCCTTCGTCTTCGATAATTTAGCCATCGTTACCGGCCAGAAGGGAATGCTGGGTCCCAAAGGCGGCCCCGCCGATTTAGCCGATAAAGTACAGACGGCTTGGGTCAACTTTGCCAAAACCGGTAATCCCGGCTGGGAAGCTTACACAAACCGTGACCATAAAACAATGCTGATCGATAAAACCTGGCAACTCCAGACCAATCCCCACGTCAATGAACTCAAAGCCTGGGAGGGGGTGCGTTGACGAATATGCCTGCGGTGGTTATGGGAATCAGTCTTGCGTGTCACGTTAATCAGTCCGCTCATGAAGCGTTCAGTCAGAAGAGGTAGTGTACCAGCAGTTGTTTTTCTCCTTCTTTTCAGCCCGTCGGTTGAAGCGCAGGTCAACTCCTTTTATGGTAAACCCATAGAGAGCCGCTCCCTGTCGGATCGGTGGGAACTTGACTCGGCCACGCGCCGGGGAACATTCCTGATTACGCCCTATAAACCCATGTTTATTACGGCCGGCCGGTGGTCCAATAATCCCAATGAACAGCCCTATAGTGAAAATCCGGCGTATAGCTATCCCATCAAAATAGATTTGAGCAACTATGAGGCCAAGTACCAGATTAGCTTGAAAGTGAAGACCTTACAGGGTATCTTCGGCGGACATGGCGACTTGTGGATTGGCTACACCCAGAAATCACACTGGCAGATTTACAACGCGAAATACTCCCGACCGTTCCGGGAAACGAATTATGAACCCGAACTGATCCTTAATTTCCCGGTCAATTTTCCCGTTCTGGGTTTGCGGACCCGGATGCTTGGTATCTCGTTCACGCACCAGTCCAACGGACGGGCCATACCGCTTTCCCGCAGTTGGAACCGGGTTATTCTGCACGCTGGCTTCGAGCGGGGCAAATGGGTGGTGCTGCTCCGGCCCTGGTGGCACATCCGGGATGCCGACGACGAAAATCCGGCCATCACCAGCTACATTGGCCGGGGCGATGCGTTGGTCATTTACAAGACGAAAAAGCACGTTCTGTCGCTGCTGGGTAGTCACAGCCTGCGGTGGGGTGCCGAGAATCGGGGTCAATTGCAGTTCGACTGGGCCTTTCCCGTGTGGGGAAACCTGCGGGGTAATCTGCAAGTACTGACTGGTTACGGCGAAACCCTGATCGATTACAACCACAACCAGACGACCATTGGCTTAGGCGTTATCCTGGTCGACTGGTTATAGCAGTTTGTGCCGATGCTGCCGTTGCCAGAAATAGGACAGCTAACACCGGCACAAACCACCAACCAGCTACTGCTTCAGCACTTTTACGGTCACCCGCTGTTCCGGCGTTGCCACGCGCAGCAAATACAGGCCACCCGTTGTGGCAGGGAGCGTAAACTGCTCGTGGTGCCGCTCATCGGTCACGGTTACCTGCCGACGTTGTACCTGCCGTCCGTACAGATCGGTTATCAGGAAGTCAACCGACTGCCGGGCCGCCCCCTGGACGTCGACGGTAAATTGCTCACCAACCGGGTTCGGATACACCACTGCCCGTAACTGGGTCGCTGGTTCGGGTGCGCCAACGCGGGTACCCACCGGGCAGGTGGTGGTGAACAGGCTGGTGTACTCCCGCCCGCTCTGACGCAGGTAGAGGGTAAATGTGGTACCGTTGCGCTGATAACCAGGCACCGTAAATAAAGCCGACGATCCCCAGTCGCGCAGACCCGGCACTTTAAATTCGAACGGTGTATTGTCGCCCCCAACCGTCGTGAGCAGAAGCTGCCCGTTGGTACAGTTCAGATTGGTCGGGCCGAACGCGGGTGTACTGGGGAGTGGGGGTGAGGTACAGACGGGTGTGAAAACAAGTTCTGCCGTTCGGCCGCCAGCCGTGCGGGCCTGTAGGGTGAAGGGGATGCCGTTGCGCTGGTAAACCGGGATCGTGAACGTGGGCGAAGGACCCCAGTCGCGCAGACCGGCCACCCGATAGTCGACGGCGGTGCCATCGCCGTTGCTGTACACAATGGTAAACTCACCCGTCTGGCAGTTATAATCCGGCGGACGCAGGACAAACTGACCATTAGGGACAACCACGCAGCCGGTCGTAAACGGCAGGGAAATTATCCGCCCACTCTGGCGGACCTCCAGGTTGAAGGTGGTGCCCTGCCGCTGATACATCGGCACCAGAAAAGCGTTGCCCGCCCCCCAACTCCGCAACCCCAGAATCTGGTAGTCGATTGGGCTACCGGTACCGCCCGATACGTTCACCACCAGGTCGCCGGTCTGGCAATTGTAAGTAGGCCGGTCAATCTGTAGGGGTGGCTGCTCCGAAAAAAGTTTAGCTACCCCGCCCGAACCCGTCAGCACCAATCCGCCGTCGCCCGCTGTGGCTATGCGATTCAGTGGAGTCAGGAAAGACGGAAACGTCCGCTGGGCCACCACCGGCAGCGACGAAGGCAAGCTGCCCGGCAGGTCGGCCCGGAGGCTGAGGACCTGATACGTCGCGCCGAGGGCCATGTAGTCTTCGGTGCTGGTGTTGCCAATGGCGTAATACTGGCCCCCGTCTTTACCCTTGTAGCGCGTAAGGTAAGCCGATGATGGAGCCGCATCTGTCAGTCGCGACCGTTTTACATCGCCGGTCTCGGTTAGTTCGACCAGAACGACTTTTGTGAGGGCCGTTATACGGGCCGCGAAGCCGAAGCCTGTACCCGTCAGCGCATAGCCGGTCCCGTCGGCCGAACGAATAATATCGGTAATCATTCTGGTTGACCGCACGGCTATGACCACCTCGTTGTCATTGATGGATGGGATTAGAAAGTCAGCCAGCAGTTTCTGCCAGACTACGCTGCCCTGCGCATCGAGTTTGGCCGCCCAGCCTGTCCCCCCGAAAGAACCCGCCAGCACGTAACCGCCGTCAGGTGCGGTAGTAGCCGCCATCCCGCGCGTCTGGGTCGTCGGACCGGCGTTTGCATCAGGATATGCTACGTTCGTTGTCCACGTTAGTTGGGCATTGCTATCATACTTCCGCACTACCGTGGACGGTCCGCTGGTTGGTGAGACGACCAGAAAGCCGCCATCGGGTGTACCGAGCAGACTGCCGTAACCCGTAACGGCGGCATTGGTTTCGGAAGCATTGTTTCCGGCAGCACCCGCGGCATCATAAAGCCGGAAGAGGGTTGCCGTTGGTCCCTGCCCCGCCCCGAATATCGTTCCCGTCAGGATAACTACGACTCCCCCGCTGGCTGTGGCCGCGATGCGGACGATGAGGGGCGATACAAAGGGCGGGGCAACCGTACTGATCCCCCAGAGCTGATTGCCCTGCCCGTCGTATTTGATTAGCTGATTACCATTGACTACAACAACGTTCCCGTCGGTCGTTACGGCCGACTGGTTCCCGTTACGGCTCCACTGTATGTCGGGAATGGATTGTCCCCGGGTAGTTTGTGGGATTGCGAATCCCACCAGCAGCACCAGAATTTGTAGCTGATGCGTTACGAAACGATATAGGTCTTTCATGGATTGGAGAGGATAAAGGTGTACATAATTTGACCGTTTTTATTTACTGTTCTGAGTAATTTTACTTAGATGGCATAAAGGTATAATTTGTATTTTTTAGACATTAATTTTGATTATAGTACTTATTTACCGGTAAAACAATGTGCTTCCACAAAACTTCCGTCTCAAACTGGTGACTAAACCGCACAAAAAAACGGCTCTTAGGCATCATGCCTAAAAGCCGTCCATGACGAAATCGGGGAACGGGGTTTACAACTCCCGAACCCAGATGTTGCGGTAACCAACGGGGTTGCCGTGATCCTGCAGCAGAATCGGGCCTTTACCGTGGGCCTGCACTTTAGGGTAACCAATGTATTCGGTGGTGCCTTTGATAGCCGTGTGGTTTTGCACCAGAATACCATTCAGCAACACCGTTACGTAGCCCGGCTCCGACATCAGACCGCTTTTGCTGAAACGCGGTGCCTGGTAAACAATGTCGTACGTTTGCCAATCGCCCGGCTTGCGGCTGGGATTCGCCAGCGGAATCGCCTGTTTGTAAATTGAACCCACCATGCCGTCGACGTAGGTCGCGTTATTGTAGTTGTCGAGCACCTGCAATTCGTAGCGGCCCTGCAAGAAGACGCCACTGTTGCCGCGACCCTGCCCGTTGCCTTCTACCTTTTCGGGCGTTTTAAACTCAACGTGCAACTGAAAATCCCCGAACTCCTGCTTTGAGCGGGCCGTGAACCCTTTCGTCGAATACATGATGCCGTTTTCGACCGGCCATTTCAGTGGTCCCTCGTTGGTGGTGGCCCAGTCGGAAGGAGCGTAGCCTTTCACCGCCACCCACTGATCGGCATTTTTGCCATCGAACAGGACAATGGCATCCGATGGGGCCGAAATGCCGGTAGCCGAAGGGCCGGTGGTGCCGGGCGTAACCACGGGGGGGACCGGCTCCCAGATTTCGGTCGACTGGGGCGTTTGTTTAGTAGGTTCGGGTTGTGCCACGGCTAAACCGGTGGTTGCCAGCAGACAGGCGAAGGGTACGAGTACTTTTTTCATGGTCGTTATTACGTTGCCTCATTTGAAGGGACCAAGATAGGGAAATCGTCTCAAAACCGTCTTTTATCGGGATAAATTGGTAATTTTCCGACGCTATACCCGCTATTATTCCTCGTTAGTCCACCTTTCTGTATGTCTATGTCCCGATCTGCGGTGCTGCTGTCAGCCCTGTTCCTGAACTGGTTTATGGGTACGGGGTTCGCGCATGCCCAGGCACCCGCCCAGACCGAATTGCCCCTCAACGACTTAACCGCCTTTCGCAGTCCAGTCGGAGCTGCCATCACGGCCAACTGGCGCATCGTTGGTGATGCCATGGCCGATTTCACCCAGAAGGATGCATTCACCACCACTATGGGTACGGGTGTGCTGGCCAACGTACCCGCTAAACCCGAATTCGGCCGTAAATTCGACATTATGACCGTTGTCGAACACGGCGACATGGACCTCGAACTGGATTATATGCTCGCCAAAGGCTCCAATTCGGGCGTTTACCTGCAGGGTCGTTATGAACTACAGCTTTTTGATAGCTGGGGCGTAAAAGCACTTTCGGTTCACGACAACGGCGCCATTTATGAGCGTTGGGACGATACCAAACCCGACGGCCGCAAAGGCTACGAAGGCACGGCCGCCCGGCAGAACGTCAGCCGGGCACCGGGTTTGTGGCAGCACCTGAAAATCGCGTTTCAGGCCCCCCGCTTCGATGCGTCGGGCCAAAAGATCGCCAACGCCCGGATGCTGCGCGTGGAACTGAATGGCGTACTGATTCACGAAAATGTCGAACTGACCGGCCCTACGCGTGGCCCCCTGGCCGAGAACGAAGTGCCGCGCGGCCCGTTGCTCCTCCAGGGCGACCACGGCCCGGTGGCTTTCCGGAACATCCGTTATGTATTGTACGACAAAACCCGGCCGCAACTCAGCAACCTGACGTACATGGTCTATAAGGGTAAGTACGACAAGCAGCCCGACTTCGGCAAAACGCCCCCCGAAGCCAAAGGTCCCTCGCCCGAACTGACCTCCAGCGTGAGCCGCAACGCCACCCAGTTTTTGATCCGGTACACGGGCACGCTGCACGTAAATGAATCGGGTAAGTATAATTTTCGGCTGGGTACACCGGGTGGGGCCGGAACCCTGACGGTGAACAATCAGCCCATCGTCGTCAGAACGTCGCGGAATCAGATGGGAACGGCTATGCTGCCCGCTGGTGACCTGCCCTTTGAACTGGTTTACGCCAAAGACGTGGAGTGGGATAAGCCTAACCTGAGTTTGATTGTAAACGGCCCGGGTGTGCGTGAGTTTGCCCTGACGAATCCTGAAGCCGAAGGGTTTGAAGAGACAGATCCTATTCTGGTCGATGCCACCACGCAGCCCATTCTGCGGAGCTTCATGGATATTCCCGGACGGTCTGCCGATGCGGTGGATGCCGATAAAAAGCCGAAATCATTCCGGGTAGTTCACGCCATTTCGGTGGGTAGTTCCGATCAGGTGCACTACACCTACGACATGGATAAAGGTGCGTTGGTGCAGGTCTGGCGGGGTATGTTTCTGGACGCTACGCCCATGTGGAACGACCGGGGCGATGGGTCTTCCCGGCCAATGGGTATGGTGCAGTACCTTGGCGTTCCCGAACTGGTGCTCGAAAAACTGGCGTCGCCACAAGCGGTCTGGCAATCCGATACGGTTGGTACCGGCTACCGGCCCAAAGGTTACGTGCTGGACGACAACGACCGCCCGACATTTAAATACCGGCTGACCGGTGTATCCGTCGAAGATGCCATCCGGGTCATGGACAATGGGCAGGGCATCCGGCGGGACATTACCCTTACCGGCCCGTCAACCGACTTGTACGCCCGCTTAGCCGAAGGCACCCGCATTGAACAGATGCCCAACGGGGTGTACGCGGTCGATGCCAAATCGTACTACGTGCGGATTAACGATGCGTCGGGGGCCATACCGGTCGTGCGTACCGTGAAGGGTCGGCAGGAGTTGGTAGTGCCGGTGAAAGATAAAATCAGCTACTCAATTCTCTTCTGACCCGTACCTGATCAACTGAACGGGACTACTATGAAGAAATAGTAACTGAAATTTTTTGTGAATCTCGGACTTGTAAGCGTAAAAATTGTATTATTTTATTTCTTAATAGTATTATGTTGTAAATAGCGTGTTATAATTTACACTAATAGGATTATATGTAGTGAGTGTTGAGTGGATACATTTGCCTACACTAAATCCTATTAAAAATGAAAAACTCAATATTACCGTCACCGGGTTTACGCTTCGCTCAGCGGAGCAGCCTGTTTAATGTGGCCACCAGTTTTGCGGCTGCCGTACTGTTAGCCGGTTGTAGCCATCGAACCGATGTAACGCCCGCTGCCTCAGCGGCCGCCGAAGAAGGTATTTTTGGCAACGGGGTCAACCTGCAGCCATCATACTACAACAACGGCTACCCAAACTTTGGGTGGTCGCTGATGAAGCAGCAGACTAAAATCAAAACCGTGCGGATCGAGATTGAGCCGGATAAGGTGACGCAGGCCAAAAGCTGGATCAGCAACGCGAAAGCCAATGGATTTGCGATCATCGCCACGTATCACAAATCGGCCGTACTGGGGTCAGATGCGGCCAGCGAACTGACAGCGGCCGGTAACTGGTGGAAGGCTAATTACGCTACCCTGAACGCGTCGGGGTCGTTTACCATCAACCTGATGAACGAGTGGGGAAGTCACAACATATCGTCCAATGCCTACGCCAGTGCCTACAATACGGCCATCAGCCTGGTACGTCAGGTATACAGCGGCCGTATTATTATCGACATTCCCGGCTACGGTCAGGAAACCCGCACCGCTGCCGACGCCGTGAAGGGCACCAACGGAACCAGGATCAATGATACAAACATTGTGCTCTCGACGCACATTTATCCGGGGGCGTACAATCAGGGCCGGGGCCGGTCGCTGACCAATGCTGACCTCGACGAAATGGGCGGAGCGGGTCGGTCGTGTATCGTGGGTGAATTTGGCAATGACAGTGGTGGTTATACCGGGGCCAACTGGTCGGGTCTGGTCGACTACGCCAAGAGTAAAGGCTGGACGGTGATGGGCTGGTGCTGGAACGGCGATGGTGGCAGCATGAACATGACCACACCGGCCTGGTCCTCAAACCCAACGGCCAACCCTTCGCTGAGTTCGTATTTCAGCGTAGTGTACAACAAATTGTAATACGCCCGCTTTTTATCCACGCCAGAACGAGACTGTTTCAGCCGAAACGGTCTCGTTCTGCTTTCTGGCATTGATGGCTACGCACAACGTCGTTAAACGGATCTGAACTCATGCGTAAATGTGCGTTACTGACACTACTGGTTCTACTGCATTGGCCGGGTGCTTTTGCCCAGTTGGTAGTGATGCCGTCGGTGGCGGGTGATAGGTGTCGCCTATCCCCGTCGGCGATGCCGCGGCACGAGGAGGGGGCTGGATCAACGGTCGATTTTAGCCTGAACGCCGTTTCGTTTGCCAGAAGCCGTTACCCGGAACTGCGTGGGCAGGGCGTAACGATCTGCCTGAAAGAAAATGCGCCTGACCCGACCGACATCGACCTGCGCGGGCGATTGCTGCCCTCAGCCGTCGCGTCATCGGTAGTTACCCCCCATGCGACGCAGATGGCCGAAATTATAGCCGGAGTCGGTAATTCGTCGCTCCTCAACGAGGGAATTGCGCCCAAAGCCAGCCTGGTCCCGGCCAGTTTCAGCAGTCTACTGCCCGAAGCCGACGCGTTCTATACCCGTAACCGGGTTACAGTGGTGAACCATTCCTACGGCACAGACATCGAGAATTTTTACGGGGCTGAAGCCCTCGCTTATGATGCCTCAATTTTCCGGTTGCCGACAATCCTGCACGTTTTTTCGGCGGGTAACCTGGGCTACGCCAGCCCCCCGGCCGGGATATACGCGAATTTGCCCGCGGTGGCCACCTTGACCGGTAACTTTAAAATGGCTAAAAATAGCCTCGTTGTCGGGGCTGTTGATGCCGGCGGAAATTTATTGGCGTCCAGTTCGCGGGGACCGGCGTATGACGGGCGACTCAAACCCGAACTGGTCGCCTACAGCGACGAGGGTAGTTCCGGGGCAGCCGCGCTGACATCGGGCGTTTCGGCATTGCTGCAACAGGCGTATACTTCGCCGGGGTTTCACCCGCAAACCAGCATCGGTCCGCCGAATGCATCAGCCGCTTTGCTGAAAGCCGTGTTGATTAATTCCGCCGACGATAGGGGGAGTCCCGGCCCCGACTATCAAACGGGCTATGGGAGCGTCAATGCGTTTGCGGCTGTGAAAACCATCGCTGAGCAACGTTATCTGGAAGGAATTGTAACCGCCGGTGGTCATTTCGAGGCCGTTATCCGGGTGCCCGCTGCCCGGCAACTGAAAATTACGCTGGTCTGGACTGACCCGCCCGCTTCGTTGAACAGTCCCAAAGCTCTTATTAATGATCTCGACCTGACCGTTTCGGATGGCGATACGAGTTACCGGCCCTGGGTACTGAACCCCGCTCCCAACGTAGATTCGCTGGGCAAACTGCCGGTACGAATGCGTGACACCCTGAATAACGCCGAGCAGGTTACGCTGGATCTGCCCGCACCGGGGCAGTATACCATTCGGGTAAATGGCACCCAGATGGCTACCGGTTCCCAGACGTTTGCGGTTGCCTATCAGTGGGATCCAACCAACACGTTTTATTGGACAACGCCCAACACCACCACCCCCGCTGTGAGTGATACCACCCTGACAATACGCTGGAAAAATACCACGCCAGCCCGGTACGGAACGCTGGATTTCTCGCCCGACAGGGGGCAATCCTGGATACGGGTCCGCGATAGTGTTTTGCTGGTAACCGGCGCGATGACCTGGAGAACCCCGGCCTTGCTCACTACGGGTCTGCTTCGGATGCGCATCGCCGACTCCGTATATCGGTCCGATTCGTTCCTGCTGTCTCCCGTTCCCAGCCCCACCGTTCTGTATGCCTGTGCCGATTCGCTGGCCGTTGCCTGGACGACTGTAGCCGATGGGAAACCGGTAGGACTGCACAATCTATATCGGTTAGCCGATGGGGACAGTACCTGGCACAAAACGGCCGTACTAATCGGCAATCGAACGGTGATCAAAGGCGTTTGGCCCGGCGATCGGTGGGCCGTGGCACCGGTGTCGCCTGCGGGTGGGGTGGGTATTCGCAGCGAGCCGTTTGGCAGCGACCAGGTGTTTTGTTACTACCGGACGTTTACGGCCGATCTGGTCGATGGATTTATTCGGGTCCGGTGCGAATTGAGCACGACCGAAGGCGTTGCCGACGTCACGTTTCAGAAGCAGACCGCCCAGAGTATGCAACAGTTAAAGACTCAACCGGTCATACCCACAATGGTGTTTTACAGTCTGACCGACAGCCTGTTGCAGGAAGGTCCCAATACGTATCGCCTGCAAATCCGACTGAAAAACGGTGCTGCAATCTACCCGGACGTTGCCACAGCGTATGTCGTCCGAAAAATCCCGTTTCTGCTGTATCCCAACCCCGTTGAGACCGGTCAGATGCTGACGGTCCGGACGGAAGAGTCTGGGGTGTATGCACTTCAACTCATTGATGAAACGGGTCGGGTCGTCCGCAGTTGTTCTGTTACCGGTACGGCGGGCAACTTGTCGACAGCGGGGTTGTCGGCCGGGGTATACACCTGCGTCATTTTTAAGGACAATCAGCGGGTGCAGACGGGTAAAGTAGTGGTCCGATAAATGGTTGACAGGGTTTGCCTGGCCTGGGGAATTTACTAATTCATGGATGTTTTCTAACTTACCCCCGCGTTTTTACGGCCGTTGCCGAATGAATCGGTCAGGCTGAAACAGAGCGCATTTGTCCATGAAAAATACACTCACATCTGTATTGCTTTGTCTATCCCTGACGGGTAGTTGGGCGCAGGAGTCGCCCAAAGAAGAAGATTTTTATAAAATTACGAAAGTGCCCGCCCCGGAAGGTACCCTGCTCGAAGTAGGCGGATTAGCCGTGATGCCCAACGGCGATCTGGGCGTGGCTACGCGTCGGGGTGATATTTTTATGGTCGAAAACCCCGCGAGTCGTAAGCCTTATTTCCGCAAGTACGCGTCGGGGCTGCACGAAATCCTGGGGCTGGCCTACAAAGACGGTGCCTTGTACTGCGCGCAGCGGGGCGAACTCACTAAAATCACCGATGCCAACCACGACGGCAAGGCCGACACGTTTGAAACGGTGTATGCCTGGCCCATTTCGGGGCACTACCACGAGTACAGTTTCGGGCCGAAACTCGCGCCGGACGGGTCGTTTTTCGTGACTGGTAACGTGGCTTTCGGCGACGAAGAATGGTGGCGGGGCGAAAGCCGGGTGCCGTGGCGCGGCTGGACGATGAAAATCTCCGAAGACGGCCGCATGGAACCCTGGGCTACCGGGATGCGCTCGCCCTGCGGTCTGGGCATAATCGACGGGGAACTGTTCTACGCCGACAATCAGGGCGACTGGATGGGGTCGGGCGGGATCGTTCACCTCAAAAAAGGATCGTTTACGGGGCATCCGGCCGGTTTACGCTGGACGGGAATGCCCGGTTCCCCGCTGAAATTGACTACGGAGCAACTGTACGCCCAGGTAAACCCCCGGCAGGAACGTGATGAATACGGCAACTACATCAAACCCGAAAACCGGGTGAAGGAGCAGTTCGTCTCGTTCTACGAAATGAAAAAAGCCCTGCCCGACGCGCCCATTCAAACCCCGGCGGTCTGGTTGCCCCACGGCATTCTGGGCATTTCCAATTCCGAAATCCTGCCCATTCCCGAGGGTACGTTCGGTCCGTTTGCGAGCAGTCCGACAAATCAGCAACTATTAGTTGGCGATCAGGGGCAGAGCAAGATCATGCGGGTGTTTTTGGAGAAAGTAAACGGCGAATACCAGGGCGCATCGTTTGATTTCCGGTCGGGCTTCCGGTCGGGGGTGCTGCGGATGGCGTGGGCTAAAGACGGGTCGCTGTTCGTGGGCGAAACCAACCGGGGCTGGGGATCGGCCGGTGATGCCAACGATGGGTTACAGCGGCTGTTCTGGAATAACCAAATGCCATTTGAGATGCGCGCCGTCCGGGCCATGCCCGATGGATTTGAGGTAGAATTTACGTCGCCGGTCGACCGGAAATCGGCCGGGGATTTAGCGTCGTACCGGGTCGAGAGTTTCATGTATAAATATCACCCCGTGTATGGCAGTCCGCCCGTCAACAAGGAAAAACATTCCGTAAAGGGCGTGAAGGTCTCGGCCGATGGGTTGAAAGCCCGCATCATTGTGGAGAATGCCCGGCCGTATTACATCCACGACATTAATCTGGATGGCGTTCGGAGTCAGGACGGTTCCTTTTCGCTGATCCATCCAACGGCTTATTACACCCTGAACAGTATTCCTGAAGGGCAGAAATTAGCCATGAGTGAGGTGAGTACGATAAACTCCGCCCGAACAACAACGCCGGTAGCTGCTCCGGCTACCACTAAAAAGCCGGCGTTGAAAGCGGGGGCAAAAACCGGCTCGGTGGCTAAACCTGTTGGTAAATCCGATGAGCTGGTCGCGTCGCTGACCGCAGGGTCGCCTGCCGCAGGATCGCCTGCCGCACCAACCTACGACGAGGTGAAACCGCTGCTGTCGCGGCACACGTGTTTAGCCTGCCATCAGACCAACAAAAAACAGGTGGGACCTGCCTACACCGATGTGGCCAAACGCCGGTATTCCAACGATGAGATTGTTAACCTGATCTACAACCCAAAGCCGCAGCATTGGCCCGATTACCCCGTCGAAATGCCGCCGATGCCGCAGGTACCCCGCGCCGATGCGCTGAAGATTGCTGCCTGGATTAACTCGCTGGCTGGCGGTAGCGGAGCTACAGGTCAGCCGAAGCAATGAGGAGTTTGTGGTTCGTGACGGTCGGCCGCTGCCGTTCGTAATTAT
>JBBQLG010000119.1:0-20090 GCA_038327655.1 Cytophagales bacterium
CAGGGTTTTAGAATTCCCGCTGGAACTGTAGGGTACCGGAGTATTTGGCAAGGTAGACGTGTAGGTCGTTTCAGATTCCTGGTAATTCCGGTTGTAGTTCAGACCGGCACTCAACGCCAGCGTGCGACTGAAAAAATAAGCTACGCCTACCGTTGGCGTAAACGCGGTACTGTGGCCTTTTGATGTTGTTTCGCTGGTGCCATTGGAATCACTTTGGCGGCTGTTGCTGTGTGTTTGACTGTATCGGTACGCCACGCCGAGGTAGGGTTTCAATTTGGCCGTACCAACAAAATACTGCACGTACGGCGACAAGCCAACTGAAGTAGCAGAATACTGAAAGGTATAGGGGTTAAACTCGCTGGTGGTTCGGCTTGTGCCAAAACTCAGCGGTACCCCCGTACCGACCACTAAGCCATTGGCCACAAAATAACCGGCGGAGGGTGTCAAGCTGCCGGAGAAGGTTTTGCTGCCGTTCTGGTCCTGATAGGTGAAATTACCAATCTGCGCCCCAAGCAGCCAGCGGCCTTTTTCGGTCTGGGCCAATGCAGCCGACGATACAGTCAAAGTGAGAAACAGGGCAGCTAAAACGATTTTCATAACGGACACTGATGAGGGGAGAAAATGACAAACGGTTATACTACGCATGGTTCATTCGTTCGGTTATTAATATTTTATTAAAAGCCGGGATCAAGCTCCCACAGATCATCAAACCGGGTCTTGCCCGAACTACCGGTCGAGATATAGCCCTTCGTACCAAGACTAAACCCGATGCTGTTCAGGCGGTTGGTGCCGTCAAACGTACCTCGCGGGGTCCAGGTATCGGCTCCCGGTTCATATTCCCAGATGTTTTTATCCGTGGCATCGCCCTGCGAAAGATACCCCTTGCTGCCAATAGCGAACCCAACACCATAACTCCGCTGAATGAACATCCGCTGTCCGTCGGGAAAGTTACGTTTCGCCAGCCAGCGATTCGTATTCGGATCGTAAGCCCACCAGTCCGTTTGAGCGGTGCCGCTGGCATTGCCTGTACCTACGTAGCCGATGTTGTTAATTACAAAAGCGACCGCGCCCGTCCGATCGGCACCCGGATACGACGCCACCGGCGACCATTTGTTGGTAGTCGGATCGTACGCCCAGAAATCACTGGTCAACTGACCAGCATCGCCGGTTCCGACGTAGCTTCTGGAACCAACCGTGAAGGCGACCGCATTTATACGGGCAGTGCCACCAAAGTCAGCAATTCGACGCCATGCACCGAGTCCTTTCAGGTCAAACGAGGGCGTGTATTCGTAAAAATCGGTCAGGCGATTTCCGTTCTGGTCACTACCCAGTCCGATGTAGCCTTTGTTACCCACCGAAAAACCAACGCTGCCCGAACGGGGTACGCCCGGAAAATTGGCAAGTTGCCGCCAGCTATTCGTGAGTTGGTTATAGCCCCAAAAGTCGTTCAGCCCATTATTGCTGTTATCGGAACCCGTACCGAGATACCCAAACGAACCAATCGTAAAGCCAGCGGCTCCACTACGCGCGACACCCTCGAAGTCAGCCCGTCTCCGCCAGGCACCCGGCGTACCGGTACCGGGGAATGGCGTCTCGCATCCGGGAGCCACCAGCACCAACAGCCAAATGAGCAGTTGACAGGCAGGGCGACGTAGCACTGAGCCTGCAAGCTGGCCCGGCATTCGGTTAGTTAATCTATACATGGATACTCTCAATCGGTTATGTGGACCATCAGCAGTTTCATACGTTCATGACCCGGCAACATACCAATGGGTTGTAAGCATGGCTAAAAATTCCGGCAACGCCAGCCTGCCCGCTCAATCCCGCCAGCCAACGGGCTTAAACGGGGTACGGCTATCAGTCGGAGAACACACGGCTAAGTAAGGAGGCTTTTGATCGATGGTAGTGATGATGGAGATTAGCGGATTCTCTTTGGGTGGGGTAGGTTCAAGCATAGGCTTTCGTCCCATCATGGCTTCAAACAATCCGGGAGGTACACCTTGGGTGTCTTTACGGTCAATCCAGTAACGTGCTGTGGCCACCGCCGAGGCTGTAAAGACACCTATAATTACCTCTCGCTGGTTGGCCACATTACGTACATTTCCTACCGAAGCCGTGGGCGGTGTATCGGCCAATCCCCCGTTATTTTGAGTTTGATCCTGAAGTTGTTTGTAAAACCCGTATGCCGACGGCGTAAGTGCACTTTGACGAATTTCCGCTAAGCAGGGACTATGTTGATAGAATGGAATCTGAGCCACTTTACGGTTAGTAATCAGCCCTCCGTTGCTGTAGCTGTCTGCAAAAATGTTAAGCTGATAACTATAGAAAATTGCCCAGCAACGGGTACGGCATGGATAATCATACACCCAGTAGGGAAGTTTTGGCTGATTAGGAAAGTTGGTTCGATAGAAACAGTCTTCGAAGAGCGAGTCACCTGTTTGATAATATTGAAATCCATTGCCGGAGATCAAAGCCTGTACGTTGTTAATCGAATATTGGCCTTGTACACAGCTTCGACACCACTCCTGAGTTTCCCACAATTTCCAATCCCAACGGTAATAATTGGTCTGGTTGGGTGGGTCCTGCGTGTCCAGGTAAATATCGTGAGCGGCTGCAAATCCATTCGTCTGGGTAGCGGCTAAACTGGTTGGGTTAAACTGCGCCCGCAATTGGCTGATGGGAGGCACCGGGGGCATGATCTGTTGGGTCGAAATGTATCTAGTGCCATCACTGAGGGTGAAGCGGAGTTGATAAGCGTGACCAATCTGACCCCGGAAATCACTTGGCAGTTGGTAGCTACCGGCCGTCGTTTCGTGGGCCGCGATGACCTGTCCTGAATCGACTACTACTTCTACCTTCGCTTTGGTCAAGGGTATCGAAGAAGGTAAGCCCGTAACCGGATCGGCCGACGAGCGGTTGAGCCGAATAATCTGCGCTTCGGGTAGGTTCGTGATCGTGCCATCCACCACCACTACATTCAGTGTGGAGCGGATATTCGGTTCGTAGGGATCAACGCAACCGACGAGCAACATCAGGGTAAACAGGGAGGTGATACGAAGCATAAACTGACGCTGAGAAGTGGATTACTTGAACTCAAAATTATACGACAGACTCGGAATGGGGGCAGCAAAAATAGCCAGCCGGTAGGGATTGGTGCCCTGCCCCTCGGTGCGGTAATAGATCGAATAGGCGTTCTTGCGGCCGTAGAGGTTGTACACCGTAAACGTCCAGTGCCCCTGCCACCGCCGGTCTTTCAAGCTCGGGTTGTAGATATTCCAGGCGAAATCGAGCCGGTGATAGTCGGGCAGCCGGTACTGATTGCGCTCGTTGTAGTAGGGATACACCCGGTCCTGATACCGGATAAACCCCTCCGGCGCGGTGTAAGGCCGCCCCGTGCTGTAGACGAAATTGAACGAGAAACTATGGTGTTTCCCCTGATTGATGTTCAGACTCGCGTTGAAACTGTGCGGGCGGTCGTAGTTCGCCCGGTACCAGTCGCCCCCGTTGATCTGCTGGGTAAAGTCCGCCCCGGCAATGACCTGGTTGAACGTTCGCGAGTAAGTGTAGTTGACCCAGCCCGTGAGTTCGCCCTTTTTCTTGCTCACCATCAGTTCCAGCCCGTAGGCTTTGCTGCGGCCCTGTAATAGTTGGGTCTCTGGGTAGGGTTGCAGGAGGAAATTAGCCCCCGGTTTGTAGTCCAGAATGTGCTGCGTACTACGCCAGTACACCTCCGCCGTCACCTCGTAAATGTTGTTCTTTAAATTCTGGAACCACCCCGCCGATACCAACTGGCTCACCTGCGGCTGAATGTGCTGATCCGCCGTTTTCCAGCGGGCAGTGGGCAACGGCGTGGTGGTGTTGGTGATCACCTGCAAATACTGTCGCATCAGGTTATAACCCACCTTCACTGACGCATTGGCCCCGACCGAGTAGCGAATGCCCAGCCGGGGTTCAAACCCGCCGTAGTGCTGCGTTACCTGCCCCGCTCCGTAGCGGATGGAATCAACGACCGTCGTCTGGTCGATGGCTTCTCCTGATGCATACTGCCGCACGACCGACGGGCCGAGGTTCATGAAATACGAGTAGCGCAGCCCCGCCGACACCGCCAGTTTATCCGAGACATTCACTTCATGGTCGGCGTAGAGAGCGGTTTCCAGGGCGTTTTCGACCGGGGTTTTCTGGTAGTTTACGCTCACGCTGCCGTTGGGCAGGAGTTCGCCGGGGTTGAGTCGATAGTGCGTCGCGGTGAGGCCGATTTCGGTTTTGGACTGCGCGGTCTGGTAGTTCAGGTTGGTCTTCACCTGCCGTTGCAGCAGCGATTGCCGGAGGGTGACTTTGTTGGCCGTGACGGCTTCGATACTCAGAATATCGGGCACGTACTGCGCCACGATGGCGGTAGTTTGCAGATTGAGTTTGGGCGTGATGGCGTGAAACCAGCGTACCATGCCGTTCAGGGTTTCGTGCCGGTATTGCGTGCCGGTGGAATTGATGCTGGCTAAACTGCCCAGCAAATTGGTCTGAAAAAAGTCTTTGCTGAAATAGCCCATCGCCGTGACGGTGTTGCGCTCCCCGGCCCGCCAGAACACCTTGGCCACCACGTCGCCGAAGTCCGCTTTGATGTCGCTCAGTTGGTCCGACGCCAGGTGCAGCAGGGCCGAGTTGAACGCCCCCCGCCCCGATACCAGTAACCCCAGTTTACCCTTTACAAGGGGAATATCGGCGGTCAGTTTATTGGAGACCAAACTTACCCCGCCCGTCGGTTTAAACTGCTCCAGGTTCGGGTTCTTCAGCGAAATATCCAGCACCGAAGCCGCCCGCCCACCGTATCGCGCCGGGACGTTGCCCTTGTACAAATCCAGCCCGCTGACGGCATCGGGTGGGAAGACCGAGAACAGTCCGAACATATGCGTGGGGTTAAAAATGGGCGTATCGTCCATCAGAATCAGGTTCTGATCGGTGGTACCGCCCCGAATATTAACGCCATTGGCCGCTTCGCCCACACTCGTCACGCCGGGCAACAGTTGCAGTCCCCGCAGAATATCGACCTCGCCCAGTGCGGCCGGAATACGTTCCAGCGTTTTCATGTTGATCTGACTCACGCCCAGCAGCGGCTCCCGGACGGTGCGGTCGTAGCCCTTGCTGGTCACGACAACCTCTTCCAACTGACTCGACACGGAAGGGACGCGGACAGTCAGCGTGGTGTTTTCGTGCAGGTAGAGCGACGTGCGGTAGGTCAGGTAGCCCACATTACGGACCACCACAATGTGCTTTCCCGCCGGCAGACTGATGATAAACCCGCCCTGCGCGTCGGTGTAGGTCCCTTTGCCCACTTTCTCGTAGTCGATCACCACGGCGGAGCGAACCAGAGGCTGACCCGTAGCCGAATCACGGACGGTGCCGGAGAGCGTATAGAAGTTCTGGGCACGGGCCACCGTCGTTAACAGCAGCGGCAAAATGAAAAAGAAAAGGCGATTCATTGAGTAGGCTGAGTAAGTAAAATCGGGCACTCTTTATAACAGCTAAAAGCAATTAAAGAGAGCTAATTTACCTATCAATTAATCGGTTTGATATCGTAATACTGATCGGCGGGGGAAGCGATTGGCAGGTAAACAACCGGTCAATTTCCCTTTAGTAGTCACTCGCCACCCGACCGGAGCCGTACGGGCTTACCAGGACTATATACGCCCGTTTAAAAGCCGTTCCCATGAAATCGCTGCTCATCCTGTCTATCCTTGTCGGCAGTCAGCTGGCCGGAGCCGGTACCGCACAGGCGCAGTCGGCCATTGTAGGTCGGGTGGTGGATGCCGCTACCAACCAGCCGATACCCTTTGCTACGGTCTACGTGAATGCCTCCACGAAGGGCACAACCGCCGATGCCGACGGCAACTACCGGCTACCGGCTATTCCGGCGGGAACGGTCGATCTGGTGGCCTCGGCCGTGGGGTTCAAGTCGGGGCGGCAGGCCATCCGCCTGAGCGACAGCAAGCCGAGCCGGGTGACGTTTTTCCTCACGCCCGATGCCCGGTCGCTGCAAACCGTGACCGTTACGGCGAAACGAACCCGCGCCTATGAACGCATGATTCGGACGTTTAAACGCGAGTTGCTGGGCAACGTGCCTTTTGCCGACAAGTGCCTGATTACCAACCTGCGCTCTGTTTCGCTGACGGAAAGTGACGGGCAGTTGAACGCACAGGCGACCGAACCGCTGGTAATCGAAAACAAGGCACTGGGGTACCGTCTGTACTACGACATGACGCACTTCGATACGTTTCGGCAGATTACGCATTATGCCGGCACCAGTCGCTTCGAGGTCATGACGCCCGACAACGCCGGGGAGACCGAACGCTGGGAACGGAACCGGCAGAAAGCGTATCAGGGGTCCATCCGGCACGTGCTGGCCAGTCTGATGGCAGGCACCCACGAGCAGGAAGGTTTTCTGGTTTACCGGGCACAGTTTGATGCTCCGCCCGACCCCTCGCAGCCCATTGCTCAGATAACATCCAAACGGTCTGCCGCCTTTGCGAAGGCCGACAGTTTGTTTAGACCCACGCAACTCCCGTCGGAACGCCAGTTTCTGAGTAACAGACCGCTGGAGGTTTTTTATACCCGAAAATCGGTACTGTCGACGCCCTACAGGGATATGCCGTATGCCTACTCGATCATCTACATGCCAACCGGTAAAGCGGCCATCGTCACCCCCGACGGCTGGATTGTGCAGCCCAACGGCCTGGAAGTGCGGGGAGCCATGAGCGACGATCGGCTGGCAACGCTGCTCCCCGCCGACTGGAAACCAACCGGCCTGTCAGGTCCGCAGACCACCCCGACCGAAGGCACCGTACTGCCCGCCGATACGCTCCTCGCATCGCTCGTGAATCAGTGGAGCGGCCGACAAAAAAATACGGCTCCGGCGGTGTTTCTCCACCTCGACAAAGGCGTTTATGCCACCGGCGATCCCCTCTGGTTCAGTGGCTACGTGCTGGCCCCGGATACGCATCAGCCCCTGGTACGGACGACAGCGGACCCGGAAAATCCAGTCCACGTCGAACTGACGGCCCCAAACGGGCGGCTGATTCAACACCAGTGGGCGCGGGTGAAAGACGGCCGGACAGCGGGCAGTTTCCGGTTGTCGGACTCATTGGTCACCGGCACCTACCGGCTGAGGGCCTACGCCGAAGCGGACAGCGGCAATCTGCGACCGGCTTTCGAGCGAACCGTGCTGATTATCAATGGCCTGTCGGTGCATTCCGGAATAAAACCACCCGATTCTCTGCGCACCAGTGACTCGCTCGATGTACAGTTCCTGCCCGAAGGTGGCCATTGGGTAGCGGGCCTGCCGTCGCGAATGGGCATCAAAGCCCTGCGGCAGGGAAAGGGCGTTGCGGTAACGGGCCGTATTCGTACCGCTCAAGGCACGGAGGCCGGTCGGTTTGCCACGAACACGCTCGGCATGGGCAGCCTGTCGGTAACGCCCCTCCCCCACCAGACCTACGTAGCCGAAATAGCCACCGGCACCGGATATAGCCCGGTTGCATTGCCGCCGGTCGATTCGACCGGGCTGGTCCTGGCGACGGATATGGTTACCGACAGTACGCAGTTACTTGTACAGATTCAGGCCACGGGGCAACCGGCCGGGCAACCCGTGTACCTGACGGTGCAGAGCCGGGGGCAGGTGCAACAACAAACCAAACTCCAACTGCTGAATGGAAAGGCAACGCTGTCGATCCCGGCGGCTAAACTCCCGGTCGGCGTCGTGCAGGTAACGGTATTCGACGCGCAGGGACGTCCACGGGCGGAGCGGTTGGTGTTCGTTCCTGACCGCCTGGCTCCCATCCGGGCCGAAACCGTAACCGACAAAGCAACCTACCAACTCCGCGAATCCATGACGGTTTCACTGCGGGTGCTGGATGGCTACGGCGATCCCCTGTCCATTATGGGGTCGGCTTCGGTGACCGACGCGGGTCAGGTAGCGGTTGACACCAGCGCAGCTACGATTCAGACCCACCTGCTCCTGACCGGCGACCTGCGGGGTCCAGTCGAACAGCCAAACCAGTACCTGATGAGCAACCGGGCGGATAGTCGCCGGGCGGTCGATAACCTCTTGCTGACGCAGGGCTGGCGCCGGATTAACTGGCCGTTTTCGGCCGATCAGCGACCATCGGCCACCCGTCCCGCAACCGGAATCCGGCTCACGGGGCAGGTGTTTGACAAAAAGAACAAACTCCTCCCTGACGCCAGCGTCCTGCTGACGTTTACGCCCCGTACCGGCGACTCATTCGCCCGATCTGCCCGTACGGATCAGCAGGGGCATTTTTGGATCGACGACCTGCTGCTGACCGATACTGTAACCGTTGGTACCCGCGTGATGACGACCGCGTTTAAACCCATTCCGGCCGCCCGCGTCGTGCTGGACGCCCCCGGTGCTTATTTTGCTACGCCTGACACCCTTGCCCCGCCCGACCTGCTGACAACGTCGTTCATATCGGCCATGCAGCAGCGGCAGGCGAGTGCGCCCGACCAGTACCGCGACCGCACGGTGCGCCAGTTGCAGGAGGTAACGGTACGGGCCGCCAAACCGGCTGATGACAGTTATGCCCGGCGCGTGAGCCTGCACGGCGACGCGGATGCCGTGCTGCTTTTCGACGGCAAATCACGCACCTTCGCTAATGCTTACGAAATGATGTCGGGCCGGGTAGCGGGCGTTCAGGTGCTGCCCAAAACCCTGGGTCAAAGTGGTGGAATATCTGGCGGGTACACGGTGGTTGTGCGGGGAGTGAGTTCATTTTCGGGAGCTAACATACCACCCCTGTATATTCTGGACGGCAATTACATTACCGAGAACGACGAGGGAACGGCCTTGCTGATGATTAATCCCAACGAAATCGAACGAATTGAAGTCCTCAAAAACAGTGGTACAACGGCGTATGGGGCACGGGGCGGATCGGGAGTGATTGCCTTTTTCTCCAAACGGCCCGGTGCCCCCAAACCCGGCGCAGGCAATCCCGGCGAACCAGCCATCACCCTGACCGGCTACCTGACCGAACGCGAATTTTACACGCCCCGGTACACCACTCCGCCCGATGAAACCGCGAACCTCCCCGACCGGCGCGACGTACTTTACTGGAAACCCCTGCTGACGACCGACGGACGCGGGTTAACCTCCTTCCGGTTTCCACTCTCCGACCTTGCCCGCACCATTCGCATCACCGTGCAGGGCATCACCACCGATGGGCGACCGGTGGTGATCAATCAGTTGCTCAACGTGCGCTGATCCATGCCGTATCGTGGTTTACTGCGCCCGGTCGCTGAGCCATTTTGCCATTGCCCGACCCGATAAAAATGCCCCTTCTACATTACCCATCCCGAAGCCATCGCCCCCAAACAGCAGCGGGGCCGGGGTTTGCGCCACCAGTAGAGGTTCTGCATACCGGTTATCGGCTAAGCTGTACCGCCAGCGATGCACCTGAAACGAATCGACGGCCGAGGGTGAAATCCACTCGCCCAGTTCGCTGATGAGTTCGGCACCCAGTAAGTTGACGTCTGAATCGGTGTATTCCAGCCGCTTCCGGCTAAAGTCGGCACTGGCATGAATGGTCAGCGTTGGCGACGACGAGATACCCTTCTGCTGATTATCGGCCACCCACGCCACTGGTCCCTCGTCAAACCGAACTCCACCCGGTGCCGGTAGCTGATTCGACTGATTCAGGGCGACGACTACGGCAATGCAGGGCTGATAGGTAATGGCCGACAGGGCCGCAACACCGATTTCGGCGGGGTCCAGTTCACTGTCGCGGAGCAGCGCGAGGGCCTGGGGAGCGGGCAGCGTACACAGCACGGCGTCGGCCCGGTGGGTATGCCCCGATTCGGTATGCGCGTGCCAGCCACCAGCAACCCGTTCCAGCCGGATAACCCGTTCGTTAAGTTGTAGATGGAGGCCGTCCGCCAGGGTTTTGGCTAAGCCGCTCATGCCTTCCGCTCCCACGTAGCGCGGGTGTTTGGGTTGGTCATCACCAGAGGCAGCCGTTTCCAGATGCCATTCGCGTACCACCCCGGTCTGTAACCATTCGTCCACCTGCTGCTGAAATTCAGGCGTTTTGGCCGAAAAGTATTGTGCGCCGTGGTCGGCCCGGCCCGGCTCCATGCGCCGGGTCGCCAACCGGCCGCCAACGCCCCGCCCTTTGTCCAGAACAGTTACCTGACTGCCGGACGATGCAAGCGCACGGGCCGCAATTAAACCGGACAGACCGGCACCAATGATGAGAACAGACGACATGAGTAGTGAAGGAGATATCAGATCACGACCGCAACGGCGGCCCGGTTCAGTCGTGGGTTATAGCGTGACGTCCGGGCCGTTACCGGGCAGAAAGTTTTGTTACTTTTACAACCACCAAACCCCGTTGATTGTTGACCTCTTCATGCGTTGGCTCCTGTTTCGTTTCGTGCTGCCCCTGCTCATTGCCCTGCCCATTGGCTACAGCCTGCTTTACCCCGAGGTACTGCGCTGCGAATGGGTGAGCCATTCCGACGAATTCGTGCCGGTAAAAACACCCGGCGGAGCTGTTTACATCAACCGCGTTACACTACGGGAACAGGGCAACCTGTTTTTGACCAATCTACAGCAGGCCCGAAGTCGCATCCGGCGGTTCTGGGGTCAGCCGCAGGGCGAAGCGATCCTCATCTATTGCCCGCTTCAGGAACAGTACGAAAACTACTGCGCCGGGGGTGAAGGGGCCGGATGCAGCTTAGGCACGCCCTGGGGGCAGTCGTTCCTGATTATCGGCCCCGAAGGCAACAGTGCCGACGTGATTGCCCACGAACTGTGTCACGACGAACTGTACGCCCGGCTGGGCTGGCTCCGGGTGAAGCGCGACGTGCCGCAGTGGTTCAACGAAGGGCTGGCCATGATGCTGGATTACCGCTTTTCGGCACCGGTGGCCGATGCCACCGTGGCTAATACCACGATGGCGGGCGACTCCGGCGAAACGGCGGCTAAACGGTACCAGAACTACCGCGAGGAGTGGCTCTACCGCACCGAAACGCCGGGGGTGCGGCCCTCCGACCGTCCCCACCACCAGCGTCCTGCACTCAACCTGTCAAACATAGAAACAACCCATGATTTTTTTGGGGGAGACTACGCTCACGTCATGCTGGCCTACACCACCGCCGGGCTGGAAGTATCGCGGTGGCTGGCCCGCGCGGGGCAACCCGCCGTACTGAAACTCACGTCGGCAATGGCAGGGGGTGCCAATTTCATGACTACCTACCAGCGGCTGGAACGGGACGCCACTCACCACCGACCAACAGACCAGAACACGGGTAAATCAGTCTCCCCTCCTGCATCTGTTCGCGCTACACCGGCAGGTAAACGGTAAATGTTGCCCCATCGCCGGGCTGGCTCTCGGCCATGATGTAGCCCCGGTGGTTTTCGACCACTTTTTTGGCAATGGCCAGGCCAATACCCGTTCCCTTATACTGGTCGCGGCTGTGCAGCCGCTGAAACGTGCCAAAGATGCGTTCGGCCTGTTTCTGCTCAAAACCGATGCCATTGTCGCTTACCCGGATCACGCAGTAGTTTGCGTAGTTTTCTACCGGCCGAAAGTCGCCGGGTAACTCCTCGCAACGGATGGTGTGACTGCTTACCCGGATGCGGGGCGGTACCGGCCGGCCGCTTTCGTCCCGTTTGGTGAAGTTCAGCGCATTGGAGAACAGGTTTTGCAGCAGTTGGGTGAGCTGCGTTTCGTCGCCCGGTACCACACACAGGTCACCAACCTCCACGACCGCCCCCGTTTCCTGCACCCGCACATCCAGATCGGCCAGGACTTCTCCAACCAGGTGCTTCAGGTCCTGGGGCTGTAAGGTCTGGGTGCGGGTGGTCAGACGCGAATATTCCAGCAGGTCCCGGATGAGTACCGACATGCGCTGAGCGGCCGATTCCATGCGGTCGACCATGTACGTTCCGCGTTCGTCCAGGGCGGGGGTGTAACTTTCCTTCAGGATGCTGCCGAACTGCTGAATCTTGCGCAGCGGCTCCTGCAAATCGTGGCTGGCAACGAAGGCAAACTGCTGCAGATTATCATTGGACCGGCGCAGATCGTCGACCAACTGCCGGAGTTGCTGCTGAGCCAGTTTGGTCTCCGTGGTATTGGTAAACGTTAACACCAGGCCGTTGCCCCATTTGATGGCCGATACTTCGTACCAGCCCGTCAGGGTGGCGTCCTCGTAATAATATTCGCCCCGTCCGGGCCGGTCCGTTCGCAGGGCATTCACGTACAGCGCAAAAAAACCACCCGCTACGTAGCCCGGAAACACGTCGAGCATGGTCCGGCCAGTCATTTGGTCGGGATCGACTCCGGTCAGGGCCTGCACCGTACGGTTGGCGGCTTCGATTTTGAAGTCGATGATCTCGCCGGCCGGGTTATGAATGGGGTTGAGCAGGATAATGCCGTTCAACGCTCCATCGAGCATGTTTTGCAGCGTTTCGGCCGTTCGCTGCACATCGTGCCTGGCCCGGTCCAGTTCCTCGGTGCGCTCAGCAACGCGCTGTTCCAGTTCAGCTTCGGTCTGTTTCAGTTCCTCAATATCAGTGGCCGTACCTACCCACTGCGTAATGGTACCGGTTTCGTTTTTGAGCGGAATAATCCGGTTGATGTGCCAGCGGTGCTGCCCGTCGGATGCGCGTTTGTACCGGTTTTCAACCGTGAAGGATTCGCCGGTCGCTATGGCCCGCTCACAAATGGCCCAGGTGCGGTCCACGTCGTCGGGGTGCAGCACTGTCTGCCAGTTAAACCCGGCGGTTTCGGCAAAACTCAGGCCTGTATAGTCGTACCACCGCTGATTAAAATACTCGATTTCGCCGGTGGCCCGCTGCATCCAGGTCATGGGCGAAATGGCTTCGAGCAGGGTGGTGAAAATCAACTGTAGCCGGGTTTCTTCGACTTTTGAACTGGCTTCGCGTTCCTTTTCCGCCGTAATGTCAAGGGCCGTACCGGTAAAATAATTTGCCCGCCCCTGCTCATCGAAATAGGCCCGCCCGTTCAGGCGAATCCATTTCATGGCCGTGTCGGGCCGGGTCAGCCGGTACTCAATGATAGAGGCATCACCCGACTCACGTTCGGGCGTTTTAACCAGCGCGTCGTAAATCGGTGCCTGGTCGTCGGGGTGAATGTAGTGCAGGAGGTCCGTCAGGGCTACTTCGCGGTTGGGCCAGTGGTACAGGTCCTGGCAGCGTTCATCCCACCGGATTTTATTTTCCAGCGGATACACGCTCCAGATGCCTAAGCCAACGGCATCGAGGGCCGCCCGCATCTGCCGTTCGCTGTCCTGACTGGTGTGCCGCCGTTCGACGCGATCGGTAATATCCATGAGCGAACCAACGAAGCGAACCGGCTCATTAGCTTCATAAACAATCCGTGCCCGTTCTAAGTAATGACCGTACGTGTTGTCGGGACGGCGCAGCCGGTATTCGGCGGACCAGTGCGTATCGAGTTGGCGGAGGGCGGTTTGCAGGTCGTCTACTACCCGATTGTGATCGTCGGGGTGGAGCCGGGTCGACCACGAAGCCGTGCCGGACTCAATCGGCTGATGCGGGTAACCAGGCAGTGCCGGGCTGTTTTCGCTCCACCACAGGGTATTCTCAACGATATTCCAGTCGCGGATGACCTCCTGAGTTGCGTCGAGCAGCAACTGAAACCGCTCGTTTAGGTAGCTGACCCCGGTATCTGTCAGCTTATTTTCATCCGTCATGACCGAAAGACGTTGTTATTTTGAAGGGAGAAGCGAAAATATAGTCAAATATCGTCATCTTCTTTTACTTTCCCCCATGAAACAGCATCTACTCACGGTTGGCCTGCTTTTAGCCGGTTACTGCTCAACACCCGCCCTGGCGCAGGATCGGCTCAGCGGCAAAACCTTCGCCACCCGGGCGGTCGTGATGGCCCGTCACGGTATGGTATGTACGTCGCACCCGCTATCAACGCAGGCGGCTCTCGACGTGCTCCGGGCCGGGGGCAATGCCATCGACGCGGCCATTGCCGCCAACGCGATGGAAGGGGTGGTGGAACCCCACGTAAACGGCATCGGGGGCGACCTGTTTGCCATTGTCTGGGACGCCAAAACCAAAAAGCTGTACGGCCTGAACGCGTCGGGCCGGTCGCCGTACAGCCTTACGCTGGCCGAGTTTCAGAAGCGCGGGCTTACCCACATTCCGTCCGAGGGGCCGCTGCCCGTGTCGGTGCCGGGTTGTGTGGACGGCTGGTTTACCCTGCACCAGCGATTCGGCAAAACGCCCATGCCCGCCATCCTGGCCCCCGCCATCCGCTACGCCCGCGAAGGGTACCCGGTCCACGACGAAGCCGCTTTTTACTGGCCCTCCATGATTAACCGGTTCGGCAAATACCCCAACGTGAAGGAAACCTACGCCCCAAACGGTGCCGCCCCAAAACGGGGAGAGATTTTCCAGAATCCAGCCTTGGCCAACACCCTGGAAAAGATTGCGGCTGGTGGTCGTGATGCGTTTTACAAAGGCGACATTGCCAAAACCATCGACGCCTTCATGAAGAAGATGGGCGGGTACCTGAGCGCAAAAGACCTCGCCGATCACACCTCCGAATGGGTCGAGCCGGTATCGACGAACTACCGGGGCTACGACGTCTGGGAGTTGCCGCCCAACAGTCAGGGCATTGCCGCGCTGCAAATGCTGAACATTCTGGAAGGGTACGATTTTTCGCAGATACCCTGGGGCAGCCCCGAACACATTCACCGGTTTATCGAAGCCAAAAAGCTGGCGTTTGAAGACCGGGCGAAATATTACGCCGACCCCGCCTTTGCCAGCATTCCCGTGAAGGAACTGATCTCGAAGCCGTACGCGGCCGACCGGCGCAAACTGATCGACCTGAACCGGGCCGCCAGCCGGGTCGATGCGGGTAATCCGGCCCTCAAACAGGGCGACACCATTTACCTGACCGTGGCCGATGGCGAGGGCAACATGGTCTCGCTGATTCAGAGCAACTACCGGGGGTTTGGCTCCGGCATGGTACCCGACGGCCTCGGCTTCACGTTGCAGGACCGGGGCGAACTCTACAGCCTGACCGACGGACAAAACAACACCTACGCCCCCCACAAACGCCCGTTCCAGACCATCATTCCCGCGTTCGTCACCAAAGACGGACAGCCCTTTATGAGTTTCGGGGTGATGGGGGGCAGTTTTCAGCCGCTGGGTCACGTGCAGATTATCATGAACATGATCGACTTCGGGATGAACCCGCAGGAAGCCGGTGACGCCCCCCGCATCGACCACGCCGGGTCGTCGGAGCCAACGGGCGAACGCATGGTGGATTCGGGGCAGATTACGCTGGAATCGGGCTACCCCTACGAAACCATCCGCGACCTGATGCGTAAGGGCCATAAAGTGGGCTACGGACTGGGCGGCTACGGTGGGTATCAGGCCATTATGTACGACGTAAAAACGCACGTTTACCACGGGGCCACCGAGTCGCGCAAAGACGGGCAGGCCGCAGGCTTCTAAAGCGCCAGAAAACAGCGGGTTAAAAAGAGGTTTGCCCCGCCGGTTAGTTTCCTAAAAAAACCCGCTGCCGGACCAAACCGGGCGGGTATGCTGCACACGATTCTCTAACTATGTCGCCAAAGACTCAACATTTCGACGCCATCATCATCGGCGTCGGCCAGGCCGGTAAACCTTTAGCGATAGACCTGGCCAAACAGGGCCGTACCGTCGCCATTATCGAACGAAAATACGTCGGCGGCACCTGCATCAACTACGGCTGTACGCCCACCAAAACGCTGGTGGCTTCGGCGCAGGTAGCTTTTCAGGCACGGCGGGCGGGCGAATACGGCGTAAACACCGGTCCGGTTCAGGTCGATTTTGCCGCCGTCAAACGACGCAAGGACGAAACCGTCCGGCAGTTTCGGAGCAGCATCGAGAAAAGTTTCGACCAGACCGAACACCTCACGCTCATTTACGGCGAGGCTCGTTTTACCGGCCCCAAACAGATCGAGATCACCCTGAACGACAGCGAAAAACAGACCGTCACGTCGGACCTGATTTTTATCGACTGCGGCACCAGCCCCCTGAAACCGGACATTGAGGGCTTAGACACGGTGCACTGGTTAGACTCCACGGCCATCATGGACGTGGCTGAACTGCCGGAACACCTCGTTATTCTGGGCGGTGGCTACATTAGTTTAGAGTTCGGGCAGATGTTCAAACGCTTCGGCAGCAGGGTCACGCTGATCGAACGGGGCGGTCAGTTGCTGGCCCGCGAAGACCCCGACGTGGCCGAAGCCGTGACCACCATTCTGCGCGACGAAGGCCTTGCCGTTCACCTTAATACAACGGTACAGCGGGTCAGTAAAAACGCAGCGGGCGGCATCGACCTGCACCTCGTTTCTGACGGTGAACCCACGCAAATCAGTGGCTCGCACCTGTTGGTCGCCATCGGCACGACGCCCAACACGGCCGCGCTGAACCTGAACGCGGCCGGGGTTGACCTGGACGGGAAAGGATTTATCCGGGTAAACGACCGGCTCGAAACCAATCAGCCGGGCATCTACGCCCTCGGCGACATCAAAGGCGGACCGGCTTTTACGCACATCTCCTACGACGATTACCGGATTATCAAACAAAACCTGCTGGAGAACGGCCAGGCCAGCATCGAGGGTCGGATGGTGCCGTACACGGTCTTTATCGACCCTCAACTGGGCCGCGTCGGGCTGTCGGAAACGCAGGCCCGCGAGAAAGGCCTGAACATCAAAATAGCAACGATGCCCATGACCTCCGTTGCCCGTGCCATCGAAATGAGCCAAACCAAAGGCCTGATGAAAGTCGTGGTGGACGCCAACACGCACCAGATTCTGGGCGCGGCTATTCTGGGCATGGAAGGGGGCGAAATCATGTCGATGCTCCAGATAGCGATGATGGGCAAGGTCCCCTACACGCAACTCAAAAACGCCATTTTCGCCCACCCTACGCTGGCCGAGGCCCTGAATAATCTGTTCGGTAAGATCGAGTGAGTCGGGGAATCCGAACAAAGGCTCCTAAAATGTTGGCAATGAAACTGTTGTTAAAAATATTAACAACAGTTTCATTGCCAACATTTTAGCATTAGCAGAACAGGCGGCTAAGCCATCCAGCAGTGTAAAACAGCCGGAATCGCATCGGTCGATTCCGGCCATCTCCTGTTGAAAACCGACTGGTTGCGCAGGCAGGTATTTCTTAATTATCCTTACTCGACGGCGAAATCAGGAACGGCGTGCGGCCATCGGTAATGATCACTTTCGTGTTGGGCGAAGCCGCCATTTGCCGGAAGGCTTCGATGGATTTGTACTCGATGAGTTGCTTGTTCAGTCCTTCGGAAATGATCTTCTGCGAGTTGGCGATCCCCTGGGCTTCAATCACTTTCCGCTCGGCTTCCTTGCGCTCCTTTTGCAGCACGAAATCCATCTGCTGCGCCTGCTGCTCCGACTCCAATTTCTGCTCGATGGACTCGGCTAAACCTTTGGGCAACTGAATACTTTTGAGCAGGACGCTTTCCACAATAATGCCGCGCGGTTCCAGAATCCGGTGCATCTCCGCGCCGATTTCCTTCTCGATCTCTTCGCGCTGCCCGGTATACATGTCTTTCGCGTAGAACCGGGCGCAAACGTCAGCCGCAGCCGACCGGAATACGCTCAGAATCACGACGTTTTCATAGCGTTCGCCAATGGTGGACAACACCTGTGGGGCCATTTCGGGCAGCACACGGTACAGCACGGCCATTTCGGCGGTGATGTTCAGCCCTTCTTTGGAGGGAATATTTTCCAGCGCGAGGGGCAAATTAATCGTGCGGATCGGGACCCGGATAATGGTCGTCGTCAGCGGGTTATAACCGTGAATGCCCGACCCTTTTACGGCGGGGTCCAGCTTGCCAAACCGACGTTTCACCCCGATTTCACCCTGACGGATGGTGGTACAACTTGTGGCGACGAGGGCAAGCAGACTGACTTGAAGAATTCGTTTCATGATGAACCAGGTTTTAGTTGGCCAAATGAAACCGCAGCAGATTAAAACGACGACAAAACAAGGTTAAATAAGGCTTAATATTCCCTGAATATGCCGCCAAAACTCCTTCACTTTACCCGTTCCAGCAACTCGTCGCGGTAGGTGCCCGCCAGGGGAAGCTGCGTTTTGCCGATGGTGACCTGATGCCGCTCGATTTTGTCGATGTGGGCCAGCGAGACGATGTACGATTTGTGGATGCGCATAAACCCCGACCCCGGCAACTGACTCATGGCTTCGGCTACCGTCATGCGCGTCACCACTTTCTTGCCGGTTTCGTAAAACGTCAGGTAATTCCGTTCCGATTCGATGTACAGCAGGTCGTCCAAGGCGATGCGGACGTAATCGTAGCCGTCTTTGACGAACAAAACGGGGCCATGGTTGGTCGTGTCCCGTTCCGACGGGGTGCTTTTTGTGTCGCGGCCAGCCAGGCTCAACTGCCGTTCGTTGGCCCGGTTGCAGGCCTGCAAAAACCGCCCGAAGTCGACGGGTTTCACTAAATAATCCACCGCATTGAGTTCAAACCCTTTCACGGCATGTTCGGCGTAGGCGGTGCTGAAAATGACCAATGTAGCGGGTGGCAGCATCCGGGCGACGTCTAAGCTCGTGAGGTCGGGCATGTTCACGTCTAAGAAAACCAGATCGACCGGCTCCGTTTTGAGGTACGACAGGGCCTCGATGGCGTTCACAAAGGTTTGTTTCAGATCTAAGAACGGCACTTTTTTGGCATGAAACCGGATCACATCCAGCGCAATGGGTTCGTCGTCGATGGCAATGGCCGTGAGCATGGTCAGTTCAGGTTGATGGTTATTTCAAGGTGGGCAACGGTTCCTTCTTCGTTCAGGGCAAACTGGTGGCGGCCAGGGTACATAAGCGTCAGCCGCTGCCGGACGTTCTGTAGCTCGTCGGATGGTTCGGCGGGGTAGTCCGCGCAGGTATAGTCCATCCGAAACTGAAGCTGCCGGGCCTGTACGCTGGCGTTGGCCCGCAAGAAACCGCTGCCACTGGTATGGGCGTCTGTACTCCGCCGAAAGGCATAATCGAGCAGCGGACTGAGCAGCAGCGGGGCCACCTGCGCGGGTTCTTCGTCCCATTCGTAGGCAAACTGCACACTGGCCGCATCCGAATCGGGCAGGCGTTGTTTTTGCAGCAGCACGTACTCATCCAGAAACTGCAGCTCGGTACCTACGCTGGTCCGGTCGACGCTGGCCTGTTCGAGCATGTAGCGCAGGATGCGGGAAAGTTGCTGGACGCTGTCGGCGGTGCGGGGGCCGTTCTCGGTCAGGGCCGTACCGAAGATGTTGTTGAGCGAGTTGAACAGAAAATGGGGATTGATCTGGGCTTTGAGCGCATCGAGTTCGGCGCGGGTGGTTTGCTCGGTCAGTTGCCGACGGGCACTCCGCAAACGTCGAAAATGAGCGAAATAAGCGAAGAGAACCGCAAACACCAGCCACGCGTTAACGACTGCCCCACTGATCCGGTCGAATCCCAGCCAGGCCGTAACTCCCCGCATAAAGACCCATCGTAACACAACGACGATGAGCACATACGCGGCCTTTTTTCGCCAGCCGGTATTGATTGCGAAACGCAGAAAAACGGAGCGGTAATGCAGCATCGCCAATGCCCACGCAATGCCGAGCGTAGGCATACTGCGGAGGGGGGATATCACGAGTGTAGCGACCCAGAAACCGAGCACGTTCATCCAGTTCTTTTCCTGTTTTTCCGTCAGCCCGCCCCCCTCCTGAAGGTACGAATCGAGCCGGATAAACAGGTGTCGGCTGTCGAAACGCCACGCCAGCGCGATGCCCGCGACCAGCACAATCCACACGCCATATTGTTGTGCCCGCATTCGCCAGCGTTCGGGAATCCGGTTTATCCGGTCAGTAATCCAGCGCATAGTCAGATCAGTTTAACTTTTAATTCGACGCGATACACGCCTTCCTGCTCGCCAATGGTCAGTTTGTACCGGTCCGGGTACGCCAGTTGGAGCCGCCGACGCACGTTTTTCAGACCCAGACCCGTCCCCGCTTCGAGGTCATTC
>JBBQLG010000120.1:0-19993 GCA_038327655.1 Cytophagales bacterium
TAAAGCCCCGCACCCCAAACTTGGCCGTCGAATAGGCTGATTGTTCCGGTGGCCCCATCATCCCGAATACACTCGATACGTTGATGATGTGCCCGTCGCGCTGAGCGAGCATTTGTGGCAGGAACGCTTTCGTCGTACGGATAACGCCCCATAGATTGATGCTGAGCAACCACTCGAAATCGTTGAGGTCGGTTTGGGCGATGGTGCCGGAGCCAAGTGCCACCCCGGCGTTGTTGAACAGAATAATCCGTCGGTTTGGGTAGGTACGGCCCACCTGTTCGGCAAAGTTATTGATCGCGTGCCTGTCTGCTACATCCAGCAAAAACGATGTAGCCTGTCCACCGGCTTTCTGAATACGGACAATGGTTTTGGCCAGACCCGGCGCGTTCACATCACAGGCCAATACGTCGGCTCCTTCCCCGGCCGCTTGCAGAGCCGTAGCCCGGCCAATGCCCGATGCGGCTCCGGTTACGATGAACAATGAGTTTTTAATCAGCGTCATGATGCAGGAGTAAGTAGCCCGAACAGTTCATAATCCGTTTGGAATGATTGAAGGTGCCCGGAGCAGGTCACAAATTGGGTCGGCAACTTCATGAGGGTGAAAAACCAGCGAAAAATGATCGCCCGGCACCGCCGAATATGGCTCTTTGGGTGGCAAAACAATGTTGTCTTTTATGGCGTGAATCCGCAAATCGGGCGTTACGATCAGGGGCGGCACCGGCGCGAACAGAATCTCCATCTGCCAGCTAATGTACGCCCGACGCATCCCGCGCATCCGATTTAGCAGGGCAAAATTCAACGCCTTTGATTCGGCAAACGGATACTTTTTCTTGACGTAATTGATGGCGGGCAGGCTCTGTAACACCCCCGTATTGGCTAAAAACCGGATAAAGGATAAGCTGTGTATGGGCGAAACCGGTTTGCGTTGGTTGGTGTAGGAAGAAATTTGAACCGCCATCGCCCCCGTGACTGCTTTAATGTTGATCGCAATCCAGCCGCCCATCGAATGGCCGATAATCACGTCGTCGGCCGTAATTGCGTGTGTGTTGGTCAGGAATTGGGCCAGCGAATAGGCGTTCACCGGGTTATTGGCGGGCCAGCGGTCAAATTCCGTCTCTACGTTAATCCGGAGAATAGGGAAAGGAGGCAACAAGGGTACCAACAAGTCGAAGATGCCGGGGTCTTCGACGTAGCCGTGAATCAGAATCAGGCGTTTCATGGAGAGAGGGGTTCGCGGGAAATTGCTTAAAAATAGCCTTTCCCCGCGAACAACGAAATCAACTCCCCGCTATGTCCAGTACAATCTTACCCGATTGTTTGCCGTCGTCCATGCGTCGAAGCGCGTGTTCGGCATCGGCCATCGCAAAAATCTGATCGACAACCGGTTTAATCTGGTATTTGGTGATGAACTGGAGCATGTCGCCAAACTCTTTTGCCGTTCCCATGGTCGTGCCGAAGATATTGAGTTGCTTGAAAAAGACTTTTGAGGGGGAGATGTCGGTCAGGTTACCGGTGGTACCGCCGAAAATGGCAATACGCCCGCCGGGAGCCGCAGCGTCGGTTAGTTTGGCAAAGCCCGGCCCGCCCGCGCTGTCGATAATCACGTCAAAGTAGCCGACCCGTCCGCCACCCGTTTTGGTCATGAGGGTTTTCAGCCAATCGGCATTTTTGTAATTCACGCCACCTTTGGCTCCCAACCCGACCGCTTTTTGAATCTTCTCATCTGAGCCGGACGTTACCCAAACCTCAGCTTCGGCAGCAACCGCAAATTGCAGCGCGAACTTCGCCGTACCCGCACCGATGCCCGTGACCAGTACGCGCTCGTTGGGTTGCAGGGCGGCTCGTGTCATCAACGCCCGCCAGGCTGTCAGGCCCGCCAGCGGAATGGCGGCTGCTTCGGCGAACGACAGGTGGGCGGGTTTGTGGTAAATGTATTCGGCACCGATGCTGATGTATTCGGCGAAGGTGCCGTTGCGGGGCATACCCAGAATCTCGAACGTGGCTGCGTCGTAAACGTGCGGATTATGCCCCCAGCCCAGCGAACAGTTGATGATAACTTCCTGCCCTTTCCAGACCGGATCGACGCCTTCGCCAACCTCAACAACGACGCCCGCACCATCCGCTCCGGGAGTAACAGGCGTTTTAATACCCGGATACAGGCCCTGTTGAATAAATACGTCGCGGTGATTCAGCGCGGCAGCTTTGATGTTAATGAGGACTTCGCCGGGTCCGGCGGTGGGCTGCGGAATATCAACGAGCGCAAGTGGCTGACGAACTTCCTGTAGTTGAATCGCTTTCATGAATGAGGTTTTAGGTTAACTGACTTGACAACCCCCGGTTAGGTAGTGATGTTTCAGTCGCCACTCTTGCTACCTGCCTGAACGATACGTGCCGTTACGATCAACTGCCCAACGTGCCGGGTGGTGTGTTCGGCTGAGTGGACGAGCAGCCCAATTACGGTAGACGGTAACCCGGCCCGGCCAACGCGTCGATATTGTGTTAGTGATGCTTTGGGCGTGGTTCGGAGTTGGGATATGGTTTGGTCAACCTGTATATTAAATTGGCTGACGAGTTCAGGAACGGCGATGTCAATCGGCTTGCCTTCGGCCTGTAATGCGGTTAGTTGCGTATCATTCAGGGATTCAGACCGGGCATAGGTCATTAGCCGGTCGAGCACACCAGTTAGGTGCTGCAAATGAAAGCCGACCGATGCCACCTCTGCCGGACGCTGCCACAGCAAGTCGTTCGGAAAATTGGCCATAGCCGCATTTAGTTCTTCACTCGCCTGTAAAAGGGCATGAGCAATGGGTTGCAATAACGGTGGCATATCGGGTATTGGTCCGCGCAGCCAGACTTCGGGTTGATTCATTATTTAGACAGTATAATTGTCAATCGCTCCACGTACGTTGCCAAACCGGGCGAGCAGATCTTCGGCCACTTCGCGCGACACACTCAACTCACTCATGACCATTTTGGCGGCCCGATCCTGTAACTTGTGGTTGCTCAGTTGCATATCGACCATTTTGTTACCCTTCACCCGTCCCAGTTGAATCATGACGGACGTCGAAATCATGTTCAGCACCAATTTCTGCGCAGTACCGGCTTTCATGCGCGTACTACCCGTTACAAATTCCGGTCCCGTCACGACTTCGACCGGGAATTCAGCCGCTTGTGCCACCCCCGAACCAGCATTGCAAACGATACAACCCGTCAATAAACCGTGCTGCCGCGCTTGGTTGAGTCCACCAATTACGTACGGTGTCCGGCCCGAAGCCGCAATACCAATCAGCGTATCCGACGCATCGGGTTGGTAAGGTGCGATGTCTTTCCAGGCCTGTTCAGCATCGTCTTCGGCAAATTCTACCGCCTGTCGAATGGCACCGTCACCCCCGGCAATCAGCCCGACGACCAAATCAGGTGGAACACCATACGTGGGTGGGCATTCGGATGCATCCACAACGCCCAGCCGACCACTGGTGCCCGCGCCGATGTAGAAAAGCCGTCCACCCGCGCGCATCCGGGGCACAATCTGGCTGACTAATGCTTCAATTTGGGGAATGGCTTTTTCAACCGATAAGGCAACCGTCTGGTCTTCACGGTTTATATTGGTCAGCAGGTCATGTACCGACATCTGCTCTAAGTGGTCGTAATGGGATGAGGTTTCGGTCGTCATACGCTGTCATCTATTTCACTGTCAAAGGTAAGACCAGATTTATTCCGGTGTCTTTTAGGCGAAAAATCTTGCGTTTTTAAGATCAACGGTCGTTATTTGGAGTGTTATTACACTATCAGCGAAATTTCGCTAAATCGCCGTGACGACAACCGATACTACAACGCAACTAAATCGCTTCAGCCGTACCCTCACCCAGGAGGTCAGTAATCCAGCCGCCCAGGCCATGCTCTATGGCGTTGGACTCACTGAAGCCGATATGGATAAAGCCCAAATTGGCATTGCCAGCACGGGCTACGAAGGCAACACCTGCAACATGCACCTCAACGGGTTGTCTGTTTACGTAAAGCAGGGCATTCAGGCCAGTGGGATGGTTGGGTTGATTTTTAATACCATCGGCGTATCGGACGGAATGACCAACGGCAACGCGGGCATGAAATATTCGCTGCCCAGCCGTGATTTGATTGCTGATTCCATTGAGTCGGTCGTCTCGGCGCAATGGTACGACGCGGTGATTACCGTGGTGGGTTGCGACAAAAATATGCCGGGTGCAGTCATGGCGATGGCTCGTTTGGACCGGCCCGGTATTATGGTGTATGGCGGCACCATCCGCTCCGGGCATTATAAAGGACAAAAATTAGACATCGTTTCGGCCTTCGAAGCGTATGGCAAACGGATTGCGGGCAACATCTCGGACGAGGATTACAAAGGCATTATTCAGAACGCGATTCCTGGCGCGGGAGCCTGTGGCGGGATGTACACGGCCAACACGATGGCCGCATCCATCGAAGCAATGGGCCTGAGTCTACCGTTCAGCAGCAGCTATCCGGCTACGCACGAGGGTAAGCAGGAAGAGTGCAAAAAGATCGGTGCGGCCATGAAAGTGCTGCTCGAACGGAACATTACGCCTAAAGACATTATCACGAAACAGTCGCTCGAAAACGCCCTGACCATCGTGATGGCCCTCGGCGGCTCAACCAACGCGGCTCTGCATTATTTAGCCATTGCCCGGTCGGCGGGCCTGATGATGACCCTCAATGACATTCAGGCCATTAGCGACCGGACACCCTACATCGCCGACCTGAAACCGAGCGGCAAGTATTACATGGAAGACGTTTTGGCCATTGGTGGCGTACCGGCCATCACGAAATACCTGTACCAGAACGGCCTGATTCACGGCGAGTGTATGACCGTAACGGGTAAAACCGTCGCCGAAAACATGGACGACGCGCCCGACCTTGATTTCGACACGCAGAAAATTATCTTTCCGTTGTCGAACCCGGTAAAAGCATCGGGTCATATTCAGATTCTGTACGGCAACCTTGCGCCAAAAGGTGGGGTGGCTAAGATTACCGGCAAAGAAGGCACGCGTTTTGAAGGCACGGCTAAAGTCTGCGAGAGCGAAGGCGAAATCATCGATTTCCTGACGAAGGGCGAAATCAAAGAAGGGCAGGTCATCGTCATCCGTAACGAAGGGCCCAAAGGTGGTCCGGGCATGGCTGAAATGCTGAAACCAACGTCGGCCATTATGGGTGTCGGCTTAGGCGATAAAGTAGCCCTGATTACCGACGGTCGTTTCTCCGGTGGGACGCACGGGTTCGTGGTGGGCCACATTACGCCCGAAGCCTTCGACGGCGGACCGATTGCTTTCGTCAAAGACGGCGACCACATCACACTCGATGCCGCTACCCGCGAAATCACTCTGAACATCTCCGATGCCGAAATGGCCGAACGCCGGGCCAACTGGATTCAGCCCGCGCCAAAGTTCACACGGGGCGTTTTGGGCAAATACATCCGCAGCGTAAAACCCGCCGACGAAGGCTGCGTGACGGATGAGGGGTGATGGATAAGGCAACATCTATCAATGGCGTACCGATACGGCTTAATGCAGAGCGGTGGATGCATATTATAGTCGGTCATCCTGAAATTGAGAATTACTATGGTGCCATTCTGCAAACGATTGAGTGGCCTGAGACCATTTACGCAGGCAATCGGGGAGAATTGTTAGCCGTCTGTTCATTGCCGGGCAGCAACGATAAAAAAGTAGTTGTCGTTTACAAAGAAGTAAGTGTGGATGATGGATTTGTTATAACCGCTTATCTGAGTAATAAACCAGGCGAGTTACAGAAACGAACGATTTTATGGCAACGACCGAACTAAGTGAGTTGAAAGGAATCGTGCCTTACCTGCTGAAGCACAAAAATTTCTGGGCGAACTACGATGAGGAGGCCGATGTGCTTTACCTGCATTTTAAAGAACCAAATCGGGCAGATAATTCGGAATTACTCGACAACGACATCATTGCCCGGTATGAACGGGACGAACTTATAGGCGTAACAATTCTGAATGCAAGCCATAACAGTATGTTCAACTGATCCGAATTGATTGCTGGAAAGTTAGTTTGTACAGGGTCAGTCAGCTAAGCGGATATAAGATAACAAACTAACTATGAACACCATCGAACAAACGGTAGAACCCAAAAACGGAGCCATCGACCTGCACGTTAATGTACCCGCCGAGTGGGAGGGCAAGCGGATACGAATGCGCATTACATTGGAGGAGGAAGAGGGACTGTCAATGGCAAAACCCAAATCTGATCTGACCCGGTTTGAAAGCAAGTATGCGCACTTACCGGAGACTCAAAAAGATAGTATACTTGATAGTTTGGACGCTATGCGTGACGAATGGACGAGAGGTTTTTAATCGATACATCAGCCTACGGGCGTTACCTAACGCAACGATTGTCTGACGAAAATCGCCTGTTTATGCGTAGCGTTTTAACAGAACAAAGTGTGATGTCGGTAGTGACCCGGATGGAACTACTTAGCTGGATACCTGGTGATAAGCAACTGGAGACGGATATCAAGGAAATCATCGCTGACTCTGTAGTCCTACCGCTATCGGAGGAAATAATTCAGCAGACGGTTCGCCTTCGTCGGCAACACAAAAGCGTCAAATTGCCTGATGCCATTATAGCGGCTACAGCGTTAGTAAATGGATTGACGCTGCTGTCAACCAATGATAGTGATTTTGAAAAAGTAGTGAGCCTGTCTTACAGGAGTTTAAGTAAGTGAACGAATGCTATTGGTTTTAGCCAGATCCAAGTAATCGACAAATACAACCTGAACAGTTCAAAACGCCTTTGCCTTATGGAAACAACGGCCCCTGCATACATCACCCCGACTCAGGCAACCACCGACGTCGAAATGCCTAAACTCATCTCCGGCTCGCAGGCACTCATGCGCTGTTTGGTCGCGGAGGGGGTCGAGACGATTTTTGGCTACCCCGGTGGTGCCATTATGCCCGTATATGATGCCCTGTACGATTTTCAAGACCGGATCAACCACATTCTGGTCCGGCACGAACAGGGAGCCGCCCATGCCGCCGAAGGGTACGCCCGCATCACGGGTCGGGCGGGGGTTTGCTTAGTTACATCGGGTCCGGGAGCGACCAATCTCGTCACGGGCATCGCCGACGCGCTGATCGACTCGACGCCGATGGTCTGTCTGGTTGGGCAGGTGGGCAAGAAGTTGCTCGGTACCGACGCGTTTCAGGAGACGGATGTGATCGGCGTGACGATGCCTATTTCCAAGTGGAATTATCAGATCACGGATGCCGACGAGGTACCGGCCATTATTGCCAAAGCGTTCTACATCGCGCAGTCCGGCCGACCGGGACCGGTGGTGATCGACATGACCAAGAACGCGCAGTTGGAGTTGATGACCAAGCCGTTCGTGTATGAGAAGTGCAAGTCAATCATCAGCTACCGGCCTCGCATCGTGCCCAAGCAGGAGCAGATTGCTGCCGCTGCTGCCCTGATTAACAAAGCCAAACGGCCGTATCTGTTTGTCGGCCACGGCGTGTCGATTGCTAATGCCGAAGCGGAGTTGATGGAGTTTGTCGATAAAACCGGCATCCCTGTCGCGGTGACATTACTGGGTCAGTCGGCTTTTCCGACCGATCACCCGCTGTACGTGGGCTGGCTGGGGATGCATGGCAACTACGGTACCAACGTCCTAACCGATCAGTGCGACGTGGTTATCGCTATCGGGATGCGCTTCGACGACCGCGTGACGGGTGATACGACGAAATATATCAAACAGGCTAAAGTCATTCACATCGACGTTGACCCGTCGGAGATTGACAAGATCATCAAGGCCGATGCACCGGTGGTGGGTGATGCCAAAGCTGCTCTTGAAGCACTGTTACCACTTGTTCACGCGAACGATCATACCGTTTGGCGGAATGAATTTCGGAAGTACGATGCCATCGAATACGAAACGATCACTGCGCCCGAACTGGCCCCGACGACCGAAAAAATTAAGATGGCCGAGGTTATTTCTATGCTGTCGGACAAGACCAATGGCGAAGCTATTCTGGTGAGTGATGTAGGTCAGCACCAAATGATGGCGGCCCGGTACTATAAATTCAGGAAGCCGCACAGTGTAGTCACGTCGGGTGGGCTGGGTACGATGGGCTTTGCCCTACCGGCCGCGTTTGGTGCGAAAGTAGGAGCACCCGACCGCGAAGTAGTAGCCATCATCGGCGATGGCTGTTTTCAGATGACGTTGCAGGAGTTGGGTACCATTGTGCAGAATAAGCTGCCGGTAAAAGCCATCATCCTGAATAATAATTTCCTCGGTATGGTCAGGCAGTGGCAGCAACTGTTCCACGACCGGCGGTATTCGTTCGTGGAATTGCAGAACCCCGATTTCATTACCATCGCTCGTGGTTTTGGTATGGACGGGCACACTTGTAATCACCGTGAAGAGCTAAATGCCTCGCTCGATACCCTGCTGGCGTCGGACAAGCCGTATCTGCTGGAAGTCATCGTCGAGAAAGAGGAAAACGTTTTTCCGATGGTTCCCGCCGGGGCAAGTGTCGCCGACATACGATTATCTTAAATAACCTCTTTGGGGGCGGTCCGGCGATCCGGTCTGGGGGATTATGACGACTTATACCATCTGCATCTTTACCGAGAATACCATCGGGTTGCTGAACCGCATCACGATCATTTTTACGCGTAGACGCATCAATATTGAAAGCCTGACCGTATCAGAAACGGAGCGCAAGGGTATCTCCCGGTTCACGATTGTAATCAAGCACGATTCGCGGGAATTTGTCGAGAAATTAGTGCGGCAAATTCGGAAAATCGTGGAAGTACTGGCCGTGTTCGGCTACCTCAACGAAGACATCGTCTACAATGAAATCGCATTGTTCAAGATCGAAACGCCATTGGGAGGCAAACCGCTGGACATCGAGACGGTCAATAAAGAACACAAGGCCTGGGTGAAATACTGGGGCCTGGACTACGTCGTGATCGAGAAGACGGGTTCGGAAGAAGAGATTTTTGCTTTCTTCGAGTACGTCAAACCCTACGGCATTCTGGAGTTTGTCCGCTCCGGCCGCATCGCTGTCGGTAAAACCGAGCAGGGCTTAGTCGAGTACCTGCCCGAAGCCGAGTGGGAATATTATTTGTAGAAAAGCGATGGAAGTACAGCTTATACAAAATCAAATTTTTATAGTCCGTGGACATCGAGTTATGCTCGATGCTCATTTGGCACATCTCTATGAAGTAGAAACCCGTGCTTTGAAGCAGGCTGTAAAACGCAATCCAACCCGTTTTCCGACTGATTTTATGTTTGGACTGACCGAATCGGAAGTAGAGCACCTGGTATCACAAACTGTGATACCATCTAAAAGTTATCTCGGTGGTGCTTTACCATATGCTTTTACAGAACAGGGGGTGGCAATGTTGTCCAGTGTGCTCAGAAGTGCAAAGGCAATTGAGGTAAACATAGCCATCATACGGGCATTCGTCGTCTTGCGTCAGCACTTAGCTGATTATAAAGAGTTGAGAGAACAGATTTTAGTCTTGGAACAGAATATGAGTACCAAGTTCTCAGACATATATCAAGCACTGGATTACCTACTGGCTCCCAAAAACCAACGACGATCAATTGGTTTCAATCCTCCTACTGACGATAATGATGGAAATGAACCCGAAGTATGAGTTAATTATTTTTTGGAGCGAAGAGGACAATGTTTTTATCGCTGAAGTTCCCGAATTACCCGGCTGCGCGGCTGACGGAGAGACCTATCAGGAAGCATTGACCAACGTCGAAACTGTTATTCAGGAATGGATCGAAATGGCTCAATCAGTGGGCCGGGATATTCCTAAACCCAAAGGACGTCTCTTATTTGCTTAACTTTTTCTAATCAATACCCCAAACACAGTTCAATCATGGCACAAATTAACTTCGGCGGAACCGTTGAAAATGTAGTTACCCGCGAAGAGTTTCCGCTTGAGAAAGCTAAAGAAGTTCTCAACAATGAAGTCATTGCCGTGATCGGTTATGGCGTACAGGGCCCCGGTCAGTCATTGAATATGCGGGACAACGGGTTCAACGTCATCGTCGGGCAGCGCAAGGGTAAAACGTATGATAAGGCCGTTGCCGATGGCTGGGTACCGGGCGAAACGCTGTTCGAGATCGAAGACGCACTGGATAAAGGAACGATAATTTGCTTTCTGCTGTCGGATGCCGCCCAAATTGAATTGTGGCCAACCGTGCAGAAGTATCTTAAAGCCGGTAAGTCGCTGTATTTCTCGCACGGCTTCGGCATCACTTACAAAGAAAAAACGGGGATCATTCCCCCCGCTGATGTCGACGTGTTTCTGGTCGCTCCCAAAGGGTCGGGCACATCGTTGCGCCGGATGTTTGTCGAAGGCAAGGGCCTGAATTCCAGCTTCGCCATTTACCAGGATGCGTCGGGAAATGCCCGTACCAAAGCCATTGCTATGGGCATCGGCGTCGGCTCCGGCTATTTGTTCGAGACGGATTTCTACAAAGAAGTGACGTCTGATTTGACCGGCGAACGGGGAACGCTGATGGGGGCCATTCAGGGTATTTTTGCCGCTCAGTACGAAGTCTTGCGGGCCAATGGTCACTCGCCATCCGAAGCGTTTAACGAAACCGTCGAAGAGCTAACGCAGTCGTTGATGCCGCTCGTGGCTGAAAATGGCATGGACTGGATGTACGCCAACTGCTCGACAACCGCCCAGCGTGGTGCCCTCGACTGGTGGAAACCCTTCCGCGATGCCACCAAGCCCGTTTTTGAGCAGCTTTATAACTCCGTAAAAGCGGGCGAGCAGGCTGAAATCTCTATCTCGCGCAACTCCCAACCCGACTACCGCGAAAAGTTAGAGGTTGAATTGAGCGAACTGCGTGAATCGGAAATGTGGCAGGCGGGTACGGCCGTTCGCAGCCTGCGCCCGGAGCGGAGCTAATTTAATAAAGGGTTAGGGCGTTGAGGTAAGGAAGCTATCGTTTTCCGGTCTCAACGCTCTGGCTTATACGCTGATTGAAGATTTTGTATTTTTGTGGGCAGTTTCCAGCAACCAACACTCATTTTTTAACGGAACGACGTGGTCGAAGCGGACAAAAAAATAGCCTTCCCGGAGGTGGATAATATCTACCTCGCAGCCGAGCGGTTACGGGGTATCGTAACGCACACGCCGTTGCAGGAAAATATCAACATGTCGGACCGGTATCACGCTCAGATTTTCCTGAAACGGGAGGATTTGCAGGTCGTGCGGTCGTACAAGATTCGCGGGGCTTACAACAAAATGGCCAGCCTGTCGGTCGATGCGTTGTCCAAAGGCGTCGTGTGTGCCTCGGCCGGTAACCACGCCCAGGGTGTAGCGTACGCCTGCCGGAAAATGGGTGTGAACGGACGGGTTTTTATGCCCACGACCACCCCGGCGCAAAAAGTGAAACAGGTCGGCATGTTCGGTAAAGAATTCGTGGAGGTTGTGTTGGTCGGCGACACTTATGACGATGCCTATTATGCCGCCATCGAGTACGTAAATACCCATGAATGCACGTTTGTTCACCCCTTCGATGACCTGCAGGTGATGGAAGGGCAGGGCACGGTAGGGCTGGAAATCTTCAAGGATGCCGACTTTAAGATCGATTACCTGCTGATGGCTATCGGTGGCGGTGGCTTAGCTTCGGGCGTCTCCACGATTTTTAGGCAGCTTAGTCCGAAGACCAAGCTCATCGGCGTTGAACCTTTGGGTTCGCCGTCCATGAAAGTGGCCTTAGACGAAGGCCATGTCGTGACCTTGGATGAAATTGATAAATTTGTGGACGGAGCCGCAGTAAAACGCGTTGGCGAGACCACGTTTGAAGTCTGTCGGCAGAATCTCGACCGCGTGTTGCTGGTACCGGAAGGCAAAGTATGTACGGCCATTCTGAAATTATACAACGAGGAAGCCATTGTTGCCGAACCCGCCGGTGCCCTCACGATTGCCGCGTTAGACCTGATAAAAGACGAGATTCGGGGCAAAAACGTAGTCTGTCTGATTGGCGGGGGAAACAATGACATCACCCGAACCGAAGAAATCAAGGAACGGTCGCTGTTGTATGAAGGGCTGAAGCATTATTTCATCATCCGGTTTGCGCAACGGTCCGGTTCCATGCGCGAGTTTCTGAGCAACGTACTTGGCCCGACGGATGACATAACACTGTTTGAGTATTCAAAGCGCACCAACCGCGAACGGGGTCCGGCATTAGTGGGTCTCGAATTGAAATACAAAGCAGATTTCGAGCCGCTCATCGAACGCATGAAAGCGGCTAATGTTCAGTTTGAATACATAAACGATAAACCGGATTTATTCGAGTTTTTGATTTGAAACCGTAATCATCATGAATATAGACGCTATAACTGTCGATCCTGACGTGCAATTTGGAACACCTGTATTTACAGGTACACGTGTTCCTGTCGAATCGTTGTTTGGACATTTAGAGCGGGGTATTACCATAGATGAGTTTTTAGATGATTTTCCGTCCGTAACAAAAGCGCAGGCTGTAGCAGTACTTGAGTTGGCTGGTAGGGTGCTTGGGTCTGAGAGGCTGTTAAACGCAATACATGAAAATGCTGCTTGACGAGAACCTGCCGAAAAGATTGAAACTTGATTTTACTGAACATGAAATTTATACCGTCAGGGACAAGGGGTGGCAAAGCACAAAGAATGGCGAATTGCTTAAGCTGATGCTACAGGAAGGCTTTGATATGTTAATCACCTTCGACAGAAATCTAAAGCATCAGCAGAATTTTGCCAAATACCCAATCGCTGTTTTAGTGCTTAATGCTGTAGGAAACTCTTGTGCGGAACTTCAGCCGCTCGTACCGGCTATTAAGCAACAGTTGAATGAGCCCCTAATTATAGGGGCTACCATCATTTCGTAGCAGAATCATGACTCAGCCCACGACATTATTTGATAAAATCTGGGATGCCCACGTTGTCAAACAGGCCGAAGGACATCCTGACGCCCTGTTTATCGACCGGCATTTCATCCATGAAGTGACCAGTCCGCAGGCATTCGATGGACTGCGTAAGCGGGATATTGGCGTCTTCAATACCGGCCGCACCACCGCCACCGCCGACCATAACGTACCCACCAAGGACCAGCATCTGCCGATTCGCGAAGCCCTGTCCCGGCATCAGGTCGAGACGCTGCGCCGGAACTGCGCTGAGTTTGGCGTTGAACTGTATGATCTGGGTCATCCGTTTCAGGGGATTGTCCACATTATCGGGCCGGAACTGGGTCTGACGCTACCCGGCATGACCATCGTTTGTGGCGACAGCCATACCAGTACCCACGGCGCATTTGGCAACGTAGCCTTCGGTATCGGCACCAGCGAAGTCGAGCAAGTGCTGGGAACGCAGTGTATCCTGCAATACAAGCCCAAACGGATGCGCATTAATGTAAACGGGCAGTTGGCGAAAGGCGTGTCGGCAAAAGATAGTATCCTGTACATCATCTCGAAAATTTCAGCCAGTGGGGCAACGGGTTATTTCGTCGAATACGCCGGGGATGTGATCCGAAGCCTGTCGATGGAAGCGCGGATGACGATCTGCAACATGAGCATCGAAATGGGTGCCCGTGGTGGGCTGATTGCACCCGACCAAACCACGTTCGATTACATCCAGGGACGTCGGTTTGCCCCACAGGGCGACGCCTTCGATCAGGCCGTTGAACGCTGGTCGGCCCTGAAAACCGACGAAGGAGCCGAATTTGACCGTGAATTATACTACGATGCGGCCGATATTGGTCCCATGATTACTTACGGCACGAACCCCGGCATGGGCATTAGTGTAAGCGAACACGTTCCAAACCTGAGCGAGATTCCGGCGCATGAGTTGGCGTCATACACTAAATCATTAGCGTACATGGGCCTGGAACCGGGCATGGAACTGCTCAATAAATTAGTCGATTACGTGTTCATCGGTTCCTGCACCAACGCCCGTATTGAAGATCTGCGCATCGTTGCCGACTTTGTAAAGGGCAAGCAGAAGGCCATAGGCGTAGAAGTCTGGATTGTACCCGGTTCGGTACAGGTCGCGAATCAGGCCAAAGCCGAAGGGCTGGATCAGGTGTTTATCGACGCTGGTTTTGAACTGCGCGAACCCGGTTGTTCAGCTTGTCTGGGCATGAATGAAGACAAGATTCCGGCGGGTAAATACTGCCTGAGTACCTCGAACCGTAACTTTGAAGGTCGTCAGGGGCCGCAGTCGCGTACGTTTCTGGCGTCTCCGCTGACGGCTGCCGTTGCCGCCGTAACGGGGCGCGTGGGGGATGTCCGGGAGTATGTATAAATAATCTAATCCATGAAAAGTTATCAGTTCACCGCCCATATCGAACGGGATAAGGACACAGGGTATTATGTCGGCATCGTCAATGAATTGCCTGGTGCGCATTCTCAAGCTGAAACGCTGGACGAGTTGAATAATAACCTCAGAGAGGTAATAGAATTATGTTTGGAAGAAATGACGGAGGAAGAATTATCTAATTTACCTGAACACATCGGCTTTCAACAGTTTCTGATTGCCGCATGAGCAAGATTCCTGTCGTTGACGCTAAAACATTTGAAAAGATATTATTGCGCCTGGGTTTTGAGTTCGTGCGCCAGAAAGGTAGCCATGCTTTCTATCGTCATCCTGATGGGCGTTATACAACCCTTCCTTTTCATGGCAAACAAGATATTGCCCGACCACTAATACGGCAGATTTTACGGGAAATAGAATTAAATCCAGAAGATTTTACAGGCTTATTGAACGAGATATAATGAGTAAAGAATATTTCACTACACTCACGGCAACGGCGGCACCGTTGCCGAGTGAGAACATCGACACGGATCAGATCATTCCGGCCCGTTTTCTTAAGTCAACTACCCGCGAGGGGTTTGGCGATAACCTGTTTCGCGACTGGCGATATGAAGCCGATAATACGCCGAAGGCTGATTTTGTTCTGAATAATCCGATTTATAAAGAGGCTCAGATATTAGTTGCAGGCCGTAATTTTGGCATGGGCAGTAGCCGCGAACATGCCGCCTGGGCCATTCACGATTACGGATTTCGCGTCGTGATTTCGAGTTTCTTTGCCGATATCTTCAAAAATAACGCGTTGAATACATTCGTGTTGCCGGTGCAGGTGTCAGACGGCTTTCTGTCCGAAATCTTTGACGCCATTAGTGCAGATCCGCATACGCCCATCACTGTCGATCTGGAAAATCAGGAAGTTGTGCTGGCCAACGGAAACCGGGAATCATTTGATATCAATACGTATAAAAAAACGTGCCTAATTAACGGTTATGATGATATTGATTACCTGCTGAGTTTGAAAGATGAGATTAAACAATTTGACATAGCCCACGCAAACTATTGAATGATTGAGTGGTAGAATGATTGAATATATCCTCCCGGAATTCATTCAATCATTCTACTACTCAATCATTCAATCACCATAAATGAAAAAACACATTGTCGTTATTGCCGGAGATGGTATTGGTCAGGAAGTAACAGCGGTTGGTAAGCAGGTACTGGAGCGTATTGCGGAGAAATTCAACCACGAGTTCACCTACGAGACCGCCCTGATTGGTCATGAGGCCATCGAAGCCACGGGAAATCCGCTGCCCGACGAAACGATCACCAAATCGAAAGCGTCGGACGCTATTTTATTCGGGGCCGTTGGCCATCCAAAATATGATAACGATCCGTCAGCCAAAGTCCGGCCGGAACAGGGGTTGCTGGGTATCCGTAAAGCACTCGGCTTGTACGCTAATCTGCGACCTATTAAACTGTTCGATGAATTGCTGGAGGCATCAAGTATTAAGCCCGAAATTCTGAAAGGGTCCGATATTCTATTTTTTCGGGAGTTGACGGGAGATGTCTATTTTGGTGAGCGGGGGCGCACGGATGACGGGAATACCGCCCACGATACGATGATTTATAGCCGCTACGAGGTCGAGCGGATTGCCGTAAAAGCCTTTGAGGCCGCCCGGACGCGCCGGAAAAAACTGTGCTCAGTCGATAAAGCAAACGTGCTCGAGTCGTCACGGCTCTGGCGCGAAGTGGTGCAGGAAGTAGCGTTGCGTTACCCGGATGTGGAGGTCGAACATCAGTTTGTCGATTCGGCCGCGATGCTGCTGATTAAAGACCCGCGCCGGTTTGATGTGGTGCTGACCGGGAATCTCTTCGGCGATATATTGACCGATGAAGCCAGTCAGATTGCCGGGTCGATGGGAATGCTGGCCTCGGCGTCGGTTGGTGATACAACGGGGTTATACGAACCCATTCATGGCTCGGCGCACGATATTACGGGCAAAGGTGTTGCCAATCCACTGGCATCGGTACTGTCGGTGGCCCTGATGCTGGACATTTCATTTGGGCTGAAGGCCGAAGCGGAAGCTGTCGTTAACGCTGTTGCGGCTGTACTGAAAGCCGGTTTCCGTACCCGCGATATTGCCGATGGGGATACGCCCGCCGAAATGATGCTTGATACAACGACCATGGGTGAGCAGGTACTCAGACATATATGATTTTTGTGGCTGTTTAAGGGCTGCCCATGCATTAACCAATACGAAATTAATACCACGATGAGCCAGCGAGTTTACATTTTCGACACTACCCTGCGCGATGGCGAACAAGTACCGGGTAGTCAGTTAACTACCGAAGAAAAGGTGGTCGTGGCCATTGAGCTGGAAAAATTAGGCGTTGATGTGATCGAAGCCGGCTTCCCGGTGTCCAGTCCCGGTGACTTTCGGTCGGTGGTCGAAATTTCCAAAGCCGTTTCGATACCCACCATCTGCGCGCTGAGCCGGGCGGTCAAGGGCGATATCGACGTGGCTGGCGAAGCCCTTAAAGGGGCGAAGCGGGGCCGGATTCATACCGGGATTGGCTCGTCGGATATTCACATTCAGAATAAATTCAACAGCACCCGCGAGCAGATTCTGGAGCAGGCAATCGCGGCCGTGAAACATGCCAAAACGTACGTCGAAGATGTCGAATTCTACGCCGAAGACGCCGGTCGCGCCAACCTCGAATTCCTGGCCCGGCTGACCGAAGCCGTTATCAAAGCGGGTGCAACGGTGGTAAATATTCCCGATACAACCGGCTATTGCTTGCCCGAAGAGTACGGCGCGAAAATAAAGTACCTCTACGAAAATGTGCCGAATATTCATCTGGCGACGATTTCCATTCACTGTCATAATGACCTCGGCTTAGCGACGGCCAATACTTTGGCGGGCATTATGAACGGGGCGCGGCAGGTGGAAGTAACCATGAACGGCATCGGCGAACGGGCGGGTAATACCTCACTCGAAGAAGTCGTGATGGCGTTGCGGGTGCATAAAGAACTTGGTTTCGAGACCAATATTGATGCAACCCGTTTATTTCCCGTTAGTCAGTTGGTGTCGGGCATGATGCGGATGCCGGTTCAAGCCAATAAAGCCATCGTCGGGCGCAACGCCTTTGCGCACTCGTCGGGTATTCATCAGGACGGTTTCCTAAAGCATTCGGAGAACTACGAAATTATGAATCCGCACGATGTGGGCGTCGATAAATCCATGATCGTGCTGACGGCCCGCAGCGGACGACACGCCCTGAAACACCGACTCGAACTGCTGGGTTTTCGGTACGACAAACCCACCCTCGACGAAATATACAAGCAGTTTCTTGATCTGGCCGACGTGAAAAAAGAGGTAAATGACAAAGATCTGGTAGACCTTGTACGCTAATGAAAAGAGCCACCCCAAACGATTTAGGGTGGCTCTTTTCATTGGCGCCGATAATCTAACGGCGGCTTGCGGTTTCCGGCCAGCGATTTGTACTCGAACGTTTCGCCACCCCGCGCCTTGTCCAATTCGGCTTTCTCCTGTTTAATTACTACTGGCTGGCCGAATAGATCAATGGCCGTCAGGGCAATGGTTTTGGCTGCCACCATCATTCCCTTTACCCCAATCGACATACCGTCGCAGGCCACCGCCTGCCAACTATGCGCCGGTACTCCCGGAACCCAGGTAGCCGTTGATAAACCCGCCGTTGGCACTACCCAACTTACATCGCCAACATCCGTGGATGCGGGTGTTACGCCGTTTAGCGCATAAGCCGGTATCGTAGTTGCCTGACTCAGCGGGGGCAGCGTCCCCGCCGATACGGTCTGACGAATTGTCTCGGCAAATGCCGTTTCCTGACTGGAATACGCCACACCACCTACCCGCTCCAGACTTCGCTGCATCTGTTTGGCCAGGATTTCATTGGGTAACAGGTTGTATAAACCCGCCATAATTTCATAATGCATCGTCGTTTCGGTGCCCAGTGCGGCTGCTTCGGCGGTTTTCATCAGGCGCTTCCAGAGTTCTTCCAGCCCCTTTGCCGAGGGATGCCGAATGGTATATTCAACCTCGGCGTAGTCCGGAACGATGTTGGAGGTTAATCCGCCTTTTTTAATGACGTAGTGAATCCGGGTTTCGGGCGAGACGTGTTCGCGCATCATGTTGACCATGTAATTCATGGCCTCGACGGCATCCAGCGCCGAACGGCCTTTTTCGGGAGCCGCCGACGCATGAGCCGCCAGCCCATTGAACTGAAATAAAGCTACCCGATAGGCCAGTGACGAATTGGGACTGGCCGAATTTACATCGCCCGGATGCCAGTGCAACACCGCGTCTGTATTCGTAAAAAGCCCCGATTGCACCAGATAGGTTTTTCCGCCACCGGCACCTTCTTCAGCGGGAGTACCAATGAGCCGAATCGTGCCCGATTTACCTGATTTCCTGAGCCAGTCGCTCACCTGAATCGCGGCCGCTACCGAGCCAACGCCGAACAGGTTGTGTCCGCAACCATGCCCGTACGCATTGGGTACGAGTGGTCGACGCATGGGAACCGTATCCTGCGACAGACCGGGCAGGGCATCCATCTCGGCCAGAATATCAATAACCGGATGACCACTGCCAAAACTGGCTACGAATGCGGTTGGAATAGCGGCCACCCCCGTGTCGATGCGGAACCCCTGCTGACGAAGTTCGGATTTCAGGAGTTGGCTGGTCTGCACTTCTAAATAACCTGGTTCGGCCAGTTTCCAGATCTGGCGGGCCAGAGCGGCATAGTGCGCCTGTTTACTATCCAGGGTACTGATGGTGTTTTGGCGGACATCCTGCGCCTGAAGAATTGTGCAGGATGCGGTCAGTAGAAACTGAGTTAAAACAAGGGGGTAGCAGTGCCGCATAGCTGAATGGAATTGGTGAAAAAATTATGGATAAACAGGCTGATAAACAAAGATAGACGCCTAAATTGGGGGTGCAAGCATGGCTACAGCTTTCAGCACATTCGTTAAGCTACCCGGCCCGAACAAACTTTGCAAACAGACTGTTTTCCCAACGAAGACTAACCGTAAACGTAATCATGGCTCGACCGAATCCCGAACTCATCGACGCCCTCCGCCGGACGGCTCGCAAACTCAAAGACGGTGCTCCGTATCAGTGGGGGCACATGGGCGGCTGCAACTGCGGCAACCTGGCTCAGGAACTGACCAAACTGAGTAAAGATGATATTCACCGCTATGCCATGCAGCGCTACGGCGATTGGAACGAGCAGGTCGAAGATTTCTGCCCAACCAGTGCCCTGCCCATCGACGTCGTTATCAGCGAAATGATCGGTGCGGGCCTGATGCTGGAAGATTTGAAGAACCTGGAGAAATTGTCGGACCGGCAGGTATTGGCTCGTTTTCCGATTGAGAAGCGGTTTCTGAAACACAACGTCCGCAACGACGTGGTGGCATATATCAGTGAGTGGGCTGAAATGCTGGAAGAACAGCTTTTAGAGAAAATCACACTGCCGAGCTTCGATCAGTTGGTTGAAGCGTAAGTGCTTAATATGGGTAAATAGTTAAAGGGGTGAGTTTTGTGGGGCATTTGGAAATAAGGAGAGGTGAGAAATGTATGTCAGATACAAGATTAATAATTTGGGGAATAAAAAAC